>NZ_JBFRCN010000083.1:0-24630 GCF_040965835.1 Paraburkholderia sp. BR10872
CGCCCCCGCTGCGATTCAGTCCACGCCCACGCCGCCTCCGCCCAAGCCGGTCCCGCACGTGACGCGCGAGAAGCCGAAAGTTCAGCCCAAGCCCAAGCCAACACCGCTGCCCGTGGCCGAAACGCCCTCGCAGCACGCGATCGAATCGACCGCGCCCACGGCACCCACGCCGCCGGCTCCCACGCCGCCCGCACCGGCACCGCAAGCCGCGGCGGCCACCGACGCCAAGCCGACCATGGCGCTCTCGGCGCCGAAGAACGTCTCGCACCTCGACTGCCGCATCGTGCAGCCCGACTATCCGACGCTCTCGCGCCGGCGCGGCGAAACCGGCACGGCATTCGTGCACTTCGTCGTGGGACTCACGGGCAAGATCGAGAACATCGAGCTGAAGAAGTCGAGCGGCTCCACCCGCCTCGACGACGCCGCGCTCGACGCGATGCGCCAAAGCTCGTGCAAGCCTTACCTGGAAAACGGCGAAGCCGTCCGCGCGGCCTACACGCAACCATTCGAGTTCAGCCTGAACAATTGACGGGCTGAAGTCACACGCTTTCATGAATTGAATAAAGAGGATCAGGAATGCAGAACTACGGTATCGCCCACGTCTGGGCGCAAGGGGATTTCGTGACACGCGGCATCGCGCTCGCGCTGTTGATCATGTCCGTGCTGTCGTGGTGCGTGATCGTCGTGAAAGGCTGGAATGTCGCGCGCCTGAAACGCCTCACGAAGAACGCCGAGCAGCAGTTCTGGCATTCGGACGATCTCGCCGACGGCGTGAAGAAGCTCGGCAGCGGCTCGCGCGAAGACAACCCGTTCCTCGCACTTGCGCTGTCGGGCCAGGAAGCCGCCGACCACCATCACCAGACCCAGCCGCATCTGCACGACCGCATGGACGTGTCGGACTGGGTCACGCGGTGCCTCAAGGACACGATGGACGAGTCGGTCGCGAAGATGCAAAGCGGGCTCGCCATTCTCGCCTCGATCGGCAGCACGGCGCCGTTCGTCGGCCTGTTCGGCACGGTGTGGGGCATCTATCACGCACTGCTTACGATCGGTGCAACGGGTCAAACCTCGATCGACGCCGTGGCGGGTCCCGTTGGCGAAGCGCTCATCATGACCGCCTTCGGCCTCTTTGTCGCGATTCCCGCCGTGCTCGGCTACAACGCCCTCACCCGCGCCAACAAGGCGATCGTCACGAAGCTCAACCGCTTCGCGCACGGCCTGCATGCCTTCTTCGTGACGGGCGCGCGCCTCACCTCGACCGCACGCGGCGGCGCGAAGGAAGGCAACACGAGCAACCTGCGTGTCGCTGCGCGCAGCCACTAAAGAGCGGAGGCAAGTATCATGGCGATGAGCCCCTTTGCCAGCGACGACGACGATGGCCTGATGAACGAAATCAACATGACGCCGCTCGTCGACGTCATGTTGGTTCTCCTGATCGTTTTCATGGTGACGATTCCGGTAATCCGTCACGCCGTGAAGATCGACCTGCCGCATGCGAGCAGCCAGAAGGAAGACACGAAGCCCGCGCAGATCAATATCTCGATCGAAGCGGACGGTACTGTGCTGTGGGACGGCACGCAGGTCGACGACGCGGCGCTGAACCAGAAGATCGCAGCCGCGGCGCAAACCACGCCGCAACCGGAACTGCATCTGAACGCGGACCGCAAGGTGCAATACGAACGCGTGGCCCAAGTGATGTCTGCCGCGCAAAGCGGCGGCCTCACGAAGCTCGGCTTCGTCACCGACCCTGCGCATCACTGATCGCGTCACTGCACGCAACGCGCAAAATTGAGCGGTACAAAGTAAAAGGCCTTCATCGTCAGATGAAGGCCTTTTTTCGTGCGCACGCGGCGCATTCGGGCGGTGGCGGCGACTCCCCGACAATCGATCGGTTCACGCCGGCACATGCGACTGCCGTGGGCAACACGGACTGCGCTTTCGGCCCTGAAGGCCCACTATGATAGCGGCCATCAATTCCCGCTCAAGACCGGTGCTTGGCGAGAAGGACTTCAATATATTCCTCTCGCTTCGCACCTTCAAGAGCCAGGCCATTGAAAGTAGCGATGGCCGCTCACGCTTGAATGCCTAAAAACAAATGGCGCTATACGTTGCGCACAAATGCACTGCCTGAAAACTCAAGTTTCATACAAGCGCACGTGCCTGCACGTTCGCAAAGCTTCATGCAGTTTCGATCTTGCTCGCGCTCTTTGTGCGCGAGAGCCCAACCTGCCCGGCGGGTGCATTCTGCCCTTGCGCTTTCGGCGCGAGCGCGGCGATGTCGCTTTTCAGCGGACATTCCTGCTGCAAGCCCTTATCGGCATCGAGCACTTCGACGAGGTAATCGACGAAGGCACGCACGGCCGGAACCATGCCCTGGCGCGAGAGAAATACCGCATAGAGCTGCGGCACCGGCAGCGTCCAGCCCGGCATCACCGGTGAAAGCTTGCCCGAGCGCAGCGCGGCGCCGTACATCATCTCCGGCAATGCCGCGATGCCGAGGCCTTCGAGCGCCGCTTCACGGATCGTCGTGAGGTCCGCGGTGATGAGGCGCGGCTCGTGTTCGTGCGAGTGGCGCGTGCCATCGGGTGCGATGAGCTGAAACACGTGGCGGCCGTCGCCCGTGGGCGTGTCGAGTGTTTCGAAGCGCGCGAGGTCTTCCGGCGTGAGCGGCGGCGCGTTCTGCGCGAGCAGGCTCGGCGCGCCCACCAGCATCTGCTCGGTGCGCCACAGCGGACGCACCACGATATTGGCGTTCTGCGGCGGCTCCGAGCGCACGCGCAGCGCAATATCCACGGAGTCTTCGAACAGGTCGATCACGCGGTTCGTCACGCGCATCACTACCCGCACTTCGGGGTAGCGATGCATGAATTCCGGAATGACCTGCGAAAAGATCGTTTGCGAAAGCGTGACGGGCACGCTCACGCGCACCGTGCCGCGCGGCGACGACCGCAGCGACTGAACGACGTTCACCGCGGCCTGCGCTTCGGCGAGCATCGAGCGGCAATGCTGGTAGAAGAGTTCGCCCGCTTCAGTGAGCGCGAGCTTGCGCGTGGAGCGCTGCAGCAGGCGCACGCCGAGCGAGGCCTCGAGTTCGCTCACCCGCCTCGACAGACGCGACTTCGAGATGCCGAGCACGCGTTCGGCAGCGGAAAAGCCGCCATGCTCGATCACCTGCGAAAAGTACATCAGATCGTTGAGATTATGCGAATCGATTTTCATGTCGTCGTTCCAGCGATGGGACAATCCATTGCGATGAGGCCGTAAAACAGGCCAAATTGGCTACCTATAATAGCGGTTTGTTTCGCATATAACGCAATTCCCACAATTCGAGGTGATATCCATGACCATGACCCGTACGATCGAACGCGTGTATCCCGCGGTTCGCACCACCGAGGGTGGCGGATTCATCGTCCATCGGCCGTTTCCGACCCGCCAGCTGATGGACTTCGATCCGTTCCTGCTGCTCGACGAAATGGGCCCCGTCGATTACGCGCCCGGCGAGGCCAAGGGCGCGCCCGACCATCCGCACCGCGGCTTCGAGACCGTCACCTATATGGTCGAAGGCCGCTTCGGCCACAAGGACTCGGCGGGCCATTCGGGCACGCTGCGCCCCGGCGACGTGCAATGGATGACGGCCGGCGCAGGCGTGATCCACAGCGAGATGCCCGACCCCGAATTCACGCGTACGGGCGGCCGCATGCATGGCCTGCAGCTGTGGGTGAATCTGCCCGCGCGCGACAAGTTGATGGCGCCGCGCTACCAGGAGCTGCCCACCGAGCAGATTCCGGTGGGCCGCTCGAAGGACGGCAAGGTCTCGGTGAAAGTGATCGCCGGCGAAGCGCTGGGCGTGAAGGCCGCGATCGAAACGCGCACACCCATCCTCTACCAGCACTTCACGCTCGCGCCCGGCGCGCGCGTGGAGCAGCCGGTGCCGAGCGACTATCGCGTGTTTGCGTACGGTCTTTCGGGCACGGGTCTGTACGGGCCCGATGCGCAAGCGATCGATGCCCAGCAGATGGTGAGCTTCGCGAGCGACGGCGACACCGTCACGCTCGCCGCCCCGGCCGACGCGAGCGCGCCGCTCAGCGTTCTGTTGATCGGCGGCGTGCCGCTGAACGAGCCGGTCGTGCGCTACGGCCCGTTCGTGATGAACACGGAGCAGGAGATCCGCCAGGCCGTGCTCGACTATCAGGCCGGGCGCATGGGGCGCATCGCTCACTGAAACCGGGTTGCGCGGAGACGGGGGTTTCCGAAGCATCGCTACAGGGCGGCCCGGTTTCCGTCACAATAAGGTTCCTGGGGCGCGCCTCGCAGGTTGCGCGCCCGTCCCTCTTTAACCGTCCCGCCCGCGAGGAGCGCATGGCCGAACCCGCAGTCACCGCACACATTGGCTCGACGAACTATCAGGTCCAGTTCGACGACGGCACCCACACCTGGATCGCCGACGAACCCGCCTCGCTCGGCGGCGGCGACCGCGGACCGTCGCCCTTCTCGCTCTTGCTCTCGAGCCTTGGCGCCTGCACCTCCATCACGCTGAAGATGTACGCGCAGCGCAAGGAGTGGCCGCTCGAAGGCGTACGTGTGAAGCTCGCGATGGAAACCGGCAGCGAAGGCACGAAGATCGATCGCCAGATCGTGCTCGAAGGCGCGCTCACCGACGAGCAGCGCGAGCGCCTGCTGCAGATCGCCAACGCCTGCCCGGTCCACAAGGTCCTCACGAATACGATCACGATCCGCACGGGTCTCGCCGTCGCTTGAGCGACGGCGCGCGGACACAGACACAGGAAGGCGACGCCTTGAATTTCGAACACCTCATCCAGATCAACGATCCGCTGAACCCGCTCGTCGAGGCCATGACGCGCGAGCAGCTCTGGGAAGGACTCGTGCTGCGCGCCGAGCAGCCGCAGCTCTTCGTGATCGGGCTCGACAGCTGCACGATCCTCTCGCGCACCGAGAGCACGATGGAGCGTGAGTTGCACTATGGCCACGCCACGGTACGCGATCGCGTCACGCTCACGCCCAACGAGAGCGTGCGCTACGACATCATGGCAACCGCCGAGTACGTGGGCGGCTCGCTCACGATGACGATCGAGCAGCCCGATCCGCTACAGCTCTTTCTGCGCTTCGAGTACCGCACGACGCTGCCGACCGCCGATACCGAGGATGACCGGCAAACCTCCGAGATCGTGAAGTCGGCCTATCGCGAGTCGGACATCGACACCGTGCGTCTCATCCGCCAGTTCGTGCAGGGCGACGGCAGCGCGCCAAACGCGCTGCACTGAAGCCCCCTGGCGCTTGCCCTACCGCCCTGCGCGGCGCGGCAAGCGCCGATTCACGCTACAGCGCGCTTCGGCTCAGGCTATCGGCATTCGATTTCGATGAATATCTCGTAGTTGCAAATACGAACTATTATCATTTAGAATTCATCCATCGAATCGAGACAAAGACGTCACGTTCATGACCGAACTGAACCGCACCTCCACGCTTAGCTTGCGCCGCAACGGCAGCTCGGCATTGACCAGCGCGCGGCCCAGGCCTGCCGTCACACAGCCCCAGCCGCGCAAGGGCGCCGAGCCGGCGGCAGCTGCGGCAAGCGACGAGAGGAAACTGGATAGCGCGGCGCTGCTGCAAGGCCGCAGCCACGTGAGCATCATGCACAACGGCGAAACGTATCAGCTGCGGGCCACCCGGCTCGGCAAGCTGATCCTGACGAAATAGGCTTTACGCAGTTTTCAACCGGGTATTGTGGGGACCGCCTCCACCGAGAGGCGTTGGGGCATTAGCCAGCAACGACGGCTTGCACGCGAGATCTAGACCCCTTCGTGCAGACATCCTTCAAGCTTCAGCCAGCCGTCGAAGCAAGCCACGCCATTTTTTTGTTCTCATACCAGATCGGGGCGGCGCGCGAAGCGTGAGCCGCCCGGGACAAAAGCCGCGGCATCCGTCCGCGGCTTTTGTTTTTTCCGGCGCCGCCCGGCGCGGCAAAGGATTGCTTACTCCACCTTCAGCGCCGCGATGCCCGCGCGCGCGATGGCGGCGTCCTGGTCGGACTTCACGCCCGAGACCCCGACCGCGCCAATCACATCGCCGTTCACGCTCACGGGTACGCCGCCTTCCAGCATGCCCGTGAGCGGCGCACTCAGGAACGCCGTGCGGCCCTGCTTGATCACGTCCTCGTACACCTTGCTCTCGCGGCGGCCCAGCGACGCGGTGCGCGCCTTGGCCACGGCGATCTCCGCGCTGATGGGCGCTGCGCCGTCGAGGCGGCGCAAATGCAGCAGATGGCCGCCATCGTCGACGATGGCGATCGTCACGTGCCATTCATTCGAACGGGCGTGCGCGACGGCTGCCTCGGCTACCCGGATCACGTCTTCATCGGTCAGTACTGCTCGCGTTCGCATGCGTCTCTCCGAAAAGTCAAAAACCGGATTTGGCGAAATCGCCAACCCGGTTTTGAGAGTAACACCCAGACTTGTGCCGCGACGCGCTGATCCTTCGTATGTCGCCTATATCAGCGGCAGATGAAGAAGCGTCGAAACAGGCTCAGCGCACCCAGCCCCAGAACATGAGCCACCAGGCGCTGTCCACCACGGCGAGCGCGAGCGCAAAGCCCGCGAGCGCGAGCGCGCGCTGCCAGAACCGCGAGCTGTAGCGCCCTGTCACGCGCCACGCGAGCCACGCGCTCCAGAGGTTCGTGATGACCAGAATCGCAATGCGCACCTCGGCGGCCCAGTCGAGCGGCACGTGCTCCGCGCGCAGCAGCGAGAGCGTCGTGGCGGACAGGCCGAGGAACACGCCGGCCCCCGCCAGCGGGATCAGCGACTGTGCGAAGTGATGCAGACGGCGCATCTCGAAACGCCCGAGCACGGCAGTCGAGCCCGCGAGGATCGCGAGCAGCACGGTGCCATAGACGAGCCCCGTCGCAACGATATAAGCGACGATCATCGCGCCGTCGAGCCACGAGAAGACGTCGTTCTGCGCGGGGTAATGCGTGAGCAGGAACCACGGCGCGTTGGTATCGAGCGGCCAGGTGATGTCGCGGTCGATGAGCCAGCCCGCGAGCCACTGCTTGATGCCGATGAACCACGGCGAGCCGGTCCAGTGGAACGCGCCGATCGCCACGCCGAGCAGGCCGTAGAGAATCAGCGCCGTGTCCCACCCGCTGGCCTGGCTGTCGCCGAGTTCGACCACCTCTTGCGCCGGCGATCGCCACGAGAGCGCGATGGCGTCGCGATGGCCACTGCAGCGGCCACACATGTGGCACTGCGCCGCGCCTTTCATGTTGCGCAGCGGCACGAGCGGCGCGCAGTTCACGGGAATCACGCGATGCCCGCCGTGCTCGCCGTGCGTGTAGGAGTTGCGCCAGGCGTCTTCGTCGACCTTGTAGCGAAACGGCGCGAGGCGCGCCAGAAGCGCGAAAACCCCGTTCACGGGGCAGAGATACTTGCACCACACGCGCTTTTCGCGCCCGTACAGAAAGCCGATCACCATCGCGCCGAGCGTCGATCCGCCCAGCACCAGCAACACCGCCTTGGGGTACTGGTAGACGCTCACCATCTGTCCGTAGATCGTGGTGAGACCGAAGGCCACGAAAGGCCAGCCGCCCCAGCGCATCCAGTGCGGGATGGCGCGGCCGCGGCCGAACTTGCTCGCGAACTCGGTGAGCGCGCCTTCGGGGCACAGCACGCCGCACCACACGCGGCCGAGCATCACCATCGAGAGCAGCACGAACGGCCACCAGATGCCCCAGAACACAAACTGCGCTGCGAGCGTGAAGTTGTTCCACAGGTGCGCCGTGTCGCCGGGCAGCGGCATCGCCGCCGGCACGAGAATCAGGAATGCGTAGACAGCGACGACGACCCACTGCACGGCGCGGATCGCCGCGCCGTTACGTTGCATCCACTGGCCCGCCTGGGCGAGCTTGCCTGGGCGACCCGTTGCCTGCGTCGGGCGAGCGGATGCACAACTCATGCTGCCTTCCTCTTCGCAACCGCACCCGCGCGGCCGCTGGCGCGCCGCACGAGGAACCACACCACGAGCCAGTACACGGCATAGGCGATCAGGTTCATGAGCGCCGGATGCGCGCGGTAGCCCGTAAGCGTCGCGACGAGCGAGCCGAAGGTGCTCGAGTCGTCGAGGATCGCCGAGGAGTTCCACACCTGGTCGACGATGGTCGGCAGGATTTCCTTGTCGATCAGCTTGTCCACGCCGGTCTGGAACAGGCCCGCGCCGAGGAACAGCAGCATGATCTCGGTGATGCGGAAGAAGTGCCGCCACGAGAAGATCTTGCCGCCCAGCTGCAGGAGATAGAACGTGAGGAACGCGAGCGCGAGGCCGATCAGCACCGCGAGGTACTGACTCGCGTCCACATGGCCCGACTGGCCGAAGCCGAGGCCGTAGAGAAAGATCACCGTCTCGCTGCCCTCACGCGCGATGGCAAGCGTGACGAGAATCGTTATGCCCCACCAGTTCGCGTCCTGCGTGCTCTTTTCCAGCGACTCTTCCATCTCGCGTTTGAGCGTGCGGCCGTGCTGCTTCATCCACAGCACCATTTGCACGATCAGCACGCACGCCACCAGCACCATGCCGGTCTGGAAGTAGTCCTGCGCATCGCCCGACAGCACTTCGGTAAAGCCGACCAGCGCCGCGCCGAGGCCGATGGCGGCAAGAATGCCGAGCGCCACGCCGCCCCACAGGTACGGCACGCCGCGCCGCGCATCCGCGTCGCCGTTTTTCAGCCACGCATAAAGAATCCCGACGACGAGCAGCGCCTCGACGCTCTCCCGCCATACGATGAACATCACCTGACCCATTCAACACCTCCCGCTACCGGCGATACGCGCCGGCGGCCTGACTTCTCAATGCCCATTTGGCGACGCTCATTTGGCGACGATCACGCCCTGCGCCTGCTGATGGAAATCGTCGAAAAACTTGTACTCGCCCGGATCGAGCGGCGCGATCACGACGAAGGAGTCCGCGCCCGGCGCCAGGACTTTTTCCTTGCGCAGCTGAACGCTCTCGAACTCCGCTGCGCCCTTGCCCATATTGCGCACCTCGATCTTGATGCGCTTGCCCGCCGGCACTTCGATGCGCGCGGGGTTGAGCTTGCCGTCGGCCATTTCGAGCTTGAACGTGGGCAGATCTTCGGCGTGCGCCGTCGTAGCCACGCCCGCCAGCGACACCGCAAACGACGCGCTGAGTGCGAGCGCCGCAAACTTCCGCATTCCAGTCATTGGTTTTACCTGCTCCTTGCTGCCATTCATGCGGCGGCGCTGCACGCGATGCGCGCCGCCGCCCGAGCTGCTTCGCGACGGCTTAGTAGCCGCCCTTCTTGCCGATGCCCGCGAACGGGAAATCGTATTCCAGCGTGATGGGCTTGAACCACGGGCCCACGCCCGTTTCCTTGTCGACGTGACGGCCGAACGCCATGTGGCCCGTCTGCATCGGCGCATCCACGATCAGCTTGAGGTGGTACTTGCCGGGACCGGCCAGCTTCACGTTGTCGCCATAATGCGGGCCGTCGTTCGCGACCATCGGCATCAGGTCGCCCTTTTGCACATAGCTCGAACCCGGCTTCGTCAGTTCGTAGTGAACCTGCAGATACGGCATCCAGTCGCCTTCCGCGAAACCGGTCGGGTTGTTCTTGACCGCGTGGATATCCGATTCGAGGTGAATATCGGAATCCGATGCCTTGCGCATCATGCCTTCGGGCTCCATCGTGATCGGCTGCAGATAGACCGCGCCGATTTCCATGCCGCCCTGGATGGCCTGCTTGCCGATCGGGTATTCAGCCGCATTGGCAGCCAATGCCGCCGTGGCGGCCGCAATGACGGCAGTGCCGCGCACGAGAGTGTGAATCCGCATCGAAACTCCTGTTTTTTATATGAGGGTGACTTCCCACTGAGCCTGCCGCATGCACATAAGAAAGTTAATGCGAACAATTCTCAATAATGGCGAAGTTTAACACCGATGCAGATGAGGGACAAATTCGGCGCCAGGAAAAGCCTCAGTGGAACAGGGTTTTAGCAGCGCCTGGTTAACACAGGCTTAGGGCGCCTTACAGCGGGGTTCCCGGGCCGGGAATACACGAAAGGCAATCGAAGGAATACTTGGGGGCGAGACAGGCGCAGGGTGGCGCCCATGCCGCCCTGCCCGCCCGAGGGGATAGCCCGCTCGACGCCCATCAGATCGGATGATCGCCCACGTCCGCCCCGAACACGCGCCGGCGCAGCACGGCGAGCTGGTCGCGCGTCTGTGCGGCCTTCTCGAATTCGAGGTTCTTCGCGTAGTCCATCATCTGCTTTTCGAGCTTCTTGATTTCCTTCGCGATCTGCTTCTCGGACATGTCCTCGAACTTCGCGCGCTCCTGCTCCTCGCGCAGTTCGGCGCGGGCTTCATCGACGTTGTAGACGCCGTCGATGATGTCCTTGATGCGCTTCACGACGCCGCGCGGCACGATGCCGTGCTCTTCGTTGAAGTGCATCTGCTTGGCGCGGCGGCGCTCGGTTTCGTCGATGGCACGGCGCATCGAATCCGTGATGCGGTCGCCGTAGAGGATCGCCTTGCCGTTCACGTTACGCGCGGCACGGCCGATCGTCTGGATGAGCGAGCGCTCGGCGCGCAGGAAGCCTTCCTTGTCGGCGTCGAGAATCGCCACGAGCGAGACCTCGGGAATGTCGAGGCCCTCGCGCAGCAGGTTGATGCCCACGAGCACGTCGAACGTGCCCAGACGCAGGTCGCGGATGATCTCCACGCGCTCGACCGTGTCGATGTCGCTGTGCAGATAGCGCACCTTTACGCCGTGGTCGGCGAGGAACTCCGTGAGCTGCTCGGCCATGCGCTTGGTGAGCGTGGTCACCAGCACGCGCTCGCCCGCGGCCACGCGCTCGTTGATCTCGCCGAGCACGTCGTCGACCTGCGTCGATGCGGGCCGCACTTCGATCACCGGGTCGACGAGGCCCGTGGGCCGCACGACCTGCTCGGCGATCTGCCCCGTCACTTTCTTCTCGTAGTCGGCCGGCGTGGCCGAGACGAATACCACCTGGCGCATCTTGCGCTCGAACTCGTTGAACTTGAGCGGCCGGTTATCGAGCGCCGAAGGCAGCCGGAAGCCGTAATCGACGAGATTCTCCTTGCGCGCGCGGTCGCCGTTGTACATACCGTTGAACTGGCCGATCAGCACGTGCGACTCGTCGAGAAACATCATGGCGTCGGTCGGCAGGTAATCGACGAGCGTGGGCGGCGGCTCGCCGGGCAGCGCGCCCGAGAAGTGCCGCGAGTAGTTCTCGATGCCCTTGCAGAAGCCCAGCTCCTGAAGCATTTCCAGATCGAAGCGCGTGCGCTGCTCGAGGCGCTGCGCCTCCACGAGCTTGCCTTCCGTGTGGAAGAACTCGAGGCGCTCGCGCAATTCCGACTTGATGGTTTCGACAGCGCGCAGCACGGTCTCGCGCGGCGTGACGTAGTGCGACGACGGGTACACCGTAAAGCGCGGAATCTTCTGGCGCACGCGGCCCGTGAGCGGATCGAAGAGCTGCAGCGTTTCCACTTCGTCGTCGAACAGCTCCACGCGCACGGCCATTTCGGCGTGCTCCGCCGGGAAGATGTCGATGGTATCGCCGCGCACGCGGAAGGTGCCGCGCTGGAAGTCCTGCTCGTTGCGCGTGTATTGCATGGCGATCAGGCGGGCGATGACGTCGCGCTGGCCGAGCTTGTCGCCGTGGCGCAGCGTGAGAATCATCTGGTGGTATTCGGACGGATTGCCGATACCGTAGATCGCCGATACCGTCGCGACGATCACCACGTCGCGCCGCTCCATGAGGCTCTTGGTGGCCGAAAGCCGCATCTGCTCGATGTGCTCGTTGATCGACGAATCCTTCTCGATGAAGAGATCGCGCTGCGGCACATAGGCTTCCGGCTGGTAGTAGTCGTAGTACGAGACGAAGTACTCGACGGCGTTGCGCGGAAAGAACTCGCGGAATTCGGCGTAGAGCTGCGCGGCGAGCGTCTTGTTCGGCGCGAACACGATGGCCGGGCGGCCGAGGCGCGCGATGGTGTTCGCCATTGTGTAGGTCTTGCCCGAGCCCGTCACGCCGAGCAGCGTCTGGAACGAGAGGCCGTCTTCCACGCCTTCCACGAGCGTTTCGATGGCCGTAGGCTGGTCGCCGGCCGGCGGGTACGGCTGGTAGAGCTGGAACGGCGAGCCTTCGTAGTGGACGAATTTCGACTCGTCGAGCGCGGGCGCGTCGGCGACGGTGTGGTCGGACATGGGGGCATCCTGTGCGCGGAGCAAACAACTATTCTAGCGTCTCGCCGCCTCTTGCCGAGGGGCGAGCCTGGGGCGAGACGAGGTGGGCTGGAGCCATAGATGGGGCGTAACGGCGGCGCTGCAAGGGCCGCGCGTCGCAGCGACGGTGAACGTCAGCGAGCGTGCGCCAGAAATCGGCCAATCGTGCCGGAAATAGCCCTCAAAACGGCGCGGAGAATGGCAAATCCGCGGAAATCCCGCTTGAGGATTCGTTACAATAGCGAGTTCCGTGGCCGGTGCAGCATGCGGCCCAACCGATCTTCCTTCACTCTAGCCGAACGATCATGTCCCTCTTTTCCGCTGTCGAACTCGCCCCCCGCGACCCGATCCTGGGTCTGAACGAAGCCTATAACGCCGATGCGCGCGCGACCAAGGTGAATCTCGGCGTGGGCGTGTACACCAACGAGGAAGGCAAGATTCCGCTGCTGCGCGCGGTGCGCGAAGCAGAAAAGGCCCGCGTGGAAGCCGGTCTGCCGCGCGGCTATCTGCCGATCGAAGGCCTCGGCGCCTACGACGCCGCGGTGCAAAAGCTGCTGCTCGGCGACGACTCGCCGCTGATCGCCGCGGGCCGCGTCGTCACGGCGCAGGCGCTGGGCGGCACGGGCGCACTCAAGATCGGCGCGGACTTCCTCAAGCGCGTGAACCCGAGCGCCAAGGTCGCGATCAGCGACCCGAGCTGGGAAAACCACCGCGCCCTCTTCGAAAGCGCGGGTTTTGAAGTCGTCGCGTATCCGTACTACGACGCGCTGACCAACGGCGTGAACTTCGAAGGCATGCTGAGCGCGCTGAACGGCTACGCCGCCGGCACCGTCGTCGTGCTGCACGCGTGCTGCCACAACCCGACCGGCGTGGACCTCACGATCGACCAATGGAAGCAGGTCATCGAGGTCGTGAAGGCCCGAGGCCTCGTGCCGTTCCTCGACATCGCCTATCAAGGCTTCGGCGACGGCATCGCGGAAGACGGCGAAGTCGTGCGCCTCTTTGCCGCTTCGGAACTCAACGTGTTCGTCTCGTCGTCGTTCTCGAAGTCGTTCTCGCTGTACGGCGAGCGCGTGGGCGCGCTGTCGATCCTCACCACCAGCAAGGAAGAGTCGGCGCGCGTGCTCTCGCAACTCAAGCGCGTGATCCGCACGAACTACTCGAACCCGCCGACGCACGGCGGCTCGGTGGTCGCAGCCGTGCTCGGCTCGGCCGACCTGCGCGCCATGTGGGAAGCGGAACTCGGCGAAATGCGCAACCGCATCCGCGCGATGCGCACGGGCCTCGTCGAGCGACTCACGGCCGCCGGCGTGGACCGCGACTTCAACTTCATCAACGTGCAGCGCGGCATGTTCTCGTACTCGGGCCTGACCGCTGCCCAAGTCGACCGCCTGCGCGAAGAGTTCGGCATCTATGCCGTGAGCACGGGCCGCATCTGCGTGGCCGCGCTGAACACGCGCAATCTCGACGTCGTGGCGAGCGCAGTCGCACAAGTGCTGAAGTAAGCGCGTTCGCCAGCAAGACAGGCCGCTGCGCAGCGGCTTGCCGGCGCGATAAAAAAAGGCGTCCGTTCTTTCGAACGGACGCCTTTTTCTTTGGTGAAGACTGCGGAAAACCCGCCGGCAAGTATCAGCCGCCGTGGCCTCGCGAATCGCGATGGATATCGTGCGTGACGAAGCCCGAGTCGTTGTCCGGCTTGTCGAGCCAGTCCGGCTGCGCGAGCGAGGCGCGGATGTCCTGCAAGCCGCTAGCCCAGTGCTCATGCATGGTCGAGAGGCCGAACTGGTAGTCCTTGAAGTGCCCCTCGTATTCCTTCTGCCGGTAGATGAGGTGGATCACGTTGTACTTCTTCGAGCACGAAAGCTCGTCCGCCAGCGCGACCCACGGGTCATTGCGATGCTCGGGCGCGACGCGGTCGAGAACCTCGCGCAACACATGCCGGTAACGCTGCGAGCGCTGCAGGATATCGGTCACGAGGCGCGTGCGGCTCGAATACTGAATGTCCTTCACGCGCCCCTGCACGTCGATGAGGTTGTCGGGCACCGGCCCGCGCGCGCTCCAGAGATCGACCTGGAACGCGAGCGTGTCGCGCCGCGGCGTGGTCTGGATCACCTCATAGAGCGGCGTGTTCGACATCAGGCCGCCGTCCCAGTAATACTCGCCGTCGATCTCCACCGCCGCGAAGCCCGGCGGCAGCGCGCCCGAGGCGATGAAATGCTCGGGACGCAAGGTCGTGGTCTTGTTGTCGAAGTAGACGAAGTTGCCGCTGCCCACGTTGACCGCGCCCACTGACACGCGCGTTTCGCCCGAATTGATGCGCTCGAAATCGCACAAGCGTTCCAGCGTGGCCTTGAGCGGCTTCGTGTCGTAGTAGCTGGCCGTTTCGGGCGAACCCGATCCGTTGGGCAGCGGCGGCGGGAAGCGCGGCACGAAAAAGCCCTTCTGCCCCTCCACGATCGCGCCTGCCGCCTGCATCGCCGTGAAGGTCTTGCGCACGGCGGCGTTTGCATTGAAGAGCGCATGCTCGACGAAGGGCGGCAGCGGGAAGCTGAAGGCGGGCTGGCAGATCGTCTCCCAGAACTCGCGCAGCCGCGCCACGCGATGTTCGGGCGCATTGCCCGCGATGACGGCGGTATTGAGCGCGCCGATCGAGATACCCGCGATCCAGTTCGGCGCGATGCCGGCCTCGACGAGCCCTTCGTACACGCCGGCCTGATACGCGCCGAGCGCACCGCCCCCCTGCAGCGTGAGCGCGATGGTTTCCCATTCTTTCGCTTGCGCGCCGCAGTTCGAAACATGCGGCTGCGGTGCGTTCCCCTGCGGTGCGTTCCCGACACGCGCGCCGGTATGCGCGCCGACCTCGTCGTCGACTGCGCTCGACTGGACCTGCCCCTTCTTGCGTTGCGCCATTGCCGCGCCTCCTCGGCCCGATGCCTGCGTTATTGCATGAACCAGCCGTGGCTCACCACGAAAGACTGGCCGGTAAACGCAGCGCTCGGGAACGCCGAGAGGAACAGCACGGTTTGCGCGACGTCTTCGACGGTCGTGAAGATGCCGTCCACCGTGCCGCCGAGCATCACGCGCTTGACCACTTCTTCCTCCGAGATGCCGAGTTCCTTCGCCTGCTCCGGAATCTGCTTTTCCACGAGCGGCGTGCGCACGAAGCCCGGACACACCACATGCGAGCGCACGTTGTGCTTGCCGCCTTCCTTGGCGAGCACGCGCGCAAGGCCGAGCAGCGCGTGCTTGGCCGCGACATAGGCCGACTTGAGCGGCGACGCTTCGTGCGAGTGCACCGAACCCATGTAGATCACGACGCCGCCGCGGTCGTCCTTGTACATGTGCTTGAGCACCGCCTTGGTGGTGAGGAACGCGCCGTCCACGTGGATGGCCTGCATCTTCTTCCAGTCGGAGAACGCGTAGTTTTCGATCGGGTTCACGATCTGGATGCCGGCGTTCGAGATAAGGATGTCGACCGGTCCGAGTTCGGCCGCGACGCGGTCGATGCCCTGATTCACGGCCTCTTCACTCGTGACGTCCATGGCGACGCCGATGGCCTTGCCGCCTGCGCCCTTGATCTCCTCGGCCACGGCATCCGCGCCGCTCTGGTTCAGGTCGGCGATGGCGACCGCGGCGCCCGCCTGCGAGAGCGTGAGCGCGATCTGCTTGCCAATGCCGCTGGCCGCGCCGGTAACGACGGCGACCTTGCCATCGAGTTTCGTGTTCAGAGAGAGAGACGACATCGGGCACCTCCAGGTGAGTGAACGGGACAGGATGAAACCTCGGAGCGCGCGCCGTCAAACCTGACGAATGGCTTATGCCATCCGGCCGGATGTTGCGTCGCGGCCAACGAGGCTATTGTGCATGAAGGCGCCTCGTCGAAGCATCGAGCAGGACAGGCAAAAGGATTTTCGCCGCACTGCAAGGCGCGGCGCGCACGGCGCAAGCCGTTCAGCAGCGACGGCCAAGTCGTGCTAGCTTTATCGGCTCACAAGGAGGCGTTCATGAACTATCGGCGACTGGGCCGCTCAGGCCTGCAGGTAAGCGAACTGTCCATCGGCTCGTGGGTCACCTACGGCAACCAGGTCGACGCCAGGCTCGCGCGCGAATCGCTCGCGGCGGCGCGCGACGCCGGCATCAACTTCTTCGACAATGCCGAGGCCTACGCCGGCGGCAAGTCGGAAGCGCTCATGGGCCAGGCGCTCAAGGAACTCGCGTGGCCGCGCGTGAGCTATGTGGTCTCGACCAAGTTCTACTGGGGCTTGAACGAAGCGCCCAACCAGTACCACACGCTCAACCGCAAGTACCTCATGAACGCCATCGACGGCTCGCTCGAGCGGCTGCAGCTCGAGTACGTCGATCTCGTGTTCTGCCACCGCCCCGACCCGAACACGCCGGTCGAGGAAACCGTCTGGGCAATGAGCGACATGATCACGCGCGGCAAGGCGCTCTACTGGGGCACCTCGGAGTGGAGCGCCGACGAAATCCGCGCCGCGTGGGAGATCGCGGAGCGCCATCACCTGCACAAGCCGGTCATGGAGCAGCCGCAATACAACCTGTTTCACCGCACGCGCGTGGAAGACGAATACCGCCGGCTCTACGAAGACATCGGCCTCGGCCTCACCACGTGGAGCCCGCTCGCCTCGGGTCTGCTCACCGGCAAGTACCGCGGCGGCGTGCCGACGGGCAGCCGCGCGGAACTGCAGGGCTACGACTGGCTGCGCAAGAACGTCACCGACCCCGACAAGAACGAGATCGTCGGCAAGCTCGCCGAGTTCGCGAAACAACTCGACTGCTCGGTGGGGCAACTGGCGCTCGCGTGGATCCTGAAGAATCCGCACGTGAGCACGGTCATCACCGGGGCCTCGCGCATCGAGCAGATCGGCGAAAACATGAAGGCGCGCGACGTGGCGGAAAAGATCACGCCGGACGTCAAGGCGCAGATCGAGGCGATCGTCGGCGACGCTTACGACTGACGTGGAGCGCGTACCCGCGAGGCGCGGCGCACCCGACACCGCGGGGCGGATTCGCGCGCGGGCATAGCCGGACGGACGGCGTACCGCGGGCCGCGTCTTGCGGTGGCGTACAATACGCGGCCTCGCGGGCGGCGCAGTCATCGCGCCGCCGCTGCCGTCTTCCCCGTATTCACCGGACCTCGTGTCCCGTCCATCATGCTGAGCTACCGTCACGCCTTCCACGCCGGCAATCATGCCGATGTCCTGAAACACGCCGTTGTCGTGCAACTGCTGCATTACCTCGGCAAGAAGGACAAGGCGTACTGGTACATCGACACTCACGCGGGCGCCGGCGCCTATGCATTGCGCGAAGGCTACGCGACGAAGAACGCCGAGTTCGACACGGGCGTCGGCAAGCTGTGGGGCCGCAACGACCTGCCTGCGGCGCTCTCGGACTACGTCGACGAAGTGGCGGCGCTGAACCCCGACGGTGAGTTGCGCTTCTATCCCGGCTCGCCCTATCTCGCGTGGCGCCTCATGCGCGAGCAGGACCGCATGCGGCTGTTCGAATTGCACAGCACGGAAATCGACGTGCTGCGCCACCGCTTCCACGACGCGGGCCGCCGCGTGATGATCTACGCAGGCGACGGCTTCGACGGCATCAAGGCGCTCCTGCCCCCGCCGCCGCGCCGGGCGCTCGTGCTGATCGACCCGTCTTTCGAAGACAAGCGCGACTACGCGCGCACGCTGACGTGCGTCGAGGAAAGTCTCAAACGCTTCGCGAACGGCACCTATGCGGTCTGGTATCCGCAGGTCACCCGTCCCGAATCGCAGCGCTTCCCGGAGCAACTCAAGCGCCTGCAGAACAAGAACTGGCTGCACCTCACGCTTTCGGTGAGCAACCCGCCCGAAGACGGCTTCGGCCTCTACGGCAGCGGCATGTTCATCCTGAACCCGCCGTACACGCTCGAAGCGGCGATGAAAGAGGCGCTCCCGTGGCTCGTGAAAAATCTCGGCCAGGACGCCGGCGCGCAATTCAGGATCGAGTCGCGCGGCGACTAGGCCACGGACTCAAACCCGCCTGAACGGCGTCACTGCCCGGACGGTAGCGGCTGGGGAAGCGGCGGGTTTGGGCGATGAGGGGGGCGCGGCGGCCGCGGCGGTGTCGGCCTCCCGCCGCCCTGCTGCACTTCCACATACGGCGCGACGACATACGGCTGCGAAGAATCCGGCGCGAGACCCGCCGGTTGCGTCGCCTGAACCATCGGCTCGTGCGAGAGCGGCGCGTTTTGCAGCACGAGCCCCGGTTGGCCGTCGCTGATCCCTCTTTGTGTATCCAGAATGAGCGGCTGCCCGGCATGCGCACCGACGCTGGCGCACGCCATCACGACGACGATCAGGCCCGCACGCGCAACAGAAAAACGACGCAACGCGCGGCGCGGCAACACAGGCATGCGGTGGGAAATGCGGTCTAGCACCATGAACGGCCCCCGGAGAGAAAGCGACACCATTGCTATGACGGCTTGTCGCAAAAAGACTTTACCTTACCCCGGTGGGAAGGCTCAGACTCGGTTCCATCGGCGGTGCAGAAATGACAAAGCCCCGCCAATGCGGGGCTTGAGATCGTGCTGCTTCAACCGGACTGAAGCCCGGTCAAAGCTGGCTTACAGCGAGTTGTAGCCGTTCGTTTCGATCGAACGAAGGCGCTGCTCGAGCTGGACGATATCGGCCGACGAGGCGAGATACGCTTCGCGGCGACGACGTTCGGCAGTTTCAAACCAGTTGCTCAGCTTTTCAAGAAGGAATGCAAACATGACGGTGTGCTCCAAGGATTCGGTTCGGCGATCCCCGGTGAATTCGCATCAGGGATAACCCTCATCAGGGATAACCCGTATTGTAACGGTTGCACCGAACTTTGCCAGTGAATTGCCCGAATACTGTGCATTCCATTTTGGAATGGCCCCTAAGTGCGAATCGGCAACATCATGTTCTATCGACACATTTTTCAGCGAATCCGCGGAGACTTGACGGCAACCACGTTACATCGCACCAATACGGTGCAAACAGCCCATGTGGTTGCGTCAATTTGCCCGCCGCGGTTGCACCTGCGCTCAGTGCACGTGGCCGGGCTCGTGGCACTCTGTAGTCGCGGCATCGGCAAGCCGTTCGATGATCGGGCAGTCGGGCCGGTCGTTGCCCTGGCAGTGCGAAGCCAGGTGGGCGAGCGTGTCGCGCATCTGGGAGAGTTCGGCGATGCGCTGGTCGAGTTCCGCGACATGTTCGAGCGCGATCGATTTGACCTCGGCGCTCGCGCGGGAGCGGTCGTGCCAGAGCGCCAGCAGGCGCCGGATGTCCTCTACCAGAAAGCCGAGCCGGCGCGCCTGGCGGATGAAGCGCAGCGAATGCACCTCCTCCGCGCCATAGACGCGGTAGCCGGACTCCGTACGCCCTTTGGGCGCGAGCAGCCCGACACTTTCGTAGTACCGGATCATTTTTGCCGTAACGCCCGATTCACGCGCCGCTTCACCGATGTTCACGCCGTTCTCCCGCTGTCTGGTCGATCGTTTGATCAATGCACTGATCGTACACCTTCCCACGATGGGAAGGTCCAGCGCGGCATCCAGTCCCCGCTGGCATAATCCGCCAGCGGCCTTATATCGAGTAGGACAAGCCTCAATCTCTGAAAAAGGAACACACGATGATTCAGTTCAACGTCGAAGGCATGAGCTGCCAGCACTGCGTAGGCGCCGTCACGCGCGCGATCCACGAACACGACGCGCAAGCCCGGGTCGAGATCGATCTGGCCGCCGGCCGCGTGAAGGTCGAATCGAGCCAGAGCGCCGAAGTCCTGAAAACGGCGATCGACGAAGCCGGCTACACCGTCGTCGGTACGGCCAGCTGACGGTCCGGGCCATGTTCAAGGTTGCCGTGATCGGCGCGTCTGGCCTGCTTGGGCGCGCCGTGGTGCGCGAACTCGCCGCCGATACCGCCTGGCAAGTCGTGCCGACCGCGTTCCGTCACGGCGGCCCGCAACAGACTGTGCTCGATGTGCGCGATACGCAGGCCGTGAACGCGTTCGTCGAGCGCGAGGCGCCCGACGCGATCGTGCTGGCCGCTGCCGAGCGCCGCCCCGACGTGTGCGAGCACGATCCGGCAGCGGCGCGCGCGCTCAATGTCGATGCGGTGCGCAGCGTCGCCGCGGCGGCGCGGCAGCGCGGCGCGTGGGTGCTCTCGATCTCCACCGACTACGTCTTCGACGGCACCGAGCCGCCCTACCGCGTCGACGACACGCCGAATCCGCTCAACGCCTACGGCCACAGCAAGCTCGAAGGCGAACGGGCCTTGCTCGAAACCAGCGACAACGCCCTCGTGCTGCGCCTGCCGTTGCTGTACGGGCCGATCGTCGGCTGGCACGAATCCGCGGTCACGAGCCTCGTGCCGGCCATCGTCGCTTCGGGAGAGACCGGGGCGCAGGCGGCGCCGATGGACGCGTGGGCCACGCGCTACCCCACTTTCACGCCCGACGTGGCGTTCGTGATCCGCGAACTGTTGCTGCGCTGCGCAGACGGCAACGCGGTGCGCGGGGTCGCGCAGTGGTCCGGCGACGAGCCGCTGACGAAGTACGACATCGCCCAACGGATCGCGCAGGCGCTTGGCGTAGAGGCGCGTCTGCTCGCACAGCCTACGCCCACCGACGCCACGCCGCGCCCGCGCGACTGTCATCTCGATTCGAGCCGCCTCGAGACGCTGAGGATGGGCCGCCGCACGCCGTTCGACGTGGCGATTCGCGCCGTGCTCGACGCTTTCATGAGAGACGGCGCGCCGGCCGCGCGCCAGTGAAAATTCAGTGAAAATTGCGGCTCTCTGTGGCGAGCCGCCCGAGCAGCCGGCTGTGGTCCTCCAGCCGGTGCGCCACGAGGTGCACGACCTCGCCCTCGCGCTGCACCACGCCCGCCACCGCCAGCAGCGAAGACCCTAGCAGTTCCTTGCGCTGCAACTCGACGAGCGACGCGTGCACGATCACGTTGACGCTGCCGGTCTCGTCCTCGAGCGATACGAAGATCGTGCCGTTTGCCGTGCCCGGCCGCTGCCGCACCGTCACGATCCCGCACACGCGCGCGAGCATGCCGTGCCGGCAGTGCGCCAGTTGCTCCGCCGTGCGAAAACGCTGCTTCGCGAGGCCGTGGCGCAGCAGTTCGAGCGGATGGCGATTGAGCGTGAGACGCAGGCTCGCGTAATCGGCGACGATTTCCGCACCTTCAGAAGCGCGCGGCAGCGCGAGCGGCGCCTCGGCAACGGGCGCGTCGCGCAAAAGCGCAGGCACCGCGTGCTGCGCGGTCACGGCCCACCATGCCTCGCGCCGGTGGCCCGCGATGCTCTCGAGCGCGTTCGACGCCGCCAGCGCCTCCAGCTCGCGTCGCGTGAGCGCCGCGCGGCGCGCGAGATCGTCGACGTCGGCGAACGGTGCGCGCTCGCGCGCCTCAATCACACGCCGCGCGGCATCTTCGGAAAAGCCCTTGATGAGACTGAAGCCGAGGCGCACGGCCGGCCCGCCGCGTCCATAGCGCTGCGGCGCAAGCGCAATGCGCAAGTGCACGACGCGCTTGAGGCCGTCCATGAACCTGTGCCGCCGGCCGCCGCGCTTGAGCGTGCCCCTGCGCGTCAGCACGGCCGCACCCAGCAGCGCGCGATAACGCAGCCCCTCGGCGGTGCGCGCGCGAACCGCCTCGTCATCGAGCCGCTCACCGGGTGCGTCGCGCCGCTCCAGCACCGACGCCCAGTCGCTCAACGCGATATCGGGCGCAAACACCGGCACGCCATGACGCTTCGCATCCTGCACGAGCTGGGAAGGCGAATAGAAACCGAGCGGCTGACTATTCAGCAGTCCTGCCAGAAATGCGGCGGGCTCGTAACGCTTGAGCCACGAACTCGTGTAGACGAGCAGCGCGAAACTCGCCGCATGGCTTTCCGGAAAGCCGTAGTCGCCGAAACCCTCGATCTGCTTGCAGATGCGCTCGGCGAATTCCGGCGAGTAGCCCTTCTTGAGCATGCGCTTCGTGAGATCGGCCTGATACGGCCGCAGATCTCCATCGCGCCGCCATGCGGCCATTGCGCGGCGCAGCTTGTCGGCTTCCTCGCCGGTGTAGTCCGCGGCGACCATCGCGAGATGCATCACCTGCTCCTGGAAGATCGGCACGCCGAGCGTGCGTTCGAGCACCGGGCGCAATTCTTCCTTCGCATATTCCACTGGTTCGTCGCCGTGCCGGCGCTTGAGGTACGGATGCACCATGTCGCCCTGAATCGGCCCCGGTCGCACGATCGCCACCTGGATCACGAGGTCGTAGTACGTGCGCGGCCGCAAACGCGGCAACATGCTCTGCTGCGCGCGCGACTCGATCTGGAACACGCCGACCGTATCGGCCCTGGCGCACATGCGGTACACCGCCGGGTCCTCGACCGGAATGTCCTGCACGCGCATCTCGGGCAACCCGCGCCTGAGCGCCACGAATTCGAGCGAGCGCCGGATCGCCGAGAGCATGCCGAGCGCGAGCACGTCCACTTTCAACAGCCGCAGCGCGTCGATATCGTCCTTGTCCCACTCGATCACGTAGCGGTCCTTCATCGCCGCGTTTTCGATCGGCACGAGGCGCGAGAGCTTGTCGCGCGCGATCACGAAACCGCCCACGTGCTGCGAAAGATGGCGTGGAAAACCGCGCAGCTCGCGTGTGAGGCGGATGAGCTGCTGCGTCACGTGCGAATCGGGCGAAAAGCCCGCTTCCTCCAGATGGCGCGCGATCGAATCGGGGCCGTCCCACCACTGATGCGCGCCCGAGAGCTTTTCGACGAGCGCATTGTCGAGGCCGAGCGCCTTGCCGACATCGCGCAACGCGCTGCGCGAGCGATAGGTGATGAGCGTCGCGGCCAGCGCGGCGCGGCGCGTGCCGTACTTGCGGTAGATGTACTGAATGACCTCTTCTCGGCGCTGATGCTCGAAGTCGACGTCGATATCGGGCGGCTCGTTGCGCGCGCGGGAGAGAAAACGCGCCACGAGCATGTTCATGCGCACGGGGTCGATCTCCGTGATCTTCAGGCAGTAGCAAACCACCGAGTTCGCCGCCGAGCCTCGCCCCTGGCACAGGATCTTCTGATCGCGCGCGAAGCGGACGATGTCGTGCACCGTGAGGAAGTACTTCTCGTACTTCAACTCGTCGATGAGCCCGAGTTCCTGCTCGATCTGATCCCGGCGCTTGTCGTTCAGGCCGTCTGGCCAGCGCTCCAGTGCGCCCTTCATCACGAGCTTGCGCAGCCACGACTGGGGCGTCTCGCCGGGCGGCACCAGTTCCTCGGGATATTCGTAGGCCAGTTCGCCGAGCGAAAACGTGCAACGGCGCGCGACGTCGAGCGTCGCGTCGAGCGCCTCGCGCGGATAAATCGCGCCAAGCCGCACGCGCGAGCGCAGATGCCGCTCCGCATTCGCTTCCAGCGCGCGCCCGCACGAAGCGAGCGGCTTGCCGATACGGATCGCGCTCAGCGTATCCTGCAACGGCTTGCGCGAACGGGCGTGCATCAGCACACCGCCCGCCGCGACGAGCGGCAGGCCGCTCTCCTGCGAGACGTGGCGCAGCACTTCGATCTGCGTGTCGTCGCCGCCGGTCTGCCAGAGTTCGAGCGCGAGCCAGGCGCGCTCGGCCGCGAAGCCCGCGAGCCAGTGCGCGGCGCGCAGCGTTTGCGCGAGCGTGGCCGCGCGTTGCGGCACGAGCAGCAACACGCACTCGCGCAAGTGCTTCAGATGCTCGAAACCCGGCTCGGGCTCGGTGAAATCGGCGGGATGCACGCGATAGCTGCCCTTTGCCGCCCGCGAGCGAGCCAGCGTGATCAGCTCGCAGAGGTTGCCGTAGCCTTCGCGTGTCGTTGCGAGCGCAACGATCGTGCAGAATGGGGCGCCATGTTCGTCGACGAGATTCAGCTCGCTGCCGATCAGCAGGTGCAGCGACGGCTCGAACGGGCCCAGCGCCGCGGCAGCGGCATGGCCGCCGCGTTCGCGGGCCTCGCGCACGGCTTCGTCATACGCCTTTTTGCGCGCCTCGTCGTATTCGTTGAGCGCGCTCCAGGCGCGCACGACGCCCGCGAACGAGCATTCGTCGGTGATCGCGAGCGCGCGGTAGCCGTGGCGGATCGCCTGCTCGACCATCTCGCCCGGGCGCGACGCGCCGTGCAGGAAGGTGAAATTGGTCAGGCAGTGCAGCTCGGCGTAGTCAGGCAGCTGCGCGGCGAGTTGCGCGGTGGTCTGCGCAGTGGTCTGGGCTGCTGCTGCCATGGTTCGTGGCCTGGTTAATGGGAACGCTTCGCCCTGCCCGGCAAGAAATGGGGCATCGGCAAGAAGGAGGTCGA
>NZ_JBFRCN010000084.1:0-24575 GCF_040965835.1 Paraburkholderia sp. BR10872
TCGACTTCCTGTGCGCGCAGCAGCACGGCGGCGCCCGATATGCGCAGCCGGTGATTCATGCGCGCGATGGCGATGCGCTTGCCGGCGTCGACGATGGTCGTCTGCGGCACGCATTCCTCGTGCGCCACCGGCGAATTGAGCGTGTGCATGCGCAGCGGATAAAACGGCACCTTGAGGCCGAGCGGCGCGAGCAGGCGCGGCGTTTGCGCGCCCGCGGCGACCACGACGGCGTCGCCCGAGATCACCTCGACGTCGCGCGAGCGGCCCGCTTCGTGCGCCGGCGGCGCCAGCTCCACGGCTGCGCGCCGGTCTTCCAGGCGGATCGCATTGACCTCGCGGCTCATCTCGAACTGCACGCCGCCCTGGGCGTCGAGCACCTGCTTGAGCAGCTTCACGAAGAGCGGGCAGTTGGCCACCCGGCCGGTTTCGAAATGCACGCCGCCCGCAAACGGCGGGTCGGCGGGGATGGCATGGTCGAAAGCCACGCATTCCGCGGGCGAAAGCGCGTGGTGAGGCGTCTCGAAGCGGCGCAGCAGTTCGAGGGCCGGTTGCGTGAGCGACCATTCGTCGTTGCCGCGCACGAGGTAGAGCAGTCCGTCGCGCTGCTCGTAGTCGAGCTGGAAGCGCGCGTCGATGTCGGCGAGCGCCGCTTGCGCCGAGTCGATGAGCGGGCGCAGCAGCGCATAGCGCCCGGCGAACGCCTCGGAGCCGTGCAGCGTGGCGAGGCGCTTGACGAAACCGTGCGCGTGCCCGCGCCAGCCCGTCTTGCTGATCACGCCGCCGGACGATTGACGGCCATTGCGCAGGAAGGTGGGGCCGAACCAGACGTCGAGCGGCGTGGGCAGCGTAATGCCGCTATGCCCATAGGTCGCGCCTTGCGCAACGGTGGCGTGGCGTTCGACTACGCAGACGCGATGCCCGGCCGCGCGCAGCTGCCAGGCGGTAGCGATGCCGGCGATTCCGCCGCCGATGACGATGACATCCATGACGATACGATCTGCAGGCAGGCGGCGCTCGCTCGGGTGAGGGCGTCCTGCCGAAGGTGGGGCGTGCGGCGCGCCGAAGCCATGCCCGGGTGCGCCGATCAGACGAAACGCGCAATCATAGCAGCGAAAGCGTCCGCGTCGCCATGCGCGAGGCCGGCTTGCCACACGCGTGTCGCACGGCCACCGGGGCGGTCAGGACAGGCCTTCCGGGTTATAATCGCGGTCTCCCTTCGCCTGACCGTCGCCATCCCCCGCGCGACGCATCGCCACCTTGCGACGTGTTTCGCGCGAGGCGAAGCCGCGACGCAACTCTGACGCAACCTCGACGCAACGCCCCAGTCCATGGCCCACTTCTCGTGTTTCCCCGGCGCTTCGGCCCTTTCCGACTTCCGTCAGACCCGCCTGCTCGAGACGCTTCAGCGTATCGACGCCAACATCGTCGGCGTGCACGGCCAGTATCTGCACTTCGTCAATTCGGCCGAGCCGCTCTCTGCCGACGACAGCGCGAAGATCGACGCGCTGATGCACTACGGCGCGCCGTTCACGGCCCCGCAGGAGCGCGGCAGCGCGCTCACGTTCCTCGTCGTGCCGCGCTTCGGCACGGTGTCGCCGTGGGCGAGCAAGGCCACGGACATCGCGCACCATTGCGGCCTCGAGCAGGTGCGCCGCATCGAGCGCGGCGTCGAATACACCGTGGTGCTCAAGTCGGGCCTGCTCGGCGGCAAGAAGACGCTCCCGGAAGAGGCGCACGCCGCCGTCGCCGCGGCGCTGCACGACCGCATGACGGAAAGCGTGGCGCCTTCGCGCGACGCGGCATTGCATCTGTTCGACGAACTGCCGGCCCGCCCGATGCAGACGGTCGACGTGCTCGGCCACGGCCGTGCGGCGCTGGAAACGGCCAACGGCGAACTGGGCCTCGCGCTCGCCGACGATGAAATCGACTATCTCGTCGACAACTTCAAGAAGCTCGAGCGCAACCCGACCGACGTCGAGCTGATGATGTTCGCGCAGGCCAACAGCGAGCACTGCCGCCACAAGATCTTCAACGCGAGCTGGACGATCGACGGCCAGGATCAGGATATGTCGCTTTTCGCGATGATCCGCAACACCGAGAAGATCAGCCCGCAGGGCACGATCGTTGCCTACTCGGATAACTCGTCGATCATGGAAGGCGCGGTCGCGGAGCGCTGGTTCCCGCGCAAGAACCACGCCGACGGCACGCCCGGCGAACAGTACGGCCGCCACACCGAACTCACGCACACGCTGATGAAGGTGGAGACGCACAACCACCCCACGGCGATCTCGCCGTTCGCGGGCGCGGCGACGGGCTCGGGCGGCGAAATCCGCGACGAAGGCGCGACGGGCCGCGGCGCGCGTCCGAAGGCCGGTCTCACGGGCTTCACGGTTTCGAACCTCGATCTGCCCGACGCGCGCGAAGCATGGGAAGACGCGCGTGACGCGGCCGTGCCGCTCGCGCTGCGCAACCCCGCCGACACGCAGGGCGCCTATGGCCGCCCGGACCGCATCGCTTCGCCGCTGCAGATCATGATCGACGGCCCGCTCGGCGGCGCCGCGTTCAACAACGAATTCGGCCGGCCGAACCTCGGCGGCTATTTCCGTACCTACGAGCAGAACGTGGCGGGCACCGTGCGCGGCTATCACAAGCCGATCATGATCGCGGGCGGCCTCGGCAATATCAGCGCGCAGCACACGCACAAGCACGACCTGCCGGCCGGCACGCTGCTGATCCAGATCGGCGGCCCGGGCATGCGCATCGGCATGGGCGGCGGCGCGGCCAGCTCGATGGCCACCGGCACCAATACCGCCGAACTCGACTTCGACTCGGTTCAGCGCGGCAACCCGGAAATCGAGCGTCGCGCGCAGGAAGTCATCAATTCGTGCTGGCAGCTGGGCGAGCGCAACCCGATCCTGAGCATTCACGACGTGGGCGCGGGCGGCCTTTCCAACGCCTTCCCGGAACTCGTCGACGGCGCCGACAAGGGCGCGCGCTTCGAGCTGCGCAAGGTGCAGCTCGAAGAGTCGGGGCTTTCGCCGCGCGAAATCTGGTCGAACGAATCGCAGGAACGCTACGTTCTCGCGATTGCGCCCGCCGATCTGGCCGAATTCCAGGCGATCTGCGAGCGTGAGCGCTGCCCGTTCGCCGTCGTGGGCGTCGCGACCGACGCGCGCGACCTGAAGCTCATCGACACCGACGAGCAGGCGCTCGCGGCCAACGGCGGCCACCAGCCCGTCGACATGCCGATGGACATCCTGCTCGGCAAGCCGCCGCGTATGCACCGCAACGTCGAGCACGCGAGCGTGCCGCTCGCGCCGGTCGAAGTCACGGGCGTCTCGCTCGACGAAGTCGCGAAGAGCGTGTTGCGCCACCCGACCGTGGGCAGCAAGTCGTTCCTCATCACCATCGGCGACCGCTCGGTGGGCGGCACGACGGTGCGCGACCAGATGGTCGGCCCGTGGCAGGTGCCGGTGGCCGACTGCGCGATCACCGCGCTCGACTATGCGGGCTACAAGGGCGAAGCGATGACGATGGCCGAGCGCACGCCGCTCGCCGTGATCGATGCGCCCGCATCGGGCCGCATGGCCGTGGGCGAGGCGATCACCAACATCGCCAGCGCGCCCATTTTGTCGCTCGACAAGCTCAAGCTCTCCGCGAACTGGATGGCCGCGTGCGGCGCACCGGGCGAGGACGCGGCGCTCTACGACACCGTGAAGGCGATCGGCATGGAGCTGTGCCCGGCGCTGGGCATCGGCATTCCGGTGGGCAAGGATTCGCTCTCCATGCGCACGAAGTGGAACGAAGCAGGCGTGGCGAAGGAAGTGGTCGCGCCGGTATCGCTCATCATCTCGGCGTTCGCGCCGGTCGACGACGTGCGCCGCCACCTCACGCCGCAACTGCGCCGCGTCGACGAGGCGGGTGAGTCGGTGCTGATCGCGATCGATCTGGGCCGCGGCAAGAATCGCATGGGCGGCAGCATCTTCGCGCAGGTCACGCAGCAGGTCGGCGACGCGGTGCCTGACGTCGACAGTGCCGAAGACCTCAAGCAGTTCTTCACGGCCATCCAGCAACTGAACGCGAACGAGCAGCTGCTCGCGTACCACGACCGCTCGGACGGCGGCCTGTGGGCGACGGTGTGCGAAATGGCTTTCGCGGGTCACACGGGCGTGTCGCTGAACGTGGACATGCTCGCGCTCGACAGCGAGCACGAGTCCGACTACGGCGACGCCAAGGACTGGGCGAAGCAAACGAGCGGCCGCCGCGAAGACCGCACGCTGCGCGCGCTCTTCTCCGAAGAACTGGGCGCCGTGATCCAGGTGCCGGCACAGCAGCGCGACGTCGTGATGGGCGTGCTGCGTCAGCATGGCCTCTCGGTGTGCTCGCACGTGATCGGCACGCTGAACAATCGCGACTCGATCGAAATCTACCGTGACGCGAAGCGCATCTACGAAGCGCCGCGTGCGGAGCTGCAACGCGTGTGGAGCGAAGTGAGCTGGCGTATTGCGCGTCTGCGCGACAATCCCGCGTGCGCCGATTCCGAATACGACGCGCTCCTCGACGCCGCCGATCCGGGCATGCAGCCGCATCTCACGTTCGATCCGGCCGAGGACGTCGCCGCGCCGTTCATCGGCAAGGGTGCGCGTCCGCGTGTGGCGATCCTGCGCGAGCAGGGCGTGAACTCGCACCTCGAAACCGCTTACGCGTTCGACCGCGCCGGTTTCGACGCGCACGACGTCCACATGAGCGACCTGCTCGAAGGCCGCGCCACGCTCGCCGACTTCGCGGGTGCGGTGGCCTGCGGCGGCTTCTCGTACGGCGACGTGCTGGGCGCGGGCGAAGGCTGGGCCAAGACGATCCGCTTCAACGCGAAGCTCGCGGACATGTTCGCGGCCTTCTTCGCCCGTCAGGACACGTTCGCGCTCGGCATCTGCAACGGCTGCCAGATGATGTCGAGCCTCGCCTCGATGATCCCGGGCGCCGAAGCCTGGCCGAAGTTCACGCGCAACAAGTCGGAGCAGTTCGAAGCGCGCTTCTCGCTGGTGGAAGTGCAGGGCTCGCCGTCGATCTTCTTCAACGGCATGGAAGGCTCGCGCATTCCCGTGGCGGTCGCGCACGGCGAAGGTTTCGCGGACTTCTCGCAGCAGGGCGACATCGCGAAGGTCGCGGTGGCGATGCGCTACGTCGACCATCGCGCCCAGGCAACCGAGGCCTACCCATTCAATCCGAACGGCTCGCCGCAAGGCATCACGTCGGTCACGACGCCCGACGGCCGCTTCACCGTGCTGATGCCGCACACCGAGCGCGTGCAGCGCACGGTGACGATGAGCTGGCACCCCGAAGCCTGGGGCGAGGCGAGCCCGTGGATGCGTGCGTTCCAGAACGCGCGCAAGTGGGTGGGCTAATGCGCCTCGCGAACCACGCGAACTTCGCGGACGGTTGACGCCGGAGCAGGGCAACTCGCCCCGGCGGAAAACCCCGTTCCTGCCTCGATTGCGAGTGCGGACCGGGGTTTGTGCTTTTTGAGCGCCGGCCGGTGGGACCTTGCGGCGAAAATCGACATTAATCGCCGCACATTTTGCGGTGATTGGCTTGCGCGTGCGGCGAATACGTCTCATAATCGCCGCATGAATAGCGGCGAATACACCTACATCTGGGAAGCCGGCGACTGGCCTCAATGGCGCTTCGATCTGGCGGCGCTCGCCGAGCCCATGGCCGAGGTCAGCCGCGCCCAGGGCCTGCTGGTGGGCAGACTGGCCGATGTGGGACTCGCGCTGCGCGATCAGGCGAGCCTCGCAGCCCTGACGGAGGACGTGCTCAAGACCAGCGAGATCGAGGGCGAGCAGCTCGACGTCGCCTCCGTGCGTTCGTCCATCGCGCGTCGCATGGGCGTGGACATCGGGGCGCTCGCGCCGGTAGACCGCCACGTGGAAGGCGTGGTGGAGATGGTGCTCGACGCGACCACCAACAGCCGCGCGCCGGTCACGCGCGAGCGCCTGTTCGGCTGGCACGCCGCGCTATTTCCCACGGGCTACGCGGGCCTGTCGCGCATCAACGTCGGGGCATGGCGCGACGATGCGAGCGGGCCCATGCAGGTGATCTCGGGGCCGATCGGCCGTCAACGCGTGCATTTCGAGGCGCCGCCCGCGAACCGGCTGGAAGCCCAAACGCAGCGCTTTCTCGACTGGCTCAACGGCCCGCCGCGAGAGCCGCCGTTGATCAAGGCGGCCCTCGGCCACTTGTGGTTCGTCACGCTGCACCCGTTCGACGACGGCAATGGCCGCGTGGCAAGAGCCATCGGCGACCTGCTGCTCGCGCGCGCAGACGGCAGTGCGCAGCGCTTTTACAGCCTCTCCGCGCAGATCCAGCGTGAGCGCAAAGGGTATTACGACATTCTGGAGCGCACGCAGCGCGGCTCGATGGATGTCACGCTCTGGCTCGCCTGGTTCTTCGACGCGCTGCATCGCGCGGTCGATCAGGCGCAAATCACGCTGGACGCGGTGCTCGCCAAGGCGCGCTTCTGGCGCGAGTGGGCTACGACGCCCTTCAACGAGCGCCAGGTCAAGCTCCTGAACCGCTTGCTCGACGGCTTCGACGGCAAGCTCACGAGCGGCAAGTGGGCGGCTATTGCCAAATGCTCGTCCGATACGGCCTTGCGTGACATCAACGACCTGGTGGCGCGTGGCGTGTTGCGCAAGACGGAGGGTGGCGGGCGCAGCACGAGCTACGAGCTCAACGCGTAGCCGCAAACAAAAACCCCGCGCCTTCGAGGGTCGCGGGGTCTTTTGCAGCACTTGGAGCCGCGTGCAGCCTTACTGAATCTTCGCCTGCTTGCGCAGATTCTCTTCGAACGCCTGCAGCTTTTCCTGCTGGATCTGCTGGACGATCTGCGGGCGCACCTGCTCGAGCGGCGGCGGGGTGACCGGGCGGATGTCGTCCACGCGGATGATATGCCAGCCGAACTGCGTGTGCACCGGCGTATCGGTCATCTGGCCTTTCTGCAGATGCGTGGCCGCAGCCGCGAATTCCGGCACATAGGCTTTCGGATCGGACCAGTCGAGGTCGCCGCCGTTCTTGGCCGAGCCCGGGTCCTTCGAGTACTGCTTCGCGAGGTCTTCGAAGCTGGCGCCGGCCTTGATCTTCGCGATCAGGTCCTTGGCCTGCTGCTCGTTGTCCACGAGGATGTGGTGCAGATGGTATTCGCTGCCGCCCGCATCCTTGGTCAACTGGTCGTAGCGCGCCTTGACTTCGGCGTCGGTCGGCTGGTTGTTCTTCACGAAGTTCTGAATCAGCGCGCGCAGCACGACGGTCTGCTGGGCCACGGCGATTTGCGCCTTCACGTCCGGGTTGTTCGGAATGCCCTCGCGAATGGCTTCCTGCATGAGGATTTCGCGGTTCACGAGCTCCTCGCGCACCGCCATTTGCAGTTGCGGCGAATCCTGCTGGCCTTGTTGGACAAGCTGCTGGACCAGCGCATCGGCGCGCGCTTTGGGAATCGGCGTGCCGTTCACGACGGCGATGTTCTGCGCAAAGGCGGGAGCCGCCGCGCAAGCAGCCAGCAACACCCAGAGATGGGTCTTCTTCAAGGTCATCGGAAAGTCCTAACGGGGCGAACCAAAATGGCGAACAAAAAAGTCGAAATCTAACGTGGGCTAGCGGGGCAGCGCCGCGGCTTCTTCGGGCGTGAGCGCCGTGATCGCGAGAGCGTGGATGCCGCGCTGCATGGCCTCGGCCAGCGCATCATACACCATGCGATGCCTTGCCACGCGGGCTTTCCCCGCGAATGCGCCCGCAACGATCGTGACATGATAGTGACCGCCGGCAGCGGCGCCCGCGTGTCCGGCATGCTGCGCGCTGTCGTCGCGTACGTCGATCGAAACCGGGGTGAGCGCCGCGGTCAGGCGCGTTTCGATGAGCGCCATGCGCTCGGCGGGGCTGGCGTTGAGAAAGACGTCGCTCATTCTTCTTCCTTCATGTAACGCGAAAGCCACAGGCTCTGGCCGACGATGAACACCACGAGAATGCCGGTCGCGCCGAACAGCTTGAAGTCGACCCACGCGTCGGTGGAGAAGTGGAATGCCACGAAGAGATTAAGAATGCCGAGCAGCGCGAAGAAGATCGACCAGACGAAGTTCAGTTGCGTCCAGATGCGCGGCGGCAGGGTGATCTGCTTGCCCATCATCGCTTCGATGAGGTTCTTGCCGAAGGCCATCTGCGAGACGAGCAGCACGACCGAGAACGCCCAGTAGAGCACGGTCGGTTTCCACTTGATGAAGGTTTCGTCGTGCAGCATCAGCGTGGCGCCGCCGAACACGACGACGATGCCCAGCGAAAGCCACAGCATCGGGTCGACCTTGCGGTGACGGAATGCGACCCACGCGATCTGCACGAGCGTAGCTCCAATCGCCACGGCCGTAGCCGTGAAGATGCCCCACAGCTTGAAGGCGACGAAAAAGAGGATGATCGGGAACAGATCAAACAGGAATTTCATTATCGGCCTGAGAGTTGACGAATTGAGCCCGGCAAAAGAGGGCACGACGCTGTCAAGGCCGCATTGGGCCCCGCGCGGGGGCGCGGGGCTGCCTTGCCAACGTTCACTTGGGCTCGAATTGTAGCGCAGCCGAATTGATGCAATACCGAAGGCCCGTCGGGGCCGGACCATCCTCGAACACGTGGCCGAGGTGCGCGCCGCAGTTCTTGCAGCGCACCTCGATACGCAGCATGCCGTGCGTGCGGTCGGTTTTCTCTTCGATCACCTCGCCGTTGATCGGGCGGAAGTAACTCGGCCAGCCGCAACCCGCGTCGAATTTCGTGTCGGACTCGAAGAGCGGCGTGCCGCAACACACACAGTCATACACACCGCGATCGAAATGATCCCAGTACTTGCCCGTGAAGGCGCGCTCCGTGGCCGCATGGCGCGTGACCTGATACTGGCCTTCGTCGAGCTGCTCGCGCCATTGCTCGTCGGACCGGTAGCCGGGGTAGGAGGGTGAGTTGTGGTCGTCCTGGCTCATGTCGGGTTCCTGTCGGGTGGGAAACAAGGATCAAGTAGATGGGGGCGCGCTCACGAAGAGCAACTGACTTCGAGCGAACTCGCCCAGTCGGGCGGCAGCCCTGCGTACGACGCGTTTTCGGGCTGCTCGTCGAATGGCCGCTCGAGCACCCTGGCGAGCCGCTCGACTTCGCTGAAGTCCTTCTGCGCAGCGCGCTCGATCGCCGTTTGCGCGAGGTGATTGCGCAGCACGTATTTCGGATTGGTGCGGTTCATCGCCTCGGCGCGCGCAGCGTCGTCGCGTGTTTCGTGCGCGAGGCGCGCGCGGTAGTCGGCAGCCCACGCGTCGAAGGCGGCGCGATCGAGAAAGAGATCGCGCACCGGCGTGTCGCCACTCGCGTCATGCTTCGAGACGCGCGCGAGATGGCGATACGTGAGCGTGAAATCGGCACGGTTGGCATGCATGATTTCGAACAGCTTGTTCGCGAGCGCGTCGTCGCCTTCGCGCTCGTGTTCGAGGCCGAGCTTCGCGCGCATGCGCGCTTCGAGCGCGGGCGCGAAGTGCCCCTTGAAGCGTTCGAGCACGCCTTGCGCGTCGGCTACCACGCGCTCGCCGCGCTTCTTTTCGTCGGCGATGTCGTAGTGCGCGCCGAACAGCGGCACGAGCGCCTGCGCGAGGCAAAAGAGATTCCAGTACGCGATCTGCGGCTGCATGCGATACGCGTAGCGGCCCTGCGAATCCGAATGATTGCAGATGTGGTTGGCGTCGAAGCCGTCCATGAAGCCGAACGGACCGTAATCGATCGTGAGGCCGAGGATCGACATGTTGTCGGTATTCATCACGCCATGGCAGAAGCCCACGGCCTGCCACTCGACCATCAGCGCTGCCGTGGTGCGCACCGCCTCGTCGAGCAGGGCGAGATACGGGTCGTCGGCTTCGCGCAGTTGCGGATAGAAGCGCGCAATCACGTGGTCGGCGAGCGCGCGCAGCGCGTCCACGTCGTCGTGGGAATAGAAGTGCTCGAAGTGGCCGAAGCGCACGAAGCTCGGCGACACGCGCGTGACGACCGCAGCCGTCTCCATTTCTTCGCGGCGCACGGGCTGGTCGGAGCCGGTCACCGTGAGGGCGCGCGTGGTCGGAATGCCGAGATGATGCATGGCCTCCGAGCACAGGAATTCGCGGATCGACGAGCGCAGCACCGCGCGGCCGTCGCCCATGCGCGAGTAGGGCGTGCGGCCCGCGCCTTTGAGCTGGATCTCGTTGCGCCTGCCCTCGTGCTCGACCTCGCCGAGCGTGAGGGCGCGGCCGTCGCCGAGCTGGCCCGCCCATACGCCGAACTGGTGGCCGGAGTAGACCGTTGCGTACGACATGGCCGAAGGCGAGCGCTCGCGCGTGAAATTTCCGCTAAAGAACCCGGCGAACGCGGGGTCGGCAACGGCGGACGGATCGAGCCCGAGTTGCGCGGCCATGGCCTGCGAGAAGCCGACGATGTAAGGCGCAGGCAGCGGCGCGCCGGGCAGTCGCGTGTAAAAGCGTGCGCCGAGCGCGGCGAAGGCGTCGTCGCGCGGCACGATCAGTGCGCGTTCGAAGTCGGCGAGCGGACCGGTGGCGGGCGGGTGCGTAGCGGACGAGCCGCCTTGGGAGTCGGGAGTGCCTGGTGAAAACGACATATTGAGGGCCTGTTGAATAGTCGATATTGTAAGTCCGCACCCGCCGGCGTGCTGGGGCACGTTCGAAGCTTGCCGGCGCGCCAGCCCGATGCGCCAAAGACAACGCCAGACAACGCCGATCAAACGCGAGGAGACCGCCACCGATGACTGCGCCGCTGCTGGGACAGATGATGGATGTGCCGCTCACGCTCCCGTCGTTGATTGCGCATGCGGCGCGCCACCATGGCAGCGCGCAGATCGTCTCGCGCCGCATCGAGGGCGATATTCACCGCTACACCTACCGCGAATGCGAGGTGCGCTCGAAGCAGCTTGCCCAGGCGCTCATTGCGCTGGGCGTGGCGCCGGGCGAGCGCGTCGGCACGCTGGCCTGGAACGGTTACCGGCACCTCGAAGCCTATTTCGGTGTGACCGGATTCGGCGCCGTGTGCCACACCATCAACCCGCGGCTCTTTCCCGAGCAGATCGCGTGGATCGTCAATCACGCCGAAGACCGCTACGTGCTGTTCGACATCACGATTGCCGCGCTCGTCGACACGCTCGCGCCGCAATGCCCGAGCGTGCGCGGCTGGATCGCGTTGTGCGACGAGTCGCACCGGCCGGCAATGCGCACGGAAGTGCTCTGCTACGAAACGCTGCTCGCCGCGCAGGACGGCCACTTCGCGTGGCCGGAACTCGACGAGCGCAGCGCCTCGAACCTTTGCTACACGTCCGGCACCACGGGCAACCCGAAAGGCGCGCTGTACACGCATCGCTCGTCGGTGCTGCATGCCTATGGCGCGTCGCTGCCCGACGCCATGGGGCTTTGCGCGCGCGATGCGATCCTGCCGGTCGTGCCGATGTTCCATGTGAACGCATGGGGGATTCCGCATGCGGCGCCGCTCACGGGTGCGAAGCTCGTGATGCCCGGCAAGGATCTCGACGGCAAGTCGCTCTATGAACTCATGGAAGCGGAAGGCGTCACCGCCTCGGCCGGCGTGCCCACCGTCTGGCTCGGTTTGCTGGCGTATGTGCGCGCAGCGGGCGTGCGTTTTACCAAGCTGCAGCGCACGGTGGTCGGCGGCTCGGCCTGCCCGCCGGCGATCCAGCGCGCCTTCGAGGACGACTACGGCGTGCAGACCATCCACGCGTGGGGCATGACGGAGATGTCGCCGCTCGGCACGCTCTCGAGGCTCAACTGGGAGCAGTCGGAGCGTCCGCGCGAAGCGCAGCAGGCGCTGCTCGAAAAGCAGGGGCGCGTGATTTTCGGCGTGGACATGAAGATCGTGGGCGAAGACGGGCGGGAATTGCCGTGGGACGGCGTGACGTTCGGCGACCTGCACGTGCGCGGGCCATGGGTGATCGACCGTTATTTCCGCCAGGAAGGCGGCTCGCCGCTCGTGGACGGCTGGTTCCCGACGGGCGACGTCGCCACGATCGACCCCGACGGCTTCCTGCACATCACCGACCGCAGCAAGGACGTGATCAAGTCGGGCGGCGAGTGGATCAGCTCGATCGACCTGGAAAACATCGCCGTGGCGCATCCGGCCATCGCGGAGGCCGCGTGCATTGCCTGCGCGCATCCGCGCTGGACCGAGCGGCCGCTCATCGTCGCGGTGAAGAAGCCCGGCGCCGCGGTGACGCGTGAAGAGTTGCTCGCGCACTTCGAAGGCAAGGTCGCGAAATGGTGGCTGCCCGACGACGCCGTGTTCGTCGACGAATTGCCCCATACGGCAACGGGCAAGCTGCAAAAGCTCAAGCTGCGCGAGCAGTTCCGCGCCTATGTGCTACCGACTGCGTTGACCGTGGAGGGCTGTCCGCTCGACCCGGCGCAAGACGCCGCGAAGCGCGGATAAGCCACCCCGAGCCGCCCGCGCAGCCGCGCAAGGTTCTCCGGCGCAGCCATCTGGCTGCGTTTTTTTCTTCCGACTTTTTCCGGTCAACCCGCCAGATTAGTGGGTTCAGTACAAACCCTGGCGTCCGCAGCGCAGCAAAAAATTGAACGAACGTTCTTTTTTGGGTATTCTGCCTGCTGACCGGGAATGTCGGACAATGAAACCGACGACGCACATCGCGGCCCGCAAGCATGGAGGCAGGCAAATGGCAGTGGACTACACGACTCGCGACGGCGTCGCCGTCATCACGCTCAATAATCCGCCCGTCAATGGCCTCGGGCATTCGACCCGCGCAGGCATTGTCGAGGGCCTCGCGCGCGCCGCTAGCGATCCGGCCGTTGCGGCCATCGTGATCACGGGCGCCGGCAAGGCGTTCTCGGGCGGCGCGGACATCACCGAATTCAACACGCCCAAGGCGATGCAGGAGCCCACGCTCCACACGGTCATCAAGGAAGTCGAAAAGAGCGCGAAGCCGGTCGTGGCCGCGATCCATAGCGTGGCCATGGGCGGCGGTCTCGAACTCGCGCTCGGCGCGCACTACCGTATCGCTGCTCCCGGCGCGCAGATCGCGCTGCCCGAGGTGAAGCTCGGCATTCTGCCGGGCGCGGGCGGCACGCAGCGTCTGCCGCGTGCGATCGGCCTGGAAGCCGCGCTCAACATGATCGTCACGGGCGCGCCTGTGATGAGCGAAAAGCTCGCGAATTCGGGGCTCTTCGACGCCATGGCGCAAGGCGATCTGCTCGAAGAGGCAATCGCATTCGCGCGCAAGGCGGCCGACAAGCCGGGCCCGCATCCGCTCGTGCGCAACCGCAAGATCGAACACGCGAACGCCGAAGGCTTCCTGCAGTTCTCGCGCAACACCGTGGGCGCGATGGCGAAGAACTATCCCGCGCCGGTGAAGTGCGTCGACGCCATTGCTGCGGGTGTGAAGCAGGGCTTCGAAAAGGGCCTCGCCTTTGAGCGCGAATGCTTCCTCGAACTCGTGCAGACGCCGGAAAGCCGCGCGCTGCGCCACGCGTTCTTCGGCGAGCGTGCCGCGAGCAAGATTCCCGATGTGCCGTCGAGCACGCCCACGCGCGATATCGAGAAAGTGGCCGTGATCGGCGCGGGCACGATGGGCGGCGGCATCACGATGAACTTCCTCAACGCGGGCGTGCCGGTCACGCTGCTGGAAACGAAGCAGGAAGCGCTCGATCGCGGCCTCGCCACGATCCGCAAGAACTACGAAGCGCAGGTCAAGAAGGGCAAGCTCACGCAGGAGAAGCTGGAGGCGCGCATGGCGCTCATCAGCCCGACGCTCTCCTACGACGACCTCAAGCAAGCCGATCTCATCATCGAGGCAGTGTTCGAAGAACTCGGCGTGAAGGAGCAGGTGTTCAAGCGCCTCGACGAAGTCGCCAAGGCTGGCGCGATCCTCGCCTCGAACACTTCGACGCTCGACGTCGACAAGATCGCGGCGTTCACGAAGCGTCCGCAGGACGTGGTGGGTCTGCACTTCTTTAGTCCTGCCAACGTGATGAAGCTGCTCGAAGTCGTGCGCGGCAAGGAAACGGCCAAAGACGTGCTCGCCACCGTCATGCAGGTCGCGAAGAAGATCCGCAAGACGGCCGTGGTGTCGGGCGTGTGCGACGGCTTCATCGGCAACCGCATGATCGAGCAGTACGTGCGTCAGGCGCTCTACATGCTCGAAGAAGGCGCACTGCCCGCGCAAGTGGACCGGGCAGTCGAAAAGTTCGGCTTCGCGATGGGCCCGTTCCGCATGAGCGATCTGGCCGGCAACGATATCGGCTGGGCCATTCGCAAGCGCCGCTATCAGGAACACCCGGACATGAAGTACTCGAAGATCGCCGATCGTCTGTGCGAGACCGGCCGCTTCGGGCAGAAGACCGGCGCGGGCTGGTACGACTACAAGGCGGGCGAGCGCAACGCGCTGCCTTCGAAACTCGTCGACGAGATGATCGTCGCGTACTCGAAGGAAGCCGGTGTTGAGCGCCGCAAGATCAGCGACGAGGAAATCGTCGAGCGTCTCGTGTTCTCGCTCGTCAACGAAGGCGCGAAGATTCTCGAAGAGGGCATCGCTTCGAAGGCGTCGGACATCGACATGGTCTATCTCACGGGCTACGGCTTCCCGCTGTGGCGCGGCGGCCCGATGCTGTACGCCGACACGGTCGGCCTCTACAACGTCGAGCGCGCGATTCGCCGCTATGCGCAGCAGCGCAATGGCGAGGCGTGGGAAGTCGCGCCTTCGATCGTCGAACTGGCTGCCAGTGGCGGTACGTTCAACTAAGCATCACTTACGGACGCAAAAGCGGACGAACAGGCGGACGAACATCATGAGAAGCGCAGACGACGTGCTCCTGCTGATCGACCTGCAATACGACTTCATGCCCGGCGGCGCGCTTGCTGTCGCGCGTGGCGATGAAGTCGTGCCGGTCGCGAACCGGCTCGCGCAGGGCTTCAGCCACGTGGTGCTCACGCAGGACTGGCACCCGGCGCAGCACGTTTCATTTGCGGCCAACCACGCGGGGCGCGCGCCGTTCGAGACGACGGCGCTGCCCTACGGCGAGCAAGTGCTGTGGCCCGTGCATTGCGTGCAGGGCACCGAAGGCGCGGCGCTGCATCGCGACCTGGACGTGCCGCACGCGCGCGCGGTGATCCGCAAGGGCCATCACGCCGACGTGGACAGCTACTCCGCGTTTCTCGAAGCCGACCGCAAGACGCCGACGGGCCTCGCGGGTTACCTGCGCGACGTAGGCGTGAAGCGCGTGTACTGCTGCGGCCTCGCGACCGACTACTGCGTGGCGTGGTCCGCGCTCGACGCGCGCGCTGCCGGCTTCGAAACCGTGCTGATCGAAGACGCCTCGCGCGCCATCGACCTGAACGGCTCGCTTGCCGCCGCGTGGCAGCAGTTGCTCGCGGCCGGTGTGAAGCGCGCGCAGGCGGCCGAGGTGCTGGCACTGTCCGCCTGAACGTCCAATCAAAGACATCCTCTGGATTCAATATTCGTAGTGGGAGACATCGCATGACTGACGCCGTAATCGTATCGACCGCCCGCACGGGCCTCGCCAAATCCTGGAAGGGCGCCTTCAACATGACGCACGGCGCCACGCTCGGCGGGCACGTGACGCAAGCCGCCGTCGAGCGCGCGAAGATCGACCCCGCCCGCGTGGAAGACGTGATCATGGGCTGCGCGAACCCCGAGGGCGCCACGGGCGCGAATATCGCGCGCCAGATCGCGCTGCGTGCGGGCCTGCCCGTGAGCGTGCCGGGCATGACGGTGAACCGCTTCTGTTCATCGGGACTCCAGACGATCGCGCTTGCCGCGCAACGCGTGATCGCGGGCGAAGGCGACGTGTTCGTCGCGGGCGGTGTGGAATCGATCTCGTGCGTGCAGAACGAGATGAACCGCCACATGGTGGCCGAAGGCTGGCTCAACCAGCACAAGCCCGAAATCTACTGGAGCATGCTGCAAACGGCCGAGAACGTCGCGAAGCGCTATGAAATCTCGAAGGATCGCCAGGACGAGTACGGCGTGCAGTCGCAGCTGCGCGCGGCGGCCGCGCAGGCAGCCGGTCTCTTCAACGACGAAATCGTGCCGATGACGGTCCTCGCCGGTGTCGCCGACAAGGCCACGGGGCAGCTCGTCACGAAGGAAGTGACGATCGCCGCCGACGAAGGCATTCGCGCCGACACCACGCTCGAGGGCGTTGCGAAGATCCGCACGGCGATGCCGGGCGGCGTCATTACGGCCGGCAACGCGAGCCAGTTCTCGGACGGTGCGAGCGCCTGCGTCGTGATGAACGCTAAAGTCGCGGAACGCGAAGGCCTGCAGCCGCTCGGCATTTTCCGCGGCTTCGCCGTGGCGGGCTGCGAGCCGGACGAGATGGGCATCGGTCCCGTGTTCGCCGTGCCCAAGCTGCTCAAGCAGACGGGACTGAAGGTCGAGGACATCGGCCTGTGGGAGCTGAACGAAGCGTTCGCGGTGCAGGTGCTGTACTGCCGCGACAAGCTCGGCATTCCCGCCGACCGCCTGAACGTGAACGGCGGCGCGATCGCCGTCGGTCACCCGTACGGCGTGTCGGGCGCGCGCCTCACGGGCCACGCGCTCATCGAAGGCAAGCGCCGCGGCGCGAAGTTCGTCGTGGTGACGATGTGCATCGGCGGCGGGCAGGGCGCTGCCGGCCTCTTCGAGGTCGTTTGATGCACGGTGCGGCGGACTCGCGAGAGTCTGCCGCCGCCTCGGCCACACCACCGCTTTCCCGCGGCTTTCCGCGTGCCGAGCCGCTCTCGCACCCGTGCCGCTGCGGGTATCATGACGGCTATCGGCGCGCGCACGGTGCGGCGCCTGTTCCCATGCAGACTGAAAGAGGTGAGTTCGTGATTCGTCATATCGTGATGTGGAAGCTCAAGGAGTCGGCCGAAGGCGCGACGCGCGCCGAGAACGTCGTGAAGTTCAAGGCGCTGCTCGAAGGCTGCCGCGATCTCGTGCCGGGCACGCTGCACCTCGAAGTCGGTGTGGCCGAGCCGGGCCTCGCTTCCACATTCGACCTCGTGCTCGTCTCCGACTTCGCCGACCAGGCCGCGCTCGACGGCTATCAGGACCGCCCCGAGCATCTCGTCGTGAAGCAGTTCGCGAAGCTCGTGGTCGAGTCGCGTCAGTGCGTGGATTACGTGGTCTAACGCGCATCATGACCGGTACCGCAGATCAATCGCAGGGCGGCGGCGCGCCAAAAAGCGAAGACGCTCAAGAACCGCAACCATCGCTCACGATCATCGAGAGTCCCTTCGTCGAGCACCTCGGCGCGCAACTCGTGAGCGCGCGTGACGGCGCGAGCGAAGTCGTGCTGCCGCTCGCCGAGCGGCATCTGAATACATGGGACGTCGCGCACGGCGGCGTCACGATGACGCTCGCCGACATCGCGCTCGCCATGGCCGCGCGCAGCGTCGCCGCCGACGGCGTGGGCGTCGTCACCGTCGAAATGAAAGTGAACTTCATGCAGCCGGGGCGCGGCGAATTGCGCGCCACCGGCCGCGTGCTGCACCGTTCCACCACCATGGCCTATTGCGAAGGCGAGATTCGCGACAGCGAAGGCCATTTCGTCGCCAAGGCGCTCGGCACCTTCAAGTACATGCGCCGGCTTGCGGTGGGCCGTGACGTGACGCGTCAGCGTCTGCGCAGCGACCCCAGCGCGCGGCCGGGGCCGAGCGACGGTTAAACGCGCAATCGGGCGCGTGCGAGGGCTTTGCTCGTGCGCACCCGGGTGCTGTTCTCTCGCGCGGCAGGCGTGCAACGCCTCGCCGCGCCCAACGAAGCAACACGGATGCCATGACCCAGACCAATCGCCAGATCCTGCTCGCTTCGCGCCCGGAAGGCGCCGCGAGCGTCGATAACTTCCGCCTCGTCAAAACGCCGCTCGCACCGCTCGAAGAGGGCCAGCTGCGCGTGCGCAACCACTATCTCTCGCTCGATCCGTACATGCGCGGGCGCATGAACGACAGCAAGTCGTACGCAGCGCCGCAGCCGCTCGACTCGGTGATGATCGGCGGCACGGTGGGCGAGGTGGTCGAGTCGCGCAACCCGAAGTTCAAGGTCGGCGACAAGGTCGTGGGCATGTTCGGCTGGCAGGAGTTCGGCACCTCGAACGGCAGTGACCTGCATGTCGTCGATACGACGCATGTGCCGCTTTCCGCGTACCTCGGGCCGGTCGGCATGCCGGGCGTCACCGCGTGGTACGGCCTGAATCGCATCATCGAGCCGAAGGCGGGGCAAACCGTCGTCGTGAGCGCGGCGAGCGGCGCGGTGGGCAGCGTGGTCGGCCAGCTTGCGAAGCGCGCGGGCTGCCGCGCGGTGGGTATCGCGGGCGGCGCGGACAAATGCCGCTATGTCGTGGAGACGCTCGGCTTCGACGCATGCGTCGACTACAAGGCCGGCAATCTCTATCAGGATCTCAAGGCCGCGACGCCGGACGGCGTGGACGGCTACTTCGAGAACGTCGGCGGCGCGGTGCTCGACGCTACGCTCGCGCGCATGAACGCGTTCGGCCGCATCGCGCTGTGCGGGATGATCGCCGGCTACGACGGCGAGCCGATGCCGCTCAAGTATCCGCAACTGCTGCTCACGCAGCGCCTGCTTGCGCAGGGCTTCATCGTGAGCGAGCACATGGAAGTGTGGCCGCAGGCGCTCGCTGAACTGGGTACGCTGGTCGCGAAGCAGCAGCTCGCGTATCGTGAGACCGTGGCCGAGGGGCTCGAGAACGCGCCCAGCGCGTTCCTCGGCATGCTCAAAGGCCACAACTTCGGCAAGCAGCTCGTCAAGTTGATCTAACTATCTGAGTGTGAGCGCAAGCGCCCTGGAAGGGTGCTTCGCTTTTCAGTGCGCAGTATTCACCGCAACCTTCACCGCAGGATTCGCAATGTCCGAACCGTTTGAGTTCGACGGCCGCGTGGCTGTCATCACGGGCGCGGCAAGCGGCTTTGGCCGCGCGTTCGCGCAACAGGCCGCAGCGCTCGGCATGAAGCTCGTGCTCGCCGATGTCGATCAGACGCTGCTCGACGAAACCGTCAATGCCTTGCGCGAAGGCGGCGCGCAGGCCATCGACGTGCGCACCGACGTGCGCGATGCCGCGCAGGTCGACGCACTCGCTAAGGCCGCGCTCGACGCGTATGGCAAGGTCCATCTGCTCTTCAACAACGCGGGCGTCGGCACCGGCGGCTTCGTGTGGGAAAGCACCGCGAAGGACTGGGACTGGGTGTTCGGTGTGAACGTAATGGGCGTGGCCAATGGCGTGCGTAGCTTCACGCCAGCCATGCTCGCGCAGGGCGAGCGCGCGCATATCGTCAACACGGCGTCGGTGGCGGGGTTGCTTTCGCCGCCCGCCATGGGCGTGTACAACGCGTCGAAGCATGCCGTGGTCTCGCTCACCGAGACGCTTTATCACGACCTGAAGAACGTGACCGACAAGGTGAGTTGCTCGTTGCTGTGTCCGGCCTTCGTGTCGACCGGCATCGCGAACGCCGAGCGCGCCCGCCCTGACGATCTTCGCAACGAAGAACCACCCACGCGCTCGCAGCAAGCCGCCGATCTGCAGTTGCAGCGCGCGGTGCGCTCCGGCAAGCTCACGCCCGACGACGTCGCGAAGGCGACCTTCGACGCCGTGCGGGACGGGCACTTTTATATCCTCACGCATCCGCAGATTCTTCCTTCGGTGAAGCTGCGTCATGAGGACATCGAAACATTGCGCAACCCGACCGATCCGCTCTCGCTCAAACCTGAAGTCAAGAAAGCGCCGCAATAAACGCGGCGGTGGTCACGCTCGTGCGTTACGACGGCACGATCCACGAGTTCATCAAGATGGGCGCGTTCATCGACGAGGCGCGGCGCGCACAGCAGCAGGCCGCGCACGCGCCGCGCGTCGCGTACGGCACGGGCGACTGAAACGCGCTCAGCCTCTTTCGACGGTATAGGTTTCGTGGCGCTCGAAGGCGCCCGGGCGGACGACGCGATGCGCGCCGTCGTCGTCGCTGCGCTCTAGCGCTTCCACATCCAGCAGGGTGCCGCGCAGCGTGACGCGCAGCGCCGTGGTGCCGCGTGTGCCGTAGTCGGGCGTTTCGATGAATGCCGCGGAAAGCGCACGTTCGCGTTCGAGCGAAATGCCCGTGGCGGGCAACTCGCGGTCGGGCGCGACCTGCGGGTCGCGCATCATGTCTACGAGCCGCGCGAGTGGGACTTGCGCGTCGCCCGTCGCGAGCTGTGCGAGTTCTGCGCGCTTGCGTACGAGCTTGGGCCACGGCGTGTCGAGCACGGCATTGGAAATGCCGTGCGTGCCTTCGGGCAGCAAGGCCGGCGCGCGGTCCGCGCGATTGCAGTACCACGCCAGCTCGCGCCGCGTCCAGTCGCCGACGATCAGATTGAAGCCGTTATAGAGATCGCCCGAGCGCGCGATCTCGTCGAGATAGCCGAGCGGCGTATCGGGCAGACCTTGCGCGCCGGTGAGCCAGCGCGAGACGAGCGTGCCGCGCGTGGGCGCGTCGGGGCGCATGTCGTTCGGCGCGCGATAGTTCGTGAGCGCGGCGAAGCGGCCGCGGCGCGTCATGCCCAGCCACGTGCCGCCGCCGACGAGATCGCGGCCCGCCAGCACGCCCGTTGCCGAACTGCCCTGGGACGTGACGTCGTCCGAGGCGTTCCACCAGTGCAGCGGGTCGGCGGTGCGGCGCAGGAACTCGTCGCGGTTGGCCGCGAGCGTGAAAAGCGCGCCGGCGCGCGCGCGCGGACGCCAGTCGAACACGATCAGGCACATGGAAGTGGCCCCTGCAGGGTCGGGTCTGGGGCCATGCCCAGGCAACGCGAGGCGCCGGGCGCCTCACGTGCAATGGACGCGGTGCGCAGCGTCAAATTTCGGCCGGCAACGCGTACGGCAGCGGCAACACGCGCAGCGCGGGGCCGTCCGCGGCGCCGAGATGCACGCTGCCCGTTTCGAGTGCGGCAAGCTTGATCTCGGCGAGCAGATCGACGCCGCCCTCGGGCGCGGCGGCGGCGTTCACGACCATGCCGCACGGCTGGCTCGGGTCGTCCGAATGGAAAAGCTCGGCCCCCGCATGCGCGGCGTCCAGATTCGCGGCCACATTGGCGAGCGCGGTGCGGCGCTTGATCGTGCCGCGATACTGGCTGCGCGCGACGATTTCCTGGCCGGGGTAGCAGCCCTTGCGGAAGTTCACGCCGCCCAGCACGTCGTAGTTGACCATCTGCGGCACGAACTGCTCGCTCACGGCCTGCGTGATGCGCGGCTCGCCCGCGCGAATGTCGAGCCAGTCCCACACCGCCGGCGACACGCGCTCGACCAAACCCTCGAGCTTCGCGAGGCGCTCCTGCACCGCTTGCTTCGGGCCGACCCACAGATAACGCAGCACGCCGGCCGCGTCGGGCACACGGATCAGCGTGCCTGCGGGGTCGTCCACCTTCACGTGCACGCCGTCGGGCAGCGCGTCGAACACGCTCGCGAGCGCGCCGCGCACGTCGCCAGCGAGCCCCACTACGAGCAGCTTGTCGCTGTCGTCGGTGAGCTTGGCCTTGGCCCGCAGCACGAACATCGACAGGCGTTTTTGCACCGGCGCCTGTACGTCCTTCGAGATCAGGAGACGGATCGTGTCGCCGGTCTTCCAGGTGAGGAACGAGGCGAGCAGACGGCCCTTGGGCGAGCAGTAGCCCGCGAGGCGCGCGCCGGCCACGTCGAGATGCTGGACGTCGTTGGTGAGCTGGCTGTGCAGGAAGGTCGCGGCGTCGTCGCCATTGGCGTCGATCACGCCGAACTGCGGCAGGATCGCGTAGGCGCCGCCTTTCAGAACGGCGTCGAAGTCGGCCGTGGATTCAGGAGCGGAAAGCGTGGAAGCGGGATCGAGCGGTGAGTTCATGGATTCGGGGAACAGTCAATCCTGACTTTAGCGAAGGCAAGCAGTTATTATATGAGGTCCCCCTGAGTCGTGTTTCCATGTCCCTTCTGAAGAAATGCCTTGTTGCCGGCGCCGCGCTAGTCGTGATTGGCGCCGCCGCGGCAGGCGGCGTGTGGCGCTGGGCCACCACGCCGCTCGAACTGGCCGCCCCACAGCTCGACGTCACCATCAAGCCGCACAGCACCGTGCGCAGTGTCACGCTCCAATTGCGGCGCGGCGGCGTGCCCGTGCAGACGCAACTTTTCGTGCTCATGACGCGCGTGCTCGGTTTGCAGAGCCAGCTCAAATCGGGCAACTACGAATTCAAGGCGGGCATCACGCCCTATGAGGTGCTGCAGAAAATGGCGCTCGGCGACGTGAACGAGTCCGTCGCCACCATCATCGAGGGCTGGACGTTCAAGCATATGCGCGCCGAACTCGACGCGAACCCCGCACTGCGCCACGACACGGCCGGCATGAGCGACGCCGAGCTGCTCGCCGCGATCGGCGCGCCGCCGGCGCCGAACGGCAGCGGCGAGGGGTTGTTTTTCCCCGACACCTATCTGTTCGACAAGGGCTCGAGCGATGTCGATGTCTATCGACGCGCGTATCACCTGATGCAGACGCGTCTGAACGAAGCATGGACCGCGCGCGCCCCCGGCTTGCCGCTCAAGTCGCCCTACGAGGCGCTGACGCTCGCGTCGCTCGTCGAAAAGGAGACGGGCCGCGCCGCCGACCGCGCGCTCGTGGCGGCCGTGTTCTCGAACCGCCTGAAAGTGGGCATGCCGCTGCAGACCGATCCCGCCGTGATCTACGGTCTGGGCGACAACTACGCGGGGCATTTGCGCAAGCGCGATCTGCAGTCGGACACTCTTTACAATACCTACCTGCGCCTTGGGTTGCCGCCAACGCCCATTGCGCTGCCCGGCGTCGCGGCGATCCAGGCGGCGCTCAATCCGGCATCGACGGCTGCGCTGTACTTCGTGGCGCGCGGCGACGGCAGCAGCGTCTTTTCTGACAATCTTGTCGACCACAACAAGGCCGTCGACAAATACATCCGGGGAAATTAAATGGCGCGGGGCCGATTCATCACGTTCGAGGGCATCGACGGCGCGGGCAAGACCACGCATCTCGCCTGGTTTTGCGATCAACTCGCCCAGAAACTCGGGCCGACGGGCCGTACGGTCGTCATGACGCGCGAACCCGGCGGCACGCCGCTGGGCGAGTCGATCCGGGAACTCGTGCTGCATCAGCCGATGGACCTCGAAACCGAGGCGCTCCTGATGTTCGCGGCGCGCCGCGAGCACCTCGCCAAGGTGATCGAGCCCGCGCTCGCGCGCGGCGACTGGGTCCTGTCCGACCGTTTCAGCGACGCCACCTTCGCCTACCAGGGCGGCGGCCGCGGGCTGCCGCGCGACAAGCTCGAAACGCTGGAGCGCTGGGTGCAGGGCGGTTTCCAGCCGGACCTGACGGTGCTGTTCGACCTGCCGCCCGATACGGCGAGCGAGCGGCGCGGCGCGGCGCGCGAACCCGATCGCTTCGAAAGCGAGTCCGATGCGTTTTTCAAGCGCACGCGCACCGAATACCTGCGCCGCGCGGAAGAGGCGCCGTATCGTTTTGCGATCGTCGATTCGTCGCAGGGCATCGACGCGATTCGCAAAAAACTCGAGCAAGTGATCGCAGCGCTTTGATTTCGAAGCGATATTTGGCGCTCTTATAGGGCTGCGCGATCTTCATGTGAATTCTGCAGAAGACCGCTTAACCGATTGATTCCGAAGATGATCTATCCCTGGCAAACCGACGACTGGCTACGCCTGCAGCAACTGCGCAGCCACTGGCCGCACGCGCTCCTGCTGCATGGCCAGGCGGGCATCGGCAAGCTCCAGTTCGCGCAGCATCTCGCGAAGGGGCTGCTCTGCGAAGCGCCGCAGGCCAATGGCGAGCCGTGCGGCGCCTGTGCGGCCTGCAACTGGTTCGTCCAAGGCAATCATCCGGATTACCGCATCGTCGTGCCCGAGGCATTGGCGGGCGAAATCGGCCAGGCCGGCGACGACGAGGCCAAAGCCGAAAAGGCCGACAAGGCCGACGGCGAAGAGGGCAAGAAGGGCCGCGCGCCGAGCAAGGAAATCCGCATCGAGCAAGTGCGGGCGCTGCTCGACTTCACGGGCGTGGGCTCGCATCGCGGCGGCCTGCGCGTGGTCGTCCTGTATCCGGCCGAGGCGCTCAACGTCGCCGCCGCGAACGCGCTGCTGAAGACGCTCGAAGAGCCGCCCGCGGGCGTGGTGTTCCTCGTGGTCTCGGCGCGCATCGACCGCCTGCTGCCGACCATCATCAGCCGCTGCCGCCAGTGGCCCATGGGCACGCCGGCGCCCCAAGCCGCTGCGACCTGGCTCGCGCAGCAGGGCGTGGACGACGCGCCGGCGCTGCTCGCCGAAGCCGGCGGCGCGCCCCTCGCGGCGCTCGCGCTCGCGCACGACGAAAACCGCACGCTGCGCGACTGGACCCTGGCCCAGCTCGCGGCGGGCCCCGCCTGCGACGCCTTTGCGTGCGGCGAGACGCTGCAGAAGCTGCCGGTGCCGCTCGTGCTCGGCTGGCTGCAGCGCTGGGTCTACGAC
>NZ_JBFRCN010000085.1:0-24481 GCF_040965835.1 Paraburkholderia sp. BR10872
GGCGCACTCAGTCCGATTGAATACCGGGAGAGCCTCGGGCTGACGACATAAACCCGTCCAAGAATTCCGCCGCACCCCCTTCTGGCTCATTAGTGATGTCCGATTCCTGCCCTGGTTGAGGCGCACGAGCGGCTAGTGATCCGGTACCGGGAATCTGGCGCGACCGGGCTGACGTCGCGCAAGCGCGGTCGCCCCGGGAATCGCCGACTGGATGTCGAGTTGGCCCGACGGGCGCTGACGATTATCCGGGACCGTTACGCCGATTTTGGACCGACGCTGGCTGCCGAGAAGCTGTGGGAATGCCACGGCCTGCGGCTGGCGAAGGAAACGGTGAGGAAGCTCATGACGGACGCCGGACTGTGGGTGCCTCGCCGGCAGCGGCCACCGAAGGTGTATCAGCCAAGGGCACGGCGTGCACCAGCCCATAGCCGAGATCGTCTAGGATCGCATTGAGCAACGCCACCGGCGAAGGAAAATAGTGCCTCGGGTACCGGCCGACCGTCACACCGAAATGTGAACGGAAGAACACGTCATGCAGGGCGTCCTTCCGGTCAAACAGGATGGCGGTGGCCTTGAGCGCGCCCGGCAAGGTCAGGCCACCGGCGAAATATTCGCGCGCGAAACATAACGTCCCGTACCGTCCGTAATGGCTGACTCGAAATCCTCTCCTCGGGTCGGGTGCCAGCCAGTCCTGGACCATACGTCTCAACGACACTCCCGAAATCGCCATAAGTTCCTCCATCATTTCGACGGCGACGGTACTGCGCCCCTGAAGATCAACAGTCGTTAACACGCGGTTGATAGCGCCACCAAGACCTAGACTTACTTGGGACTTGCGTTTCCGCGCTTCGGCGGCACATCGGTGCAGACGCCCTCGTACAGCTCGGCGGCCATGCCGATTGACTCGCCCAGCGTCGGGTGCGGGTGAATCGTCTTGCCGATGTCGGTCGCATCCGCGCCCATTTCCACCGCGAGGCAGACTTCGCTGATGAGGTCGCCCGCGTTCAGGCCGACGATGCCGCCGCCGATCACGCGATGCGTCTCTTCGTCGAAGATCAGCTTCGTGAAGCCCTCGTCGCGGCCGTTGGCGATCGCGCGGCCCGAAGCGGCCCACGGGAACACCGCCTTGCCGTACTTGATGCCTTCGGCCTTGCACTGGTCTTCGGTCTTGCCGGCCCACGCCACTTCCGGATCGGTGTAAGCCACCGAAGGAATCTGCAGCGCGTCGAAGTACGCCTTCTCGCCGTGCGCCGCTTCCGCCGCCACGTGGCCTTCATGCACGGCCTTGTGCGCGAGCATCGGCTGGCCGACCACATCCCCGATCGCGAAGATGTGCGGGACGTTGGTGCGCATCTGCTTGTCGACTTCGATGAAGCCGCGATCCGTCACCGCTATGCCCGCCTTGTCCGCGCCGATCTTCTTGCCGTTGGGCGAGCGGCCCACGGCGACCAGCACGAGGTCGTAGCGTTGCGGCTCGGCCGGCGCCTTTTCGCCCTCGAACGACACATAGATGCCGTCGTCCTTCGCCTCGGCCTTCGTGGTCCTGGTCTTGAGCATGACGTTCGCGAAGCGCTTCGCGTTGTACTTCTCCCAGACCTTCACGAGGTCGCGGTCCGCACCGGCCATCAGGCCGTCGAGCATTTCCACGACGTCGATCTGCGCGCCGAGCGTCGCGTAGACGGTGGCCATTTCCAGACCGATGATGCCGCCGCCGATCACCAGCATCTTCTGCGGAATCTGACGCAGTTCCAGCGCGCCGGTCGAATCGACCACGCGCGGATCTTCCGGCATGAACGGCAGTTTCACGGCCTGCGAACCCGCAGCGATGATCGCCTGCTTGAACTTGACGATCTTCTTGCCGTTCTCGCCCACCACTTCCATGTGGTTCGGATCGAGGAACGCGCCCACGCCCGTCACGACTTCGACCTTGCGCGCCTTCGCCATGCCGGCGAGGCCGCCCGTCAGCTTCTTGACGACGCCCGACTTGAAGTCGCGCAACTTGTCCAGGTCGATCTGCGGCTTGCCGAACGTGATGCCGTGCGAGCCGAGCGCTTCGGCTTCGTCGATCACGAGCGCCGTGTGCAGCAGCGCCTTCGACGGGATGCAGCCCACGTTCAGGCACACGCCGCCAAGCGTCGAATAACGCTCGACCAGCACGGTCTTCATGCCGAGGTCGGCGGAGCGGAACGCCGCCGAGTAGCCGCCGGGGCCCGCGCCGAGCACGAGCATGTCGCATTCGACATCGGCGCTGCCGCTGAAGCTGCCGGCTTGCGGCGCCGGCGCTGCTGCCTTCGGCGCTTCAGCCTTCGGAGCCGGCGCCGCTGCGCCTTCTGAAGCCTCGACCAGAGCGATCACCGTGCCCTGCGAAGCCTTGTCGCCAGCCTTGATCTTCACTTCCTTCACCGTGCCCGCGACGTCGCTGGGCACTTCCATCGTGGCCTTGTCCGACTCGAGCGAGAGCAGCGTCTGCTCCTTCTCGATCACATCATCGGTCTTGATGTTGACTTCAATGACCTCAATGTCCCTGAAGTCGCCGATATCCGGCACTTTTACATCGATAAGCGTCATGGATTGATTTCTTCCCTGCGGTTGTACCGGAGCTCGTCGCGGATCAAAGCGATACCCGTCGATAGTCGGCCAGAATCGTGACGAGATAGGCATTGAAGCGGCCAGCTTCTGCGCCATCAATGACGCGATGATCCCATGAAACCGACAGGGGCAGCATGAGGCGAGGCACAAACTGCCTGCCATCCCACACCGGCTTCATCGCGCTCTTCGACAGGCCGAGGATCGCCACTTCCGGTGCGTTGATGATCGGCGTGAAATGCGTACCGCCGATGCCGCCGAGCGACGAGATCGAGAAGCAGCCGCCTTGCATCTGGTCCGGCTTGAGCTTGCCGTCGCGCGCGAGCTTCGAGAGCTCGGCCATTTCCTTCGCGATGTCGACGAGGCCCTTCTTGTCCGCGTCGCGGATCACCGGGACGACGAGGCCATTCGGCGTGTCGGCCGCAAAACCGATGTGGTAGTACTGCTTGAAGACGAGGTTGTCGCCGTCGAGGCTCGCATTGAACGTCGGGAACTTCTTGAGCGCCGCGACGCAGGCCTTGATGACGAACGCGAGCATCGTGAACTTCACGCCCGCCTTCTCGTTTTCCTTGTTCAGCTGCACGCGCAGCGCTTCGAGGTCGGTGATGTCCGCTTCGTCGTTGTTCGTGACGTGCGGGATCATGACCCAGTTGCGGTGCAGGTTCGCGCCGGAAATCTTCTTGATGCGCGACAGCGGATGCGTATCGATCGGGCCGAACTTCGTGAAATCGACCTTCGGCCACGGCAGCAGGTTCAGGCCCGTACCGCTCGCTGCCGCTGGGGCTACTCCAGCGGCAGCGCCAGCCGGCGCAGCGAGCGCGCCCGTCATCACGCCCTTCACGAACGCGGTGACGTCGTCCTGGCTGATGCGGCCCTTCGGCCCGGTGCCCTGAACTCGCGTGATGTCCATGCCGAGGTCGCGCGCCAGTTTACGCACCGACGGCGAAGCATGGCTTGATCCGCTCAGCCCAACCTCCTTCTCCGGGATCACGGCCGCTGGCGCAGGCGCGGATGGATGACCTGCCGGACTGCGCTCCTCATCAACAATGGGTGAGCCATCTCGACGCCCGGTCTTCTCGCTCGCGTCAACCTTACCGGTGACCGCCTCGGCCGCCGCACCTTGCGGCTCCATGAGCAGGATGACCGAACCTTCCGACACCGCATCGCCGACCCTGAGCTTTATTTCCCGAACGACGCCACCAAAAGGACTGGGCACGTCCATGGTGGCCTTGTCCGACTCCAGCGTAACCAGCGATTGCTCCTCCCGTACTACATCACCGGGGCCAACCAGTACCTCGATGACGGGGACGCCCTTGTAGTCGCCGATGTCAGGCACCTTAATCTCTGTTACACGCACTTCAGTAATCTCCCAATCGCGGTCCAAGGCGAGCGCAACGATCGTTGCGTAGTGTTTCTCGCGAATGCGTCAATGCCAGAACAGGCAGCAGGCGCCGGGCTGCCCGAAGTCCTGGCTATGTTGAACATTAGCCATGCTGAACTACCGGTCGACATCGCGCGAATTCATCAGCATGTCCGTCAGTCCCGCGCCCGCTCGAACCATAGGCCAGACGTTCTCGGACGGATCGATGGCAAAGTCCATGAATACCGTACGCTGCTTCATGGCAAGTGCTTCGCGCAGCACGGGCTCGACATCGCATGGTCGATCGATGCGAAAGCCGACGTGCCCGTAAGCGCGGGCGAGCGCGACAAAGTCAGGCAGCGCGTCCATGTACGAATGCGAGTAACGGTCGCTATAAGTCACATGCTGCAGTTGCCTTACCATGCCGAGGTAGCCATTGTTCAGGGAAACGATTTTCACGCCGAGGTCGTACTGCCTGCAGGTCGACAGCTCCTGGATGCACATCTGGATCGAGCCGTCCCCGGTCACTGCGACCACATCCGCGTCAGGAAGTGCGCGTTTGACACCCATTGCATAGGGCAGTCCGACACCCATCGTCCCGAGGCCGCCCGAGTTGATCCATCGCCGAGGCTTGTCGAATCCATACAGCTGCGCAGCCCACATCTGGTGCTGTCCGACGTCGGAACAGATATAGGCATCGCCTCCAGTGACTTCCCAAAGCCGTTGAATGACGAACTGTGGCTTGATCACATCAGCGTCCGGTTCATAGGCGAGGCAGCGCTTCTCACGCCAAGTCTCAATCTGTGTCCACCAGTCCTTCCGGTGCCCAGCATGAATACGCTGCGCCCGGAGCTGCTCCAGTATCGCGCGCGCCGCGGTCTTTACGTCTCCCACGATCGGAATGTCAACCTGCACCCGCTTGTCGATCGTCGCGGGGTCGATATCAACATGAATAATCGTCCTTCGATCTGACTGGAACTCTCCCGTGTTCCCGACGACCCGATCATCGAATCTCGCACCGAGCGCAATCAGTACGTCGCAATGCTGCATCGCCATGTTGGCTTCGTACGTTCCATGCAGTCCTGGCATTCCGAGGCACCGCCTATCCGAAGCGGGAAAGGCGCCAAGCGCCATCAACGTGTTCGTCACCGGGGCATCGAGTCGCCGCACGAGTTCCGCAATCTCCCCGCTGGCAGCCGATGCAACCGCTCCGCCGCCAACGAGAATGCATGGCCGGCGCGAGCGCGCGAGCGCCTCGGCGGCCCGCCGCACCTGTCCCGCGTGAGGTTCCGTGCGCGGACGGTAGGATCGCAGCGTGACGGATTCAGGTATGCGCAATGGCGTCTTCGCCTGAAGCACGTCTTTGGGAATATCCACCAGCACAGGCCCGGGGCGTCCGGTGCGGGCGATATGAAACGCGCTTTTGAGCGTCTTCGCCAGTTGAGAGACATCCAGCACCAGAAAGTTATGCTTGACGATCGACCGGGTAATTCCGACAGCATCGCACTCCTGAAACGCATCGGTTCCGATAGAGTGTGTGGGCACGTTACCGGAGATCACCACCATCGGAATGGAATCGAAATAGGCAGTCGCAATGCCTGTCACCGCGTTCGTCACACCCGGCCCCGATGTCACCAGCGCTACGCCGACCTTTCCCGTCGCGCGCGCGAAACCATCCGCCGCGTGGACGGCGGCCTGTTCATGGCGAACCAGCAAATGGGTAACATCGATGGATTCATGGAGCGCATCGTAAAGCGGCAGGACCGCGCCGCCTGGATACCCCCAAACCGTCTCAACACCCTCCCCGCGCAGGACGGACAGGACAATCTGTGCTCCCGATGCATCGCCGTCCCTGCCCGAAGCACCCGGAGCGCCGGCTTTCGCAACCTGTTGGATCTCAGCACCCGCAATCTTCATTATTAGCTCCCGGTAGTGCCTGCCCGTCACCGTTGCCACGGCGCGGCCCGGTTCGCGTCATGCTTGCCATAGCGATCAACGGCACGCCTGACGAGCTCGACCGCTACTGCACCGTCGTCCGCGAGCGCTTTCAGCGCGGCAATCGCGATCGAATGTTGGTCGACTTCGAAGAAGGCCCGCAGCGCCGCACGGGTGTCACTGCGTCCGAAGCCATCGGTGCCAAGCGTCACATAGCGCCGCGGCACATATGCACGAATGAGTTCGGGAACGGCGCGCACATAGTCTGTCGCCGCGATCACGGGCCCGTGCGTGGGAGACAACGCAGACGTCACATACGGAGCGGCAGCGCGATCCTCGTCGAACAAGCGATCGGTGCGTTCGGACGCGACACCGTCCCGGTGCAGCTCGGTAAAGCTGGTGACGCTCCACACTGATGCTTCGATGTTCCAGTCTTCCTTCAGCAAGCGCGCGGCCGCCTGCACTTCGCCCAGAATCGCCCCCGAACCGAGCAACTGGACCTCAGCCCGATCGAGCGATGTTGTGTCAAGCGGATACATGCCCTTGAGCACACCATCACGAACGCTTTCGATGGGTGCATCCGGAAGTGAAGGCTGTGCGTAGTTCTCGTTCGTCACCGTCAGGTAATAGAACACATCGCGCTGACGTTCAATCATCTCGCGCATGCCTTCGTCTACGATCATGGCCACCTCGTACGCGAATGCCGGATCGTAGGCGCGGCAGTTCGGTACCGTCGAGGCCGCCAGATGGCTCGTGCCGTCCTGATGCTGCAAACCCTCGCCACCGAGTGTCGTCTTCCCCGCCGTTGCACCGATCAGAAAGCCACGCGCACGCTGGTCAGCGGCAGCCCAGATGAGATCGCCGATGCGCTGGAAACCGAACATCGAGTAGTAGATGTAGAACGGCAGCATGGGCAGGTCGTGCACGCTGTATGAAGTGGCTGCGGCGACCCACGAGGACACAGCGCCCGCCTCCGAAATGCCCTCTTCCAGTATCTGTCCGCCCGTATCTTCCCGGTAATACAGCATTGAGCCCATGTCTTCGGGCTCGTACAGCTGCCCGAGCGGCGAATAGATCCCAACCTGCCGGAACAGATTCGCCATACCGAACGTGCGTGCCTCATCGGCGACTACGGGAACAATGCGAGGGCCGAGCGACGCGTTTTTCAGAAGGCTCCCGAGCATCCGCACGAGCGCCATCGTGGTCGACATCTCCTTGCCGTTCGCGTCCAGCGCAAATTGCCCCCACGCCGGCAATGCGGGAACAGGCAGCATTTGCGACGCGGTTGTCCGCCTGCGGGGCAGATACCCGCCGAGCGCTTCGCGCCGGGCATGCAGGTACCGCATTTCTGGACTGTTGTCCGCCGGCCTGTAGAACCGCAGCTGCTCGACGTCTTCGTCGGAGAGGGGCAAGCGGAACCGGTCGCGAAACGCTTTCAGTTGTTCGACGTCGAGCTTCTTCTGTTGATGCGTGGTCATCCGGCCCTGGCCGATCGAGCCCATGCCGAAGCCCTTCATTGTCTTCGCGAGAATCACCGTGGGCTGCCCTGCATGTTTCAGTGCCCTGTTGTACGCCGCATACAGCTTGCGTACGTCATGGCCACCGCGGCGCAGGCGGTCAATATCGTCGTTGCTCAGATGCGCGGCAAGCGCAGCCAGTTCCTCGTTCTGTCCGAAGAAGCGTTCGCGGTTGTAGGCGCCGTCATTGGCAGAGAAGGTCTGAAACTGTCCATCGACGGTATGAGCAAACGCTCGCAACAACGCGCCGGTGCGATCGCGTGCGAAAAGACCGTCCCAATTAGAACCCCACACGACCTTGATGACGTTCCAGCCCGCCCCCGTGAATTGCGCCTCGAGTTCGTCAATGATGCGGCCGTTACTTCGCACGGGGCCGTCAAGTCGCTGCAGATTGCAGTTGATCACGAAAACGAGGTTGTCGAGCCGCTCGCGTGCGGCGAGCGACAAGGCACCGATCGATTCGGGCTCGTCCATCTCGCCGTCGCCAAAGAAGCCCCAGACCTTGCGGCCTTCCGTTTTGAGCAGCCCACGGTTCTGCAGGTAACGCATGAAGCGCGCCTGGTAGATCGAGTTGATAGGGCCGATGCCCATCGATCCCGTCGGAAACTGCCAGAAGTCAGGCATCAGCCACGGATGCGGATAGGAACACAGACCCGGACCCGCGATCTCGCGACGGTAGTGCTCCAGATGCTGCTCGCTCAGGAAACCTTCAAGGAATGCGCGCGCGTATACTCCCGGCGACGAATGGGGCTGAAAATAGATGAGGTCACCGCCATGAGCATCGTTCGCACCGCGAAAGAAGTGGTTGAATCCAACCTCGAAAAGATCCGCTGCCGATGCGTAGCTCGCGATATGTCCACCGAGTTCGCCGTAAGCGCGGTTCGCTCGCACCACCATCGCGAGCGCATTCCAGCGTAGTGCAGCGGCGAGTCGCTCTTCGGTATCGACGTCACCTGGAAACGGCGGCTGCTGTTCGACCGGGATGGTGTTCGCATAGGGCGTGACGTTCGCACGCGCCGTTGCGATGCCGCTCGACAATGCATGCGCGGCCAGGCGGTCGAAAAGATACTGGGCACGTCCGAGCCCGACATGCTCCACCACGCCATCCAGTGCGGAGATCCACTCGGCAGTTTCCTGCGGGTCGTTGTCCATGCGGGCTTGATTGAGGGCAAGAACGGGCTGAACACCGCTCGATAAATCGGTCATGGCAACTCCAGGCTAAACAGTGAGATTCGTGAGCTTCGAGACTCGTGCGGGTCGTAATTTCGAATTCGAGGACATGGGAAGAGCTTATCCATCCCATCACAAAATGTGCGTCTCTTTTGTGGGGGAGTTTTCAGCTCAAATAGGGTATAAATTCTGGTAACGATGCCTCACATGAGATTTCCATACTATGACGTCCGAAACAAAACTCCCGACCCGCCGGTTAGACCGCACCGACATCGCGATCCTGCGGCAGTTGCAGGACAATGCGCGTATCACAAACGCTGAGCTCGCCCGCGCGGTTAACCTCTCGCCCACTCCCTGCTTCAATCGCGTACGCGCACTTGAAAAGCTCGGCCTGTTCCGCCAACACGTGACCCTACTCGACGCCGGCGCGCTCGGGTTACGTATCAATGTGTTCATTCAGGTTAGCCTCGAACAACAGGTAGAAGACGCGTTACGCGTTTTTGAAAAGGAGATCGAGGATCGGCCAGAAGTGATGGAGTGCTATCTGATGACAGGCGACGCCGATTATCTGCTGCGCGTCGTCGTGCCGGACATGCAAAGCCTTGAGCACTTCATCGTCCAATGGCTCACGAAAATACCTGGCGTGTCGAACATCCGCTCCAGCTTTGCGCTTAAGCAGGTGCGGTACAAGACAGCGTTGCCGTTGCCGACCGTTGGCCTCACGTTGCCGAGTGGCGAGGAAACGCCTCAGGAGTGGACTTGAGGGTGGCAGTAGCCAACGTCTAGCGTTGGCACTGGTAACGCCCTTGTGCCGACAAGTAGTCGACCGGGAAGACAGTTAATGCAGAAGCTGAAATGCCCAGTCGCACACGGCCGCTGGTACCTCAACCGAATCGCGAACTATAGGATTGAGTCGAACTCGTTCCTTGAACAGTTAATATCTTCACACCGGCACTAGACGACGCGAGCTCGACACCTTTTTCCCCTGTCGCGCTGAGGCGAGATTGGGTCAACAGACATCGGTTTTCGAGCCCGCGTGATCTCATCGATTTGGTGCTTGGCTGAGTCGACTAGAATTTATGACGGAGCCCGAGGCGCAAAGCGAGCTGGCTGTTGCCCGAGGAAACACCGTACGCACCGGGTACATATGCGAAATCCAGCACTGAACCCGTCGTATCTCCTCCTACATGCTGATAGGCACCCTGAAGATAAACGTCTGTTCGCTTTGAGATGTTGTAGTCGCCCATCAACCCGACCGTCTGATAGTTCGGATGGAAGCTGCCCGCTGCCGTGGTCATCGTCGCGTGCGTGTAGGTGTACATCGCGCCAACATAGAACGCTGGCGTGAACTGGTACTTGCCATTGATTTCGAAGTTCTGGAAGCGGAGGTCCGAAGCCGGACCACTGACAGGCGTAATAGCGCCCACGTACCCGGAGTTCACCGGATTCTTCACATCCACGTTCGAGTATGCGAAGCCGAAAGTGGCGCTTCCAATATAGTAGTTGATACCAGCACCAAAGATGCGCAGCCGGTCACCCACAAAATTTTCATCGCCACCATTGTTGATCGCACCGGTCGCGGTTGATGACGGATTGTTGGCCTGTAGATAGGACGCCGCGATCAGGATGCTTCCGGTCTCATATTGTGCTCCCAGACTATACTGACGATTATTGGCGAAATTGGTGTCATTTGAGAAGCTGTAAGTGCCACCGAATTGGAAGCCACCGAAATTCGGGCTGGTATATTTCGCCGTATTGTTGACCCGAAAAGTGCCATCCGTATTGTCGTTGTCGTATGGGTGCGAGAGCAGATAACCTGCCCATGTTCCATTTGCTGTCGTCGACGAGAAGTAGTCGACAACAGAGTCATACTGGCGACCAAAAGTAAGCTTGCCATACGTCGAACTTGACAGCCCCACGTATGCCTGACGTCCAAACATCAGGCCGCCCTGGCCGAGCTTGCCGTTGTTCACGTTGAACCCACTCTCGATCTGAAACACGGCCTTCAGCTGGCCACCGAGGTCCTCCGTACCTTTCAGTCCCCACCGACTACCCTGCACGTATCCGCTTTGTAGCTCGTATGCCCGGCTTCCAGCTGCATTATTCGTGAAGTCAAAACCTTCATCGATGAGTCCATACAACGTGACGGTACTTTGCGCATAGGCGGACACTCCGATCCCGGCCAATACGGACGCCACCAGCAGTTTCGCCTTCATATCATCGTCTCCAAACGTGGTAGTTATTGAAAATCAATTTGTAGTACGTAACAACTAGTTTGCATAAAGTGGTGGTGCTCTCCCGTTTCCCGAGCCGCGCATTCTTCATCGCCCCGGTCGCATCGATCCTGCAATGCCACACCGATCCTCACTGCGCGGCAAACCTCGGCTGAAACCGCGGTCCCGCAACGTTGCCCGAACTACTCGGGCTTCCTCGCTCCGACAACTATGAGTGCGCGTTTTCCAATACGACCTGGGGGCCTAACGTATAAACCTCTCGGAGCGTAATGCCAGCGTTAGGTTCGTGCCCCGTCGAACGCCGGCAGGATTCTTTGTGGCCTCAATTTCCTCATCGATTCACGATGTTTTGGTGCAGCCGCCGATACCCTCCTATCGAAGTCGGCTGCGACCTCGCATTATTTGTGCAACAACTGACTCAGAAACTTCTTCGCTCTGATATGCGTCGGATTGCGGAAGAAGGTATCCGGCGGTGCACATTCGATGACTTCCCCACCGTCCATAAATACGATACGGTCAGCAACTTCACGAGCGAATCCCATCTCATGAGTCACACAGATCATCGTCATGCCATCGTTCGCAAGTCCGGTCATCACATCGAGTACTTCTTTGATCATCTCCGGATCGAGCGCTGACGTCGGCTCGTCAAACAGCATGATCTTTGGTTTCATGCAGAGCGCACGAGCAATTGCGACGCGTTGCTGCTGCCCACCGGAAAGCTGTGCCGGATACTTCTTCGCCTGGTCCGGTATGCGAACCCGGTTGAGGTTTTCCATCGCAATCGCCTTGGCCTCCGCCCGCGACGCTCGGCCAGTACGGATCAACGCCAGCGTACAGTTGTCGATCACGCTCAAGTGAGGGAACAGATTGAAATGCTGAAATACCATTCCGACATCTCGGCGCATGTGCGACAACCCCTTCATCTTCGCGTGCATCTCGACACCGTCCACAACGATCCGGCCTTCCTGGTGCGTCTCCAGCTGATTGATGCAGCGGATCAGCGTCGATTTTCCTGATCCTGACGGACCGCAGACCACGATCCGCTCGCCGAACGCCACATTCAAATTGATGTCGCGCAAAACCTGAAATTCGCCGTACCACTTCGATACACCTTCAATTGCTACCGCGATCGACTCGGGCGTATTCGCTTGCAACCCCGCCGGTTCGCGTGGTTGCGACATTTGGGATACCATGTCTTCCTCCACAACACTTCAAACGTCTTGATAGACTGCTGTCGGCTTATCGTTGAGGAGCGCCAATCCCAAGGTGGCGCTCGACCTTTCCGACCAATACGACCGCGATCAGGGCTAGTGCCAGAAAGAGCACACCAGCAACAAGCATCGGCTCAGCGTAACGGTAGGTTTCGGAAGCCACGTCCATTGCGCTGCCTAGCATTTCGGGAACCGCGATCACCGCCAGGTATGGCGTAGACTTCAGGATCGCAATGGCATACGCACCCAGAGGCGCGGCCACGTTTCGCAACATCTGCGGAGCGATAACGAAGGCCGTGGTGTCCCACCAAGTGAGCCCGAGGCTTTTCGCACCCTCGCTCTGGCCAACCGGAACGGCGTCGATGCCGGCCTTGAACACTTCGGCCATATATCCGGAGTAGTAAAAACTAAGTCCGAATACACCGATGAATAACGCGGGCAAGACGATTCCGTAAGAAGGGAGAACGAAAAACAGGAAATAAATCTGAACAAGTGCCGGAGTAGACCTGATCGCATCGATGATGAATTGAACCATCGGACGCACAACGGCATTGGAACGGCGCAGCATTTCCCAGACGAAACCGAGCGCCAGCGCACCCACGAAGCTCAGGATCGCAACGAGGATCGTATTCCCGACACCTTCCAGGACTTGCGGCACGATTCGCAACGCAAAATCAAAATCGAAGTTCATGACCGCCCTCGCCGGCTCCCGTGCGATGTCTCAAGATATCGCCCAAAAATAGTCACTGGATAACATAGAATCAGATAGGATAACAAAAGACTCGAATAAATTAACAACGGGTTATAGCTCAACTCCGAGATCTCCTTGGCACGGAACGTCATGTCAGACAACGTAATAAGAGATACCAATGCGGTTCCCTTGATCAGTTGAATAAGATCGTTGATGAACGTTGGAATCATGGCTCTGATTGCCTGCGGCAACTCGACAAGACAAAGCACCTCGAAACGATTCAACCCCAAGGCCAAGCCTGCCTCGCATTGTCCGCGAGGCAGTGCTTGCAAGGCGGCGCGGACCGACTGACTGCTATATGCACCCGAGTTCAGTCCGAGCACGAGTGCGCCAACCGTGATCCCGGAAAGATGAATTCCAAAAGCGGGAAGCGTATAGTAGAACGCATAGAGCAGCACAATAACAGGCGAGCTTCGCCACAGCTCGATGATGAATGTAATTGCTTTGCGCGGAGTGCCAGTCGCGAAGTTCTGCAATATTCCAGCGACCAGCGCAAACGGCACCGCATACAGGAGTCCGAGTAGAGTGACGGCCGCGGTGATACCGAACCCCTTGTATATTCCGATAATGACGTCAGGAAAGTTCATGCGATCGCTCCTCAGATTGACAAATCCCGATCATCGATAATCCGCGCCACACACCGCTTTCGCCGTTACGTCAGTTGGCGCCATCTCGGTTTCCCCGAATCCATATTTTTCGAAGACTTTCTTGATCGAACCATCGGCCTTCATTTTTGCTAGCCCCGCGTTATACAGGTCACGCAGTTTCGAATCCTCCGTCCGGAATGCGATTGCCGCGTAATTGGCAACCTGCTGCCCATTCTTTACCAACCCGGTAAAGGGCGTCGCGCGCTCGAGCCGGTTGCCGACGTTTGGATCCTTGAGCGTACTGATTACAGTTGAAGCCGATTCGGTGTCGGCGTCAATGCGACCGGCCAGAATGGCTCCGACCGAAGACTCGACGTCTTTAAGCAGAAGAATCCGATCCTTGGGGATTCCGGCAGCGATCGCATGCTCGACAGCAGAACTTCCCCGTCCGCCGCCAAACCGAATCGCTGGGTTCTTTGCAACGTCCGCATAACTATGGATATTGAGAGGATTCCCTTTCTTCACCAGAAGCGCATCGCCGATAGCCAAATCCGGATTGCTGAAAATTACCTGTTTGCAGCGCGTCGGGGTAATTGCCAAGCCCGAAGCTACGGCATCTATCCGCTTGGAGAGCAGGCTCGGAATCAGCGCGTCGAAGTCGACGACGACAAAGTTGATTTTCTTGACACCCACCTGACCGAGAACGGCCCGGATCATGTCAGGACCGACGCCAGAAACGCTGCCATCGGCGTTTCGGTATCCCCACGGCACCTGATTGTGAATTCCTACCGTGATTTCCCCACCGTGGATCGCCTGGCTATCGCTTGACTGCGCCTGGGCGATGCTGCCGCCAATCAGCGTGCTCGCCGCAGCAAGAACAAGCGCCAGCCGTTTACTCCAGACCTGGATCGTCATAACTGTCTCCTTTCCTTTTGTTGGTGCGTTGAGTATACTTGGCATACTAGGCATGTCAAGCAACGATCTTCGACGGTGCACTCGTGTTTACCCGAGTAGCGAAACTGGAAGGTCGATCTAAAGCCGCTTGAATAAACAGACCAATACTGGAGACAACTTTGTCCTTGTACGAGACAGTGCGCGACGAACTTCTCAAGCGGGTCAGGAATGGCATATACGCGAGCGACATGCCGATTCCGTCCACCGCCATGTTGAGTAAAGAATTCAATGTCAGCGTGATTACCGTGAAGCGGGCGCTGCGTGACTTGCAGGCCGCTGGCGTGCTGGTCACGATTCGCGGCAAGGGCGCCTACGTGAAGAAACAGCAGCGAATCCTGCGTCAACTCGATATGCGCATGTCGTCCCTGCATGGGGCCGACATCAGCTTGATCTCGGTGACGCGGGAAAAGATCGGTGATCCGTCCATGGCCACGCTTGCGGCCCCCGACCATACAATGCTCTGCGTCAGGAAAGTCATCTCATCAGACGGCTCACCACTTCTCTATGACGCCAGCTACCTCTCGGCGAACGTAGAAGACGAGATCATCGACGAGTTCGGCAGCAGCTTTATCGTCGACGCGCTGAAGCGCCGCGGCATCCGGCTCGTCAAGACACAGATCGTTGTGGAAGCCTTTCCTGCTTCCGATCGCGCGGCCGAGATATTTGGGGTTCCGAACGGATATCCGATGCTGCGTCGCATTTACAAGATGATTACCACCGACGCGAATTTGACGATCTATGGCGTTGTTCAAGCTCCGTTTGATCGCCTCGCCTGTTCCATTGACTTTCCGTCTCATGACATGGAGATCTAAAGATGACTGCACTTCAACTCGACATTCCTGCCGTCTTCCGTGCGCCGGCTCCCCCGGTTCCCGAAAACGAACTCCGCCAGCGATTGACCAACATCCGCCGGGAAATGGCAAAAGCCGGGATCGACGTTATTGTTTTGACCGACAAGAAAAACGTTGACTATTTCACGGACTACCAGGAACTCTCCTGGGATCACAAAGCACGCCCGATCTTCGCTGCCATTTCATCCCAAGACTTCGCACTCTTCGGCAGCCTTGGCGAAGCAACAACGATCCAGCTCAGAGATCGAATTTTCGAGCCGGTCTACTACAAAGGCTATCTTGACGAAGCTGTCACCGCTGTTTCGGACTGGCTAGAGGGCAAGACGACCGGGAGCGGTGTCCATATTGCAGTGGACTATGGTCAAGACATGTTCGGACGTGGTTCGTTGGGATTGATCGACGCGCTCAGTTCGATCGATGCGAGCGGTCGCGTCAAAAGTGCAGCCGATGCGATCTGGAAAGTCAGGCTGGTCAAGTCCAGATTCGAAGCCGATCTCAATCGAACCGCATATGAGATCGTCAATACGGCATTCGACCAGACGATCAAGCACGCCTATGTTGGCATGACGGAGTACGAACTTTATTACCTCATGCAGGCACAGATCTATCTGAACGGCGCCGAAAGTGCCGATCCGATCGCGATGCTCTTTTCCAGCGGCGATTTCGCCTACGCTCGCACGGCGAAGGATCGGAAGCTCGAAGTAGGTCATTACGTATGGACCGATTTTCGCGCTACGTATGGTGGGTATCCGGCCGATCGCAATCGGATCGCTCGTGCCGGTGACCCCAAGGATTGGGAACTCGAGACCTACACGGCGGTGAGATTGCTGACGCTGGATGTTGTCAACCATATCCGCCCCGGAATCACGTGTTCCGAGGTGTACCAACACTTCGACGCACTGTGGCGCGACGCCGCATTGGGGTCGGTGTACGGCGCCGTATCGCGCATCGGTCATGGTGGTGGCCTCGACGTAACCGAGCCGCCGTCGCTGTCGAGGGCCGACACGACGGTCATCGAGCCAGGGATGATTCTGCACATCGAACCGAAACTTGAGCGCGATGGCGCTGTGTTTCAGTTCGAGGAAGTGGTCTTCGTCACCGAGTCCGGCATCGAGTTCCTGTGCCCACCCTCGCCAGAAACCCTTCCCGTGATTCGATAAACATCCGATCTCTCATAGGTTTCACATGTCAGGCTCTACACGAATCTGGTCGACGATCGACTACGAAAAGAACGGCAAGCAAGTCGATTGCTTGCGGCTGCCGATTTCCACCGACACGTCCGCGTATGGCTGGATTCCGATTCCGGTCGTCTGCGTGAAAAATGGCGACGGTCCGACTGCGGTACTGCTCGCGGGAACGCATGGCGACGAGTACGAAGGCCAGATCGGCCTTATGCGCATCGCGAGACAGTTAGTCCACGACAATCTGCACGGACGCGTGATCATTCTTCCGTCACTCAACTTTCCGGCGGTCAAGGCGGGGCGAAGGGTTTCACCCATTGACGGAGGCAACCTCAATCGCGTCTATCCCGGGCGCGCGCACGGTACCGCCACCGAAATGATCGCGCACTATGTCTGCGAAGTGCTTCTGCCGATGGCCGATCTCGTCGTTGATCTCCACTCGGGCGGCCGCTCGCTCGACTATATGCCGTGTGCACTCGTCCGTAGCGCAAATACGGAAGCGGAAATCGAACGCCTGCACGACCTGCTGCGTGTATTCGGCGTGCCGCTTGCGGAATTTACCGACGGCGCCGGTGGCGGCGGCAATACCACACTGCCTGCTGCAGCTGCCCAATTCGGGGTGCCGGTCATCACGGCGGAGCTGGGCGGAGGTACCACGCTTCGAGGCAACGGCTGTACGCTGGCCGAAGAGGGCTCGCTCAGACTTCTCAAGCATCTTGGCATCCTGTCGTCATGCGACGTGCCCGATCCCGCGCAAGTCACGTTGATGAGTTGCGAGAGCATGGACCTGTTCGTGTATGCCGAATACGACGGGTTGTTCGAGCCCATGGCGCAGCTCGGCGAGCGAGTCGAAGAAGGTCAGCTTGCCGGGCTCCTGCATTCGATCGACCGACCGCATGACCCGCCCGTCGAAATCTACTTCCGCCGTGCGGGACTGGTCGTTTGCAAGCGGCATCCGGCATTGGCGAGCCGCGGCGATTGTCTTTTCGGACTTTTGGAGGACGCGGCCACGTCATACCTCCCGGGAGCGAACTGATGAGCCGACTCAATCCCAACGTTTCCGGCATGAAGTGTATCCAGTGCGGGCTAGTACACGCGCTGGACGACTATTTCGAAGGTTGCCCGTCGTGCCAAAGGGCGGGCACACCGGCGAGCGTCGCACCGCATTACACCGCTTTTCCGGCGGACCTGAATACCGAAAACATCACGGACTGGCTGTCGTATCGCGGTGCTACGGGACTGGGAGAAGGCAACACGCCGCTATCGGCGCTGCCCCGGCTCGCCGTCGCACTGGGCATCGATGCATTGCATACAAAAAATGAATTCTGCAATCCAACCGGCTCCCACAAGGACAGGATGGGTGCAATCGTTGTCCAGCGAGCGATCGACGTCGGCGCGACGACCGTCGCGGTTGCATCGAGCGGCAATGCCGGGGTTTCGACGGCAGCCTATGCCGCCCGAGCCGGTATCGAATGTGTGGTCGTGACGACACCGGAAATCAGCCCGAACTGGCGCAGAGCAATCGAAATGCATGGCGCGCGAATCATCGCGACCAAAAATCCAGACGATCGCTGGGCCCTCATCGCCCAGCGTGTGCGGCAGGGCGAATGGTATCCGGTCACAAATTCGATCATGCCGCCCGTCGGGAGCAATCCGTTTGGCGTCGACGGTTATCGCGCAATCGCATTCGAACTCTACCTGCAATTTTCGGCGCGTCCGCCGACGGACATCATCGTTCCGACCGCACGCGGTGACGTGCTCTGGGGTATTGCGAAAGGCTACCGGGACCTTCGCGACTCGGGTCTGGTGCACTCCATTCCAAAGGTTCACGCTGTCGAACCATTCCCACGAATCAGTCTAGCGCAACAGGGGCATGGCATGGTTTGCAGCGACTATTCGGGGGACACGGTCATGGAGTCAATCGGAGGCGATACCGTTACTCGCCAGACTTTACTGGCGCTCGATTCGACTGACGGTGTGGGTGTCGCGGTCCGCGATGAACAGGTCATCGCAGACCAGCTTGTACTCGCGCGTGAGGGACTGTACCTCGAGCGCTCGAGTGTCGCCTCGCTCACGGGACTGCGCAGATTGATAGATCACGGGCAGATTGGACAGAACGCTCGCGTCGTCATGGTGGCCACTTCGCATGGCTACAAGGAGCAGCCCGAATTCGGCGATTCGCTATCCGCGATCAACGTTTCTCGCGAAGCATAATTCTAGACATAGAGGGCACGAATGATAAACGAAGAGGACTGCACTGCGTCGGCTGACGCGCAATCCGCGTCGTCACACCGGGACCATATCCTGTTTCCGAACAATCCAGTCCATGCACACGCCGGGCTGTTAGCGCGCTTTCTCACGGATCTCAGCTACGAGCGCATTCCCGAAGACGTCGTCCATAAGGCAAAACTGCTGACGCTGGACACGATCGGATGCATTGTTGCCGGAACGGACACGGTGCTCGGCCGCAAGATCCTGGCCAGCTACGGGAGCACCAAACAACAAGATGGCTGCACCGTTTTGGGAACCTCATTGCGTATGCCGCCATCGCTGGCTGGCAAGGTGAACGCGTGGTTGTCGGATGTTCTCGACTACGAGGACGTCGCGGTAGGCCATCCAAGTGCGACGGTCATACCTGCCGCGCTGGCGCTCAGCGAACATCTAAATACCCCACCAAAGCGGTTTCTCGCCGGTGTCGTCGCCGGTTATGAGGCAGGTCTCCGACTGCACGACGCCACGCAAGCCAGTCCCGAAGTGTATCTGCGATTCGCTGTATATCACGCATGGCACGGCCTGGCTGCCGGAGCCGCCGCCATGGTCGTCGCTGGCGGCTCGGAAGAGCAGTTCCGCTCTGCGCTAGGCCACGCCGCGGCCAATACCTGTCTGCCTCTGTGGTACGTCCAGTATGGACAGCCTGCGCATGCACTCAAGGCGAACTATGGCCAGATGGCCCTGGCGGGAATCGAGGCCGCACTCTGCGCACGTCACGACATCATCGGCCCCTTCGCGATGCTTAGTGACCCCCACAGAGGTTTCGCTAGCATCATTGGATCCGATCGATTCAATGCCAGCCTGCTTTCTGCTGATCTCGCCCACAATTGGCGAACGAGAGAATCGTCCTTTAAAGCATTTCCATGCTGCGCATTTCTCCATACGACCATCGAAGCAATTTCAAATCTGGCCGAACAGCACTCGATTGACCACAAAGATATACGCAGCATTCAGATTCGGACGATTTCAAGAATATCGGAATGGTTCTCCGACAGGCGACCGCCTTCCGATATCAATGCCCAATTGTCCGTCCAGTATGTATCTGCAATGGCGGCGCTCTCCCTCCAAGCGGGACGAGAATGGTATGAACCGTCCTTGATGGCAAGCGAGGACGTTCTTGAATTGATGGAAAAGATCGACGTCGAAGTCGATCCGGTCGCTGAGGAAGCATTCTGGAAGATCGATCAGCATATGTCGTCCGTGACCATCATGCTATCAGACGGTCGTTTGCTCGAGACGTCAGTGAAATGGCCACTGGGTCACTGGCGCCGTCCGTTCGAGGATGCAGACGTGGAAGAGAAGTTTCTGCGCAACCTCCGAGGAACCGCCTTGGTGTCGAAAGGCGCGGAAATCTTCGAACAAGGAATGGACATGGAAAACCATGGCTCGATGCGCGAGTTCATTGAGTTATTGCGCATTGCAGACTGATGATGATCGCGAAGCAGCGGCAGTAGGACCCTTGGCGTCCGACGTAACGATCCCGATCGGCCAGCTCGTGATCTTCAGTGCGAGATCGGCAAACTTGAGTGCGCTCGTGATGTTGCTATCCCGGTGTTCTCGTAGAGGCTCAGTCGCGACGCCCGCGTTACGACCCCGGGGGCCGTTATGCCGTTTGGGGTAAGCTCCCCAAGCCATGGATGCCGGTCGCTGCGCCATATCGCCCTATTTTCAGTTGGCGGTTACACCGAAATGATACCTAGTATATTTTGCGAGGCGCATGAGCTTCAAGGTGAGACCTGAACCGTCGTTGATGTCGGTGCGCCGATTGTTTAGCGCCTTCCCGACATCCGACAGTTCGCCACAGGACGCCTGGGCTGTTTCGATGTAAAGCGGTGCGCCGGATGCTGCCCGTTGTCCGCAAAACGTTCATGCTTGGGATACTAGGCATCCATGGACGCCCGGGCTATAGTCCCGTTGGTCCCATCGACCTTTCGCGCCCGAGAGTCAACTTGATCAAGCCCCAATTACAACCCTCCCCGTCGCTGCATGAAACGGTACGCGAGGAACTCCGTCGACGCATCGCAGTCGGCACCTATTCTCCCGACGCCGCGATCCCGTCGACGGCCATGCTTAGTGAAGAATTCGGTGTTAGTTCGATTACGATAAAGCGTGCGCTACGCGACCTGCAAGCCGCAGGGACGCTCGTATCGATTCCCGGGAAAGGAACATACGTCAAACAACAAAAGCGGCTGTTGCATCAACTCGACGCGATGCAGCCGTCGTTTGACGATTCGAGCATACGTTCAGTATCGGTCACGAGAGAGAAAATATCCGATCCGACCTTGAGTACGATCGCCCTGCCCGACCACGTGATGCTCTGTGTCCGAAAAACGATCTGGATGGACGATGCGCCAGTCGTGTACGACACGACCTATCTTTCTCCGGATATCGGCGACGATATTGTGGACGAGTTCGGAGAGCGCTTCGTCGTCGACGCTCTGGCCAAGCACGCGATCCACGTCACCCGGACCTATCTGGTCATCGACGCGGCACCCGCCACCGCCGAAGTGGAAGAAATATTCGGCGTTCCCAATGGCTATCCCGTGCTGCGGCGGCTATATCGGATGATGACGAGCGAACCCGGAATTATCGTTTATGGCGTCCTCCAAGCGCCGTTTGACAGGCTCGCATGTACCGTGGACTTCCCTTGAATGCAGGCAGTCCTCTCGTCGGCCTAACTCAATTGCATCGGGGACTGCGGCGAGAAGCCTCCTTTACCCTGCCGCGACTCGATACATGCCCGCGCATACGCGAACGAAAGCCAAGCCTGCGCAACGGCACTGAGTCCCGGCAAGGGGTAGCGACAAGGTAAGTATGCCCTGTAGCGCATAAGTGCTTATCGTGGTCAGGGGCCAATCAGCGGCTCTCAGAGACCAAGTTCTGATCGTCAAGACGGCCTCGGTTTGACGCTTACCTTACATTCGCTGCGGGCAATGGTTCAAAAAATCCATTTTGGACCAAAATCAACGGTGCGTACTCCAAATATTTTTACGTGGAGATGGGCTTCTAATTGCACGGCGAATCCATCTTTTACGCGTATGGTGATGGTGTAATTGCCACCGAGGCTTTCTGTTCCGATTTTTTCAGTACGAGTTAGCTGGCCGTCCGAGAATGTCAAAAGGGCCTCACCGATTGTAAATCCGAGAATTTTGCTTTTGACAGCAGCGGTGTACTTGCCATCCTCTGGATTTTGAATTTCTAGATGAATGCTCGCTATGGCTAAGGGGATGTCCAATTTATATGGAAAACGAATCGCACCACGGACGGCTCGGATTTTGAATTCGTTAAGAATAGCCCCATCTTTTTCGAGCAGCTCATATGCTTCTTTGCAGGCCGCGTCAAATTCCTGCTCGGACAGGCCGCTATCTGTGCGTAGCTTGTCACGGTCGGCATCGTTGCGAAAACTTATGGTATCTACAACAGCTTCTGTTGACATAATGATCTCTCGTGCAAAATCATTGAATTGAATGGGCACGCACGACGCGATGGCCGGTAGCACTCCTTCGCTTCCGCCCCCCAGAACACGCGTATCCCCGATGAACTCCGTAGCAGTAAGAAAACCCATTTCTTATTGCTTAGCAAGCAAGATAGTCCCACCAAATGGCAAAGTCACTGATGCGAATCAAGGAAATGCTGTTTGTGGGGTTCGCCGCCTTGGCTGGCTCTGGTGCAAATAGGGCCGGCGAATGGGTTAGAGTTGTCGGAACAAAACGAACCGACGAGCCGAGATGAGCAAGCTGAAGAGTCCGGAGAAGTTGTTCGGCGGACGCCATTTTGATCGGGAGATCATCATTCTGTGCGTTCGCTGGTACCTGCCCGTGTCGCGATCGCGTTCGCGTCGGTGCCGTAATACGGTTCACGTCGAGCCAGGTGCGAACCGCCGCGTAATGCCGGAACAGCGTTGGGGAGGTCTCAGTGTCGTAGCCTAATTGCATGGTGTCGCCGATATCGGCGGCTGCCCGAACTTGTTCAACGACGCCGCCGGAATGGTATCGAGCGGAGGGAAATAGTGCAGTTGCTGAAAGACCTTCAGCAGCACCAGCAGGCCCAGTCGAGGTCGCTCGCCGCGCGTTGACCGGCGTGCCCATTCGAGCTCGTCGGGCAGTGGCGTGTAGCAGGTTTGCAGTTCCCGGGATGCCAGGACCTCGGGGAAGCGCGGGTACGCGGTGCGTTCGAGGGTAGCCATTGCGGATCGTCCGGATCGCAGAGGGCCGCTCAGATTAGCGCAAGAAAAATCAGAGGTTACTGCACAAATCGTAATAACCGGCGCAGTCTTTATAACTCCAAGGCTTATGATAGGAACTTATGCTTACCTTGTTGATACCCCGTTAACGGACATACCTCCTCTCTCTGCCAACGCTCTTTCGCCCGCTTGAATTCTGGCAAGATCAGCGTCCATTGCCTCCGACCCTAGCTGACGGGCGGCCCGGACGTCTCTTGCTGCGCGCTCAGCCGCCTGTCGGCTGGGGAAGCCTTTGGCGGCGGCCCGGGCGTCTCTTGCTGCGCGCTCAGCCGCCTGTCGGCTGGTGAAGCCCTTGGCGGCGGCCCGGGCGTCTTTTTCTGCCCGGTCAACCGCGCCGGTCGTCGTTACGCCTAGTTTTTGCGCTTTTTGATACATTGATTTTCGCCTTGCAACTCGGTCTAGGGCTTTCTTGTCGCCTTGCTTCAGTTCATCATCGGTGACGTCACATCCAACAAATGTGTCCGTATTGACGACACCGCCTGGCTTGTGGCTGCAATTGATAGGCTTGACGGTTGTGGCGCTCGAGCGGGAACGTTGCGAGGGGGGAGGATAGGGCGCGGCTGCCACCTGCCTGCCCTCGCGGCTGGAATTTGTCACTGTTGCTGGCGCTCTTGAGGAACTGGCAAGTGAGCTGGGTGGGAGCTGCCCAGACGCATCGGAATAGCGCGAGTCATACGTCGATCCGGTTGCGCGACTATCGATCCCGGAAGGCAATGGTGCGCCAGCGAAGTCTTGAGGGTTGCGGCGCGCAATCAACTCCCGCGTCAGATCGGCTTGAGAGTAGTGCGTCAGTGCGCTGGCTGCTGGACCACCGCTGCCTGCAGGGGCGCTTTGCGGCGGAGGAGCTGGATTGCGCAACTGATCTTGCAGTTCAGCAATCCGACGATCGATGCGGCCGTCCACGTTTGCAAGGTAGGACCTCTCGTCTTGCAACTGCGTGATCTGTTGATCAAGAGTAGGCGCTACGGTCGGTTGGTTTATTGAAGCGCGGGGAACATGTGATTGACCTGACTGCCCCCTGCCTCGTTGGGGCAGTCCACCCAGCACAGATGCTGCATTCTGATTCTGGCGGAATTGCCGGATGTCATCCGCCTGGTAGGGAATCCGGCCAGGGCGATGCCGGTTAACCTCGTTGGTGGTGGACTGCGCGTCATAACCTTGCTGAAGGTAATAGCTGGCCATATGCTGTGAATCAGGCGATAGTCGCATGGTTGCTCCGGTGAATGGGTCTGGTGTTCGATGACAATCCTTCGTGGCGCGTTGGCACAGGCGGCCAGCACGCGGTTGAAGAAGCGCTTTGCTGCGGCCTTATCGCGATGTTTCTGCAGCAGGATGTCGAGTTCGGCGACGTGCTGGTCGACTGCCCGCCAGAGCAGATAAGGCTCACCGCGCAACGTAACGAAGACTTCGTCCAGATGCCATGTGCGCCCAGGCTTGCGGCGGGCAACTTTGACGCGATGTGCGAGGCCCACGCCGAATTTGTCGCACCAGCGGCGGATCGTCGAACCTGTCCGCATTTTTGTGGGCGAGGCGGTTAAAAAAAACGTTACCCGCGCGCCCGCGTAAACCGCTCGCCAAACAGGATGGCAAACTGGTTCATCGCAGATTTCCAGTCATAGGCATGGCGCAC
>NZ_JBFRCN010000086.1:0-21270 GCF_040965835.1 Paraburkholderia sp. BR10872
GATGACGACCGCGCGCACCTGCGGCTCGCGGTCGAACGCCTCGATGACCTGCTGCAGCTGACGCAAGCCGTCGACTGTAAAGGCATTCGCGGGCGGTCGCGAAAGCGTGAGCAGGGCCACCGCGCCCTCATGCGCGTACTCGAATTCGATCATTTCGGACTCCGTGTGGATATCAGCGCAGCTCGGGGAAATCCTCTTCCCAATACTCGTCGGGCTGACGCGCGGGTTCGGCGCTGCGCTCCATTTCGCGCCGGCGCAGCTCGACGCGGCGGATCTTGCCCGAGATGGTCTTGGGCAGGTCGCTGAACTGCAGGCGGCGAATGCGCTTGTACGGCGCGAGCTTTTCACGCGAGAAGCGGAACACCTCGCGTGCGAGTTCGGGGCCTGCCTCAAAGCCCTGACGCACGATGACGAAGGCCTTCGGCACGGACAGGCGCAGCTCGTCCGGACTCGGCACGACCGCGGCCTCGGCAATCGCCTCGTGCTCGATCAGCACGCTCTCCAGTTCGAACGGGCTCAGGCGGTAGTCGGACGACTTGAACACGTCGTCAGCGCGGCCCACGTAGACGTAATAGCCGTCGTCGCGAAGCAAAGCGACATCGGACGTGTGGTAGTAGCCGTTGCGCATGGCGTATTCGCTCGCCTTTGCGTTGTTCGCGTAGCCCGTCATTAAGCCGAGCGGACGCTGCGCCGAATCTCGCCCAATCGGCAGCGCGATTTCGCCCTCGCTTGCGGGCTGATCGTCGGCATCGACGAGTTCCACGCGGTAGCCCGGCAGCGGCCGTCCCATCGAACCCGCTACCACGGGCTGCCCCGGCGAATTGCCGATCTGGCAGGTCGTTTCGGTCTGGCCGTAGCCGTCGCGGATCGTAATGCCCCACGCGTGACGCACGCGCTCGATGATCTCGGGATTGAGCGGCTCGCCCGCGCCCACGATCTCGCGCAGCTTCACTGCATAGGTTGCGAGCGGCTCCTGCACGAGCATGCGCCACACCGTGGGCGGCGCGCACAGCGTGGTCACACCGCATTGCACGATGGCGGCGAGCGTGTCTTTCGGCACGAAGCGCGCGTAGTTGTAGACGAACACGCAGGCCTGCGCGTTCCACGGTGCGAAGAAGCAACTCCACGCATGCTTGGCCCAGCCCGGCGAACTGATGTTCCAGTGGATGTCGCCGGGCATGAGGCCGATCCAGTACATCGTCGAAAGGTGGCCTACGGGGTAGCTCTCATGCGTGTGTTCGACGAGCTTGGGCTTCGAGGTCGTGCCCGAGGTGAAATAGAGCAGCAGCGGGTCGGCGGCGCGCGTCGGGCCGTCGGGTTCGAACGCGGGGCTCGCTTCGTACGCGCGCGAAAGGTCGATCCAGCCTTCGCACGCACCGGGCGCCGCGCCTACCGCGATGCGCTTCACGCTCGGGTCGAGCGCATCGAATTTGCCGAGTTCGGCGGCGTCCACGACGACGCAGCGCGCGCCGCCCGTTTCCACGCGTTCGCGCACGTCGTCGGGCGAGAGCTGCGTCGTGGCGGGCAGCACGATGGCGCCCAGCTTCATCGCCGCCAGCATCACGTCCCAGAGTTCGACGCGATTGGGCAGCATCAACAGCAAGCGGTCGCCTCGCGCCACACCCTGCTCGCGCAAAAAATTCGCCATGCGCGACGAACGCTCCGACATCTGCGCGAACGAATAACGCGTGCCGCCGTCCGCGAGGTCGTCGACGATCCAGAGCGCCGGGTTGTCGTTGCCGCGTGCCATCACGTCGAAGTAGTCGAGTGCCCAGTTGAACGTGTCGAGCTTCGGCCACGCGAATTCGTCGTACGCGCGTGCGTAGTCGGTGCGGTGACGCAGCAGCAGCTCGCGTGCGTCGATGAAGGCCTGCGCGGAAGGGGTGAACCCGGTCATCGTCGTCTCCTGTCGAGCCGGAGTTGGTGCAATGCACTTGCTCCGGTCCCATGCATAGCTATGGCGCATAAGCGCTCGCTTTTTATTGCTTCGTCTTCCTCACTTCACTTCAAAGCTGCCGTGCAATCACCATCCTCTGCACTTCGCTCGTGCCTTCGTAAATCTGCGTGATGCGTGCATCGCGGTAGTGACGCTCCACCGGATAGTCGTTCAGGAAGCCGTAGCCACCGTGAATCTGAATCGCGTGCGAGCACACTTCCTCGGCCATTTCGGAAGCATAAAGCTTGGCCTGTGATGCCTCGGAAAGACACGGCTTGCCAAGCGTACGCAGCCGCGCTGCATGATGCACGAGATGACGCGCGGCGTTGATGCGCGTATGCATGTCAGCAAGCAGGTTGGCCACGCTCTGATGCTTGATGATGGGCTCGCCGAACTGCACGCGTTCGTGCGCATAGGCACGCGCCGCATCGAAGGCCGCGCGCGCGATCCCCAGCGCCTGCGCCGCAATGCCAATGCGTCCGCCTTCGAGGTTCGCAAGCGCGATCTTCAGCCCTTCGCCGCGCTGCCCAAGCAGGTTCGCTTCGGGAATCGCACAGTCGACGAGCGAGATCGGGCAGGTGTCCGACGCGCGGATGCCCATCTTCTTCTCATGGGGCCCGACGTTGAAGCCCGGCGTTTCGGTCGGCACGATGAACGCGGAAATGCCGCGCTTGCCGGCGTCGGGATCGGTCACGGCGAACACGATGGCAATGTTCGCGCGCGAGCCGTTGGTCACGAACTGCTTGTTGCCGTTGAGCACCCACTTGCCGTCGCGCAGCTCGGCGCGCGTGCGCAGGTTGCTCGCCTCGGAGCCTGCCTGCGGCTCTGTGAGGCAAAACGCGCCGATCAGCTCGCCGCTCGCGAGCTTGCCGAGCCAGCGGTCCTTCTGCGCGTCGGTGCCGAACTGCAGGATCGGCCCGCAGCCCACCGAGTTGTGCACGCTCACGAGCGTCGCGCACGAGGCGCAGCCGGCCGCGATCTCTTCCATGGCGAGCGCGTAGGCCACGTAATCGGTGTACGAGCCGCCCTGCTCCTGCGGCACGATCATGCCGAGAAAGCCCAGCTCACCCAGTTGCTTGACGACCTCGTCGGGCAGCTTGCCGTCGCGATCCCATTGCGCCGCATTCGGCGCCAGTTGCCCGCTCGCAAAGTCGCGCGCGGCGTCGCGAATCATGCGCTGATCGTCGGTATAGAACTCGTCCATGTGTGTCCCCTTCCTGTGTCTCTTGCGCTTGCCTTCCACTTTGGCGCGATGCGGCCCCGGCGGCAAGGCTTACGAAAAGTGTAGGCACGCGAGCGGCCGTATTCGATGCCCGCCACGCTCAAAGTCGCTGATCGGATTTACCATGTCGGCTGCGATCACCCCTTTGGGAGGCGGTTCTATGCAACCGGCGAGAACCCAGACACTGAGCGAAAAAGGCACGATCTCGATGAGCCTCGTGAACGAGACGCTGGCGCTGGCGCGCGCGGGCGGCCTCGAAACCGCGCCACTCACGGATGCCGCCGGCATCGCGCCGGCCGTGCTGCTCGCGCCCGGCGCGCGCGTGAGTGCGGCGCAATACGGCCAGTTGTGGTCGGGCATCGCGCGCGCGCTCGACGACGAATTCTTCGGCCAGGATTCGCACGCGATGAAAAGCGGCAGCTTCATCGCCATGACGCACTCGGCGCTTGGCGCCAGCACGGGCCGCCAGGCGCTGCAGCGCGCCGTGCACTTCATGCGGCTCGTGCTCGACGATCTCTCGGGCGAGATCGACATCGACGCCACGCGCGTGCGCGTCACGCTCTCGCACCGCGCGGGTAAACCCACGCCCACCCTGTTCGCGTACGCGACCTGGTTCATCCTCGTCTACGGGCTCGTGTGCTGGCTCGTGGGGCGCCGCATTCCGCTTCTCGCGGCGCGCTTTCGCTGCCCGCAGCCTGCCGCCGCGCACGAATACCAGCTCATGCTCTGCGACGACATGGCATTCGATCAGCCGGCCACATGGTTCGAATTCGCGCCCGGCTTTCTCGAACTGCCCGTGATCCAGACCGCCAGCTCGGCGCGGGCGTTTCTGCGCAACGCGCCCGGCAACTTCGTCGTGAAGTACCGCAATCCGGGCTCGTTCGCGGCGCGCGTGCGACGCGCGCTGCGCGCCCTGCCCGTCGCCGCGTGGCCCGACGCCGACGCCATCGCGCAGCGGCTGAACGTGGCGCCCGCCACGCTGCGCCGGCGGCTGAGCCAGGAAGGCCACAGCTGCCAGTCGATCAAGGACGAATTGCGCCGCGACCTGGCAATCGCGGCGCTGCAGGAGCCGGGCCGCCCGGTCGCCGATGTCGCCGCCGCTGTGGGGTTCGCGGAGCCGAGCGCGTTCCATCGGGCGTTCCGCAAATGGACCGGACAGCGCCCGACCGACTACCGCACGGCAAGCAACCGCCAAGACGCTTCGAAGCACCGCGGGTAGCCCTCGATCCCCCTTTGAGTTAATGAGATAGCGCCTATACTTTTAGGGTTATCCCTAATACGAAAGGCCTTGCCATGAACTCCCTTCCGCGTGTGACGCTCGGCGTCCTCGCCGCAGCGTGCTGCTTCGCGTCGGCTGCGGCGGTGGCCCAACCGTACGATCCCTCGCAACCGCTGACTCGCGCCCAGGTCCGGGCGGATCTGATCGAATGGCGGCAGGCGGGCTACGATCCGCTCGACTGGATCGACTACCCGGAAAACGCGCAACGCGCGGGCGCGATCGTCGCGCAACGGCGCGCGGCGCGCGGCGGCGCCGGATATGGCGCTCCCGCCGGTCAAATGCAGCAGTAATCGCTTGATTGCAGGACAGGCCGCAGTCACCCGGCACCAGGCGAAGCAACGCCCGGCGCCTGCGAGCGGTCGTGTCCATTTCCTCCCGCCACGGGCGCGATTCGCCGCGCCTTCTCACGCTGGCTACCGCAACGCGCGCTGTTGTACCCGTTCCACGCTCACGACGGCTTTTCTGCGCTCGACGGACAATTGTTTACAATCGCGCCCGTAGCCGCGCGCTGCGGCATGCGCGCGTGTGCATGGGCACGTCAAGGACCTGCCTGCGCCGACTACACGCAAGACACCACACCAACAAGCAGCGAACAACCCGCTCGACTCTCAAGGGCCCGATCTTCATGGACGCCATCAAACGCTATTTCGGTTTCGAAGAAGCAGGCACCAACCTGCGCACCGAAGTGCTCGCCGGTATCACGACTTTCCTCACGATGGCTTACATCATCTTCGTGAATCCGGCCATTCTCGGCGACGCCGGCATGCCGAAGGAAAGCGTATTCGTCGCGACCTGCCTCGTCGCGGCGCTCGCCTCGCTCGTCATGGGCCTCTACGCGAACTACCCGATCGCGCTCGCGCCCGGCATGGGCCTGAACGCGTATTTCGCCTATACGGTCGTGAAGGGCATGGGCTTCACGTGGCAGGCCGCGCTCGGCGCGGTGTTCATCTCCGGGTGCCTGTTCTTCATCGTCACGCTGCTGCGCGTACGCGAGGCCATCGTCAATGGCATTCCACATTCGATCCGCGTGTCGATCACGGCGGGTATCGGTCTGTTCCTCGCGATCATCTCGCTGAAGACCTCGGGCGTGGTGGTCGGCAGCCCGGCCACACTCGTCGAGCTCGGCAACCTGCACGATCCGCACACGATCCTCGCGATCATCGGCTTCTTCGCGATCGTCACGCTCGACGTGCTGAAGGTGCGCGGTGCGATCCTGATCGGCATCGTGGGCGTCACGATTCTCTCGTTCTTCTTCGGCGGCAACCAGTTCCACGGCATCTTCTCGCCGCCGCCGTCGATCATGCCGACTTTCGCGCAGCTCGACATCAAGGCAGCGCTCTCCACGGGCGTGCTCAACGTGGTGCTCGTGTTCTTCCTCGTCGAGCTGTTCGATGCGACCGGCACGCTGATGGGCGTGGCCAACCGCGCCGGCCTGCTCGTGCACGGCAAGATGCACCGCCTGAACCGCGCGCTGCTCGCGGATAGCACCGCGATTCTCGCGGGCTCGGTTCTCGGCACCTCGTCGACCACGGCGTATATCGAAAGCGCCTCGGGCGTGCAGGCGGGTGGCCGCACCGGCATGACCGCACTCACCGTGGCCGTGCTGTTCCTCGCGTGCCTGTTCGTCGCGCCGCTCGCGGGCGTCGTGCCGGGCTACGCCACGGCGCCGGCGCTACTCTACGTCTCGTGCCTGATGCTGCGCGAACTCGCCGATCTGCCCTGGGACGACGCGACCGAAGTCGTGCCCGCCGCTCTCACGGCGCTTGCCATGCCGTTCACCTACTCGATCGCCAACGGCGTGGCGTTCGGCTTCATCTCGTATGCGGGCCTGAAGCTCCTCACGGGCCGTGTGCGCGACGTGAAACTGATCGTGTGGATCATCGCCGCCGTGTTCCTGTTCCGGTTCTTCTATCTCGGCAACGCGTAAAAGCAAAAGGGTGGCTTCGCGCCACCCTTTTTGTTTTGATACGCCGCTGCCGCCCCCTCAGCATCAAACTACTTCCCAGCCGCATCACTGCCCCGCACGGCACGTGCTTCTTATCATAGGGAGCTATCGTCAGATTCCCTGCACACAGGAGCCGCCGCGTGGCAACGTACTCCGCCGCATCCGAACGCTACACGAAACCCGCCATCTTCCAGCGGCAACGCGGCAACCGCGTAAACGAACGCCGCGCCCCAACGGGCGCGGCAAGCAAACTCAGCTGATCGGAAAGCGCCCGCGTCCTGCGGGCGCTTTTTTGTCGACTACGCGTTGGCGTGCGCCTGCACGAAACGCACGTAGCCGCTGCGCAGCACGAGACACTGCGCACGTGTTTCGGAGAGCAAACGGCGCGCGCAGGCCTCGATGCGGTCGCGATGATGGTCGAACGCGCTGAGCATGTCTTCGGCGCGCGGCGAAGCCGCCCCGAAGTGATCTTCCAGCGCCGCCGCCGTGATCAGACACTCCACCCGCTCGCCATCGATCATCGCCGGAAACGCCAAGGTGAGGTCTGGGCCCGAGTACTCGGGCACCTCTTTCGGAAACATGATCTGCATGGGGGTCGCCTTTGGTGGAGGGTGAAAAGGCCGCGTTCAACCGCCTTCGGGCTGCCCCAACCTGGTGCCTGACAACACCCGATCCGGCTCGCGCGGATCAACACCAACCCTTGCAAACTACACGTTCGCGCAGGTTGATTTGATTCACTTTAGACGACTTCCTGCCGCCCGCAAGGTCGACGTTGTCACATGCCTGAAATAGCCGGCGGCGGCGGCGTCCGGGCCCTGTTTCGCGGGTGCAGCAAGCGCGTGCGCCGTTGCGCGCACGGATACTCTCCTCCCGGCCCTGCGCCAACGCGCTGCGCCGGTTGCCGCATCGCACCATGCGCGCCACCCAGGCGCGTCAGGATTCGCGATGCCGGTGCTGTTCGAGAGATTCGAGGTCTTTCGGGTGCAGGGTGAGCATCACCACGAACGCGACGACCCCAAGAGCCACGGTCACCATTCCGGAGAGCACGACGTTGTCTTCGTCGAAGATCAATCCGTCAATCGCATACCCGAGGCCAAAGAGCGCAACGAACGTGGCGAGCACCGCCACCACGATCCTCAATTCGCCGTGCACCATGACGAACTCCGCTATTCAGCGGGGGCGCGACGCAAATGCGCCCTCACCTTCATCATGGCACTCGCGCCAGTAAACGCAAGACGCAGTTGAGGCGGCGCCCGCGCGGCTGAAACCGCTGCCTTTAACACGGCTTCAACCCGGCTTCAACCCGAATTGGCAGCCGCCGCGTTTCCTGTACCATGAACTGCCCCAGAGGCCCCGCTCGCGCACCCATGTTGCGTCGCAGCGTAGCGCCCAAAAACGACTGGAGACACGAGTGACCCGACGCCCCGTCACGCCGCACGACGCGGCCCGCGCGGACGCCATCGCGCAGGCTCACGCGCGCTCGCGCGCACTCGGACTGCGCGCCACTGAAGCGCCCGACTTCGACGCGCTCGCCGCCGCCGACCTGCGCGAACTGATCGACACGAACCGCACGCTCTATCACCAGGCGCGTCCCGTCATGGACGCCTTGCACGCGCAGATCGTCGATACGCAGAGCATGGTGCTGCTTACCGATCGCAACGGCGTGATCCTCCATAGCTGCGCCGACAGCGACTTCGTCGAGAAAGCACAGCGCGTCGCGCTGCGCCCGGGCGTTTCGTGGGCCGAGCAGCATCGCGGCACGAATGCCATCGGCACGGCGCTCGTCGAAGGCCAGCCGACCACGGTGCATGCGGGCGAGCACTTTCTGCGCGCCAATCACATCCTCACCTGCTCGTGTGCGCCGATCGCGGATCCGTATGGGCGCACGCTTGGCGCGCTCGACGTGAGCGGCGAGTCGCGCGGTTTTCACAAGCACACGCTCGCGCTCGTGCGCATGTCGGCGCAGATGATCGAGAACCATCTGTTCAACACCGAATTCGCCGATGCCATCCGGCTCCAGTTTCATGCGCGCGCCGAATTCATTGGTACGCTCTACGAAGGATTGGCCGCATTCTCGGCCGACGGCACGCTGCTCTGCGCGAACCGCAGCGCCCTGTTCCAGTTCGGCGCACCGCTCGCCGAACTGCAGCAGCGCGAGTTCGCGGCGCTCTTCGGTCAGCCGTTCGCGGCGTTCATGCAGCAGATCATGCGCGCGAGCGGCGAGCCGCTCGCGCTCGCACTGCCAAGCGGCGTGCGCGTGATCGCGCGCGCCACGCCCGGCGCGGCCATGTCGGGCGTCCCTACGTTCGCGCGCAGCGCCGCAGCCGACACGTCCCGCTCGCCCTTCACGCCCGCGCCCTCCCAGGCGAAAGCGCCCAACGCCGCCGACTCCGCGCCGCAGCCCACGCTCGCCGACCTCGACACCGGCGACGCGCGGCTCGCCGCCGCCCTGCAGCGCGTGGCGCGCGTGCGCGGCCGCGACATTCCGGTGCTCGTGCTCGGCCGCACGGGCACCGGCAAGGAATGGCTCGCGCGGGCGCTGCATCGCGATTCGCCGCGCCGCGACGGGCCGTTCGTCGCGCTCAACTGCGCCGCCCTGCCCGACACGCTGATCGAAGCGGAGCTGTTCGGCTACGAGGACGGCGCGTTCACGGGAGCGAAGCGCCGCGGTAGCGCCGGCAAGATCGCGCAGGCGCATGGCGGCACCCTCTTTCTCGACGAGATCGGCGACATGCCGCTCGCGCAACAGGTGCGGCTCATGCGCGTGTTGCAGGAGCGCGCCGTCGTGCCGCTCGGCGGTACGCGCGCGGTGCCGGTGGATTTGCGCATCGTCTGCGCGACGCACCGCGACCTGCGCGCGATGATCGCCGAAGGCACGTTCCGCGAGGATCTCTACTACCGCATCAACGGCCTCGTCGTCACGCTGCCGGCGCTGGCCGAGCGCACCGACCTCGACCCGCTCGTCGCCCGCATGCTCGAGATTGTGCGGCGCGAGGTGCCGGGCGCGCCCGCGCGTCTGACACCGGCCGTTCGGGCGTGCTTCGCGCGCTGCCGCTGGCCGGGCAATCTGCGTCAGCTCGCGAGCGCGCTGCGCACGGCGGCGATCATGGCCGAAGGCGAAGACGCCATCGACATGGAGCATCTGCCCGAAGACCTCATGCACGATTGCGATCCCGCGAGCGACTGCGCGCAGCCGTGCGCCGATGCCTCGACGGAAGACCAGGCGAGCGACACGGAACGCGAGCCCGCGCGCCTCTCCGTCTGGCAGTCGCGGCTCATCGAGGAGACCCTCGCGCGCCACAGCGGCAATGTATCGGCGGCGGCTCGCGAACTCGGGCTCGCGCGCAACACGGTCTACCGGCATCTGCGTCAGCGCCGCTGAGCGTACCGGCCCGACAGGAGCAAGGCGGGCGTCGACGCGCGGCTTCTGGCCGCTGCCGCGCCAGGGTAAGCTTGGCAGATAACTTCCCGCACCGCGCGCCATGGCCTCCGCTCAGGAAATCAACCGCTTCCGGCGCAATCTCGCCGACGAACTCGACAGCGCCGCCGTCTACGACACGCTATCCGCGGTCGAGAAAGACGACGAGCGCCGCCGCATCTTCGCCGATCTCGCGGCCTCCGAGCGCGAGCACGCGAGCGTCTGGCGCGAGAAGCTCGCGGCCAACGGCGTCACGCCCCGGCCGCATCGGCGCAGCGCGAAAACCCGCCTGCTGCAAACGCTCACGCGCACGTTCGGCCCTTCACTCGTGCTGCCCACCGTCGCCGCTGCCGAGTACGCCGACCGCGACCGCTACGCGCACGAGCCCGGCGCCGAGAAGCTTTCGGCCCAGGAGCAGCAGCACGCGGCCATCGTGCAGGCGATTGCCGCGAAGAAGCGCGAGCCCGAACACGGCCACGGCGAAGCGATCGGCGCGGCCGAGTCGTGGCACAAGGGCGCGATGGCGGGCAACGACCTGCGTGCGGCGGTGCTGGGGGCGAACGACGGGCTCGTCTCGAACTTCTGCCTGATCATGGGCGTGGCGGGCGCGGGCAGCGTCAATCGCACGATTTTGCTCACGGGGCTGGCGGGCCTCGTGGCGGGCGCCTGCTCGATGGCGCTCGGCGAATGGCTCTCGGTGACCAACGCGCGCGAGCTTGCGCGCACGCAGCTTGCGAAGGAAGCCGACGAACTCGAACACACGCCGGACGCCGAGCGTCACGAGCTTGCGCTCATCTATCAGGCGAAGGGCGTCGATCCTGAAGAAGCGCGCCGCGTGGCCGCCCAGATCATGCGCAACAAGGACGAGGCGCTCAATACGCTGGCGCGTGAGGAGCTTGGCATCGATCCGAAGGAGTTGGGCGGCAATCCGTGGTCGGCTGCCGCCGTCTCGTTTTGCCTCTTCTCGCTCGGCGCGGCGTTTCCAACTGCCCCTTTCCTGTGGGCGCACGGCGTCACGGCCATCGCGCAGTCGGTGGCGCTGAGCGCGTGCGGGCTCGCCCTCGTCGGCGTGTTCACGTCGCTCTTCAACGGGCGCAGCGCGACGTTTTCGGCGTTCCGGCAGATCGTGATCGGACTCGCCGCGGCGGCGTTCACGGCCGGCGCGGGGCGGCTGCTCGGAGTGTCGCTTTCATGAGCGACGTGAACCGCGAAAGCTTGCAGGAGGGCCCGCCGCACGTGCCCGTGGTCCGCGTGGAGCCGCTCGGGCGCAGCTTCGAAGCGCCGCCCGAGCTGACCTTGCTGGAAGCGGCGGCGTTCGAAGGCATCCGTTTGCCGCGCATGTGCCGCAACGGCACCTGCCGCGCCTGCCTGTGTCGCGTAGTGAGCGGCGACGTGAGCTTCACGATCGAGTGGCCCGGATTGAGCCGCGAGGAAAAAGCCGAGGGCTATGTGCTGACCTGCGTGGCCGTCGCGCGCACGGATCTCGTGCTCGACGTGCCGGAGGCGGAAGCCATGTAGCGGCAACAAAACGCCGCGCCCAAATGCGAAACGGCCCGCGAAGCGAATTCGCGGGCCGTTTTTATCTGCTGACTGCCGAAAGACTTACTGGCCGCCGAAGTAGACCGATTGCGGACCGGTGCGAGCCGCTTCCGACACATAGCGAGCGCCGGCAACCGACGTCGAGTTGCTCACGCCGCCGAACGAGCCGTCGGTCTGGGCGACCGGCGCGGCCGCCTGCGGGGCGACTGCCGCCTGATTGCGGCTCGTTTGCTGGAATTCGACGAGTTGCTGGCGCACTTGCTCGCGGGTCAGACCTTGATCGGCCTGGGCAAAAGCGGCCAGCGGAGCAGCCATGGCAACGGTAAGGGCAACAGCCTTGAGAAGCGACTTCATGATGACAACCTCCGGAATTATTTAGCATCGATGCGCAACGACGGTGCATACCCTGTCGTGCTCGGCCGGCTCGCTGCGATTCGCCGCATCGGCTGGCTGTGAGTGGATTCTAGGCAAGCGCCACAGCCGGATACAGACCGTTTCGGGCGAATTGGAATTACGGATTTCGCAATAATCCGGCGAGATTTCAGGGCCGGATAATCCGCGGCCGTCCGGCCTTATTGCAAGCACGTCGCGCAACCCTTCAGGAATTTCCGAACCCGATTGTTGCCGCCAGAAGAACACTGAATTCGCTTTCCAGGTATTTACCCTTACCCTCCGACCACATACATTGACCAGATGGGCCCCGCCGATGCGATGGCTCCCCACAAAAACATCGGAGGTTAGTCATGAATTCGTTTCTGAAGGCAGCTGTGCTTGCCGCCATCGTCGCCGTGCCCGCCGCTGCGTTCGCGCAGGCACAACCCCAGCAACAACCCGTGACCCGCGCCGAAGTTCGCGCCGATCTCGCGCAACTGCGCGCCGCCGGCTACGATCCGAGCGACTGGATGCACTATCCGGAAAACATTCAGGCTGCCGAAGCCAAGGTCGCAGCGCAGCGCGCGACGGCTTACGGCCCGTCGACGAACGGAACGTCGCAGTCGAGCCAGTAAGTTTCGCGACAACCCCGGCTGTGACGCCGGGTTCTCGTGCAAAGCATCAGGCCCGCCCTCGTGAGAGTGGCGGGCCTGATTCGTTTTGAAGCGATTTTCCGACTCGGCGTGGATCAACGGCCGCCCGGTCCGCCGCCACCGTGACCGCCACCGCCGTGGCCTCCGCCACCATGACCGCCGCCGGGGCCGCCTCCATGACTACCGCCCGGCGGCCCCCAAGGTCCGCCGTGACCGCCACCGTGACCAACCGGGCCGCCCCCGTGCCAACCACCGCCGCCGCCGTGCCAGTCGCCGCCGTGATAATCGCGACCGCCGCCACCGTCCCAGACGCCGATATTCACGCTGCCATATGTGGGCGCATAGCCCGGCGCGTAGCCGCTGTAATAGCCGGTGGAGTACGGCTGGCCATAGCCGCCGTAACCATAGTCGTAGCCCGGGGCCACCGCACACCCGGCGAGGAGCGCGATGGCGCCCACCGTGAGAACGAACTTGAACATAGCTGACTCTCCTTTCTATTTGTAAGAAAGAAAAATCAGCGTTAAGTTCTTATTGAATTGTGAGCACGCGTTAGCGTTGTAACGCGCAACGCGCCTCCGAACGGCGCGTAGACGCCCGCTCAGGGATTTAACCGCGGCGGCCGAGCGCGTCCTCTATTTTCCGGTCGGTCTTGAACTGGCTGAGTGAATACACGGCCCAGATCGCGGCCGGAATCCAGCCGATCAGCGTGACCTGCAGGATCAGGCAGACGATGCCCGCAATCGGACGCCCAATGGTGAAGAACAGGAGCCAGGGCAGAATCAGCGCAATCAGTAAACGCATTCGGCGAAACCCTCAAAAGCGTGGAAGAGACGAGTGTGAAAAGAATCAGTTGACGGGCGCGAAGCGCGGCACGAGTCCGCCTTCATACTCGACGAGTTCGAAGAACACGGTGGAGGGTCGCGTCCAGATCGTACCGTTCGCCGCGCGATACACGATCATCGTGACGGAAGGATCCGATTCGAGCGTCGCCTCGCAAACCAGTTCGTAAATGCCACCCTTGTAGTGCCTGTAGCGCACCATCGTGTTCCCCTCTTCGAGTGCGCAAGCCGTCCCTGCGCGACTGCGCCAGTGTAGCAAGGGAAAGCGGCGTGCGGACCCGTCTGGAGGACGCCGGCAGCAACGTTCAGCGTGACATCACTTCGCGCGGCGCCGCGCCGCACGCGCATCGGCCGCCGTCGGCGCTTCGCCGCAGATCAGCGCGACGCCCGCCACCGCCATGGCGCGCAGCGAGGCCCGCGAATCGCCGGCCCGCGCGCGCAGCGCCATGCTATGCAAGAACGCCGAGGCGAGGCGCGCGAGCATCGGCGCGCTGGCGTCGGGCGGCAGTTCGCCTTGCGCGAGCGCCGCCCGCAGGCGCCGCTCGAAGGCCTTGTCGAATGTGCACAATCCAGCGGCAAGACGCTCGCGCACCGCCTCGTCGTTGACGGCTTCCACCGCCGCCGTGCCGATCAGCAGGCAGCCGCGCGCCGCGTCGTGCGCAGGCAAATACCAGCCGAGCGCGCCGTCGAATACGCGCATCAGCGCCTCGCGCAGCGGCACTGCGCTGTCAAGCGCGGACTCCATCGCCGTGCGCCCCGCTTCCACGTAACGCTCCATAGTCTGCAGATAGAGCGCGTGCTTGTCGCCGAATGCGCCATAGAGGCTCGGCCGGTTCATGCCGGTCGCCTCGCTCAAGTCGTCGAGCGAAGTGCCTGCGTAGCCGTTGCGCCAGAACGTATCGCGCGCGCGGGCGAGCGCCTCGTGCGGATCGTAGGCGCGCGGCCGCCCGCGCGGGCGGCTATCCTTTTTTGTACTGGATTGCATAGAAATATTGGATCGGCGATTTTTGTTCACTATAGTACAAAAATTCAAAAAAGCCCGAAGCCCGCAAAGGAGGAAGACGATGGAACTGTATTTCGCCCCGCTGGCGTGCTCGCTCGCCACGCGCATCGCGCTCTACGAGGCAGGCGCGCAGGCCCGCTACATCCAGGTCGATACGCTCACAAAGCAGCTCGCCGAAGGCGGTGACTTCTTCGCAGTCACCGCACTCGGTCAGGTGCCGGTGCTGCGCGAGGACGACGGCTGGACGCTCACCGAAAACTCGGCGGTGCTGCCGTGGGTGGCCGACCGTTTTCCCGAAGCGCGGCTCGCACCGCCAGCGGGCACACGCGAGCGCGCGCGCCTGCAACAATGGCTAGGCTTCATCGGCACCGAACTGCACAAGGCCGTGTTCGTGCCGCTGCTCGGCAAGGACGTGGACGAGGCCGTCAAGGCATATGCGCGCGGCAAGATACCGCGCCGTTTCGGCTTGCTCGCGCATCATCTCGACTCGCGCACCTTCCTGCTCGACGAATTCAGCGTGGCGGACGCCTATCTCGTGACCGTGCTGAACTGGGCGCCGTACGTGGGCATCGATGTATCGCAATGGGAGGCCGTCGCGACCTACGCGCAGCGCGTGCGCGAGCGGCCCGCCGTTGCGAGAGCCTTCGCCGAAGAGTACGAGATATTCAAGCGCACGCGGCACTGAGGCGCGCTTTACCGGGCATTTTTTCTCGCCCGGCAAGCGTTTTTTTGTCGTGCGATAACGTTGCGGTCGCCACATTCGCCGGAGCCGCACCATGGCCACGCTCGAAGCCTTGCGCATCGTCCTCGACGACCCGCATACGCCCGAAATCATCCGCAACCACGTTATCGACTCGTTGCAGTACGCGCTGCGCAATCATGGCCAGGTATTCGCCGCGAAAGAGATTGAATGGCTCGCCACGTGGGACGATGCGCGCATTCCGCTCGCGGCTTCGAAGGAGTTGCGCCGACGCGTAGACCAGGGCTGACGTTTGCCCCTTGCTTTCAGCCGTTCGTGAGATCCGCGAACACCGTCTTGAGATCGCGTCCGGCGCGCGCACGTGCCTGCTGCACCACCCGCTCCTCCAACTCGCCCAGATGCGCACGCATCGTGGCGAGCGCGGCCGCGAGGTCCCCCGCCTCGAGCGCCTCGATGATCTGCGCGTGCTCGTCGGGTGCGCACATCGACGCCTTCGACGGATCGAACAGGGCCTTGTAAAGCTCCGTTTTCGCGACCAGTTGCGCCAGCGCTTCGACGAGCGCGGCGCCGCCCGCCTGCTCGGACAGCAGCAGATGGAACTGCCCCGCAAGGCGTACCGCTTCGTCCACGCGCGCCTCGCGCAACGCCTTCTTCTCGCTGCGCACGTGAGCCGCGAGCTTGCGCCGCATCGCGGCGTCGAGCGTGCCGCACAGACTCACCATCACGCCCGCTTCGGCCACCTGGCGCGCGCGGTACACCGCGCGGATGTCGTCCTCCGAGGGCGACGGCACGAACGCGCCGCGATTGGGTTCGAGCACGAGCTTGCCCTCGTAGCCGAGGCGCGCCAGCACTTTGCGCAACGCGCCGCGCGTGCAGCCGAACGCCGCCGCGAGTTCGCGCTCCACCAGTTGCTGGCCCGGCGCGAGCTTGCCTTCGAGCAACGCGGAAGAAATCGACGCATAGACACGCGCTTCGATATCGGACGGTTCGTCGGTATCGCGGGGCGGAACGTGGCGGGAGGATTGAGCCATGGGCAGGCGCGCTAGCTGGGTCGGGTCGATGGGTCAGGTCGCATTGTAGCGAGCGGCATGGCGAGGCGATATAAACCCGCGCCCATACTCGATCGTCCATGCCGGGCATAGCGGGTCGAGCCAGATTGTTGACAATTATTGCGTATAATGGTCAACCGTTAAGCTGCAAAAAGGTTGACCGCATTGAACCCTCAAACCCGCTCCAATGATTTCCGGATGCCGTCCGGCGAATCGGCCAGCGTGCTTGCGTGGTATGCCGCGATCGTCGCGATCGGCCTGAATCTGCGGCCGCTGCTCACCTCGATCAGCCCGCTCATGACGACCATTCGCAACGACACCGGCCTGAGCTTCTACGGCGCTTCGCTGCTCACGAGCCTGCCTGTCGTCGCGATGGGCCTCGGCGCGTTCGGCGCCGGCCTGCTCGCGCGCCGCCTCGGCGAGACGCGCGGCGTCGCGCTCGGGCTCGTGGCGATTGCGGCGGCATGCGCGGCCCGCGCGTTCGCCGCCAGCGGCGGCGCGCTCATGCTCACGGCGGCCGCGGCCGGCGCGGGCGTCGCGGCCATCCAGGCGCTGCTGCCCGCCGTCATGAAGCAACGCTTCGCCGCGCGGGTGCCGCTCGCAATGGGACTGTTCTCGGCGTCGATCATGGGCGGCGGCGGGCTGGGCGCGAGCCTGAGCCCGCTCGTCGCACGCCTCAGCGGTTCGTGGCATGTGGGACTTGCCGTCTGGGCATTGCCGGCGCTGGCCGCGCTCGCGATCTGGGGCGTGTTGAACGGCGGGTCTGGAGCAGGTCGGCACGCGCAGCACGCCGCCACCGCACCCTCGCAGGCGCATGCCGACACGGCAACGGCGCCAGTCTGGCGCAAGCGCCGGGCGTGGACGCTCGGGCTGCATTTCGGGCTCGTCAACGGGGGTTATACGAGTCTCGTCGCGTGGCTGCCCGCCTACTATCAGCAGCACGGCGCGAGCGTCGAAGCGAGCGGCTCGCTGCTCGCGGCGATGACGGTGTTCCAGGCCGCCAGCGCGCTGCTCCTGCCGCTCGCCGCGGCGGCGTTCACGGACAGGCGTCCGTGGCTCGTTCTGGGCCTGTGCGGCCAGCTCGTCGGTGTGATCGGCCTCGCCGCGTGGCCCGAGGCCGCGCCGCTGCTGTGGGTCGCGGCGGCGGGCGCGGGGCTCGGCGGCACGTTCTCGGTCACGCTCGTCACGGCGCTCGACCATTGCGCGGATCACCGCCTTGCCGCGCGCCTCGTCGCCTTCGTCCAGGGTCTGGGCTTCGTGATCGCCGCGCTCGCCCCCATCGTGGCCGGCCGCGTGCGCGACCTCACGGGCGGCTTTACGGGCGCGTGGATCATGCTCGCCGTATCGATCAGCGCGATGATCGTGCTCACGCTCGCGTTCTCGCCGCGCAGCTACGGGCGCTGGCTCGGCGTCCACGGGCCGGCCGCGGAGCGAGCGATCGCACGAAACCGGGCGGCGCTCGACGCCTGAACCGCCCGCAAACGCCAGACTGAGCGCCGGCGCAAGCCTCGTAAGGCCGCGGCGCGCCCATGCAACACATCGCCCGCAGCACGTCGTGAAACGTTTGCATAAGCGCCTGTATGAATGTACAGTGCGTGGCAGCCGGCCGTTCGTGCCGCCCGGTCGCCGTACCGGGTTACGCCGCCCCATCGCGCCCCGGCGCATGGCGCGGCCCCGGCCTGTACATCGAAACGGAGAACACGACGTGCGATTCTTCATCACGGGGACCTTGCTGGGCGTCCTCGCGTCCACCGCGATCGCCGGGGAACACTACATCGAGATCTGGAATCCGCCGGAAGCGCGCACGCCCTCAGCGCATGCGAGCAATGCCGGCAAGAAGGCGCATCACGGCACGAAGCACAAGCTGGCCTCCACCGACAAACTCACCACTCGCAAGGTCGCCGAACCGGCCGTGCGCGCTCCCGCGCCCACGCTGCCGGCCACGCCGGGCACCCCCGCGCGCACCGCGCCGGGCAACGGGACCCTGCCGGAAATTCCGCCGCAAATCGGCCCCGACGGCAACGTCCTCACGGTTTGAGCTAGCGCGCAGCCGCAGTCAGCGGCGCAAAACACGACCTACAGTGCGGCACGCAGCTGCCGCGACGTGGCCTCGAAGACCTCGAAGCGCCGCCCGTTCCCGTCTCCAGAAAAAAAACAGCCCCGTCACCGGAGAAGTGCGGGGCCGAATCCCATGTCAAGGAGATGTCATGGAGGAGACGGCTTCATCTTAGCCACGGCCCGCTGCGCGTCCAACCAATGGTTTCGCATATGCATTTCGGGCGCATGGCGCCGCGCAACGTAGCGCCGCCGGCATATGGATAGAACAAAAAGTCGTTTCGCGCCGCTCGGCGCGATCTCTAAGATGACCCTTTCCAGGCCTGCAGGCTTCGTGGCGGCGTCACCCGATCACCCACGAGCCAGGTCTCATCGCATTTCAGGGAGCCCCCCTTGAGCATTTCCGATTCGCAACGCCGCCCGCTCGTGGTGGGCATCGGCGGCACGACGCGCGCCGCCTCGTCGACCGAGCGCGCGCTCGCTTTCGCGCTGCGCGGCGCCGAAGACGCCGGCGCGCGCACGCAGTTGTTCGGCGGCACGTTCCTGCACACGCTGCCGCACTACGCGCCCGAAGACCCCGTGCGAACCGACGCCCAGCTCGAGCTGATCGAAGCCGTGCGCGCCGCCGACGCCGTCATCATCGCGACGCCCGGCTATCACGGCGGCGTATCCGGGCTCGTGAAGAACGCGCTCGACACGCTCGAAGAACTGCGTGCCGACAACCGCCCATACCTGGACGGCCGCGCAGTGGGCTGCATCGTCACGGCCTATGGCTGGCAGGCCGCGGGCTCGGTGCTGACCTCGCTGCGCTCGATCGTGCACGCGCTGCGCGGCTGGCCGACACCGTTCGGCGCGGGCATCAACACGCTGGAGACACGCTTCGAGAGCGCGCTGCAGTGCTCCGACGCCAAGGTCGCCGAACAGCTCGCAACGGTCGGCCGCCAGGCGGCGCAGTTCGCGCTCGCGTTCGGCGGCCAGGAACATCGCGCGGCGCCGCCGGCGAGCGCGTTGAACAGCGTCGGCGGCGCGCAGGCCGCCAACGCGCCGCGCACCGAAAAACGTCTGAGCCTCGCGGTCTGACACGCTGCCCGACCTCTGCCGCCTGGCCACCCGCCCGCGCGTCGAACGTGCGGGGCGGGAAACGTTCCCTAACCCACATTGCCGGCGTCGCGCGGCGCAGATCACGTGCGCCATCCCACAGACGCTGCATTTCGTCCGGTCCACATTGAAGCCGGATTCACCCCTCGCCTCATCCGGATCATCCTGCTGACCGCTCCAGGCCACACGTGATTTGCTTGCGACGAATGATTGGTTCCATCGACATACGGCGGCTCATACGCTGGTCCGTGTCGGTACCGTGAGTGGACAGCAAAACACCCGCGCCACTGAAAACGAGAACCCGAGCAAATCAGCAGAAGATCAGCAGGAAGCGCGGCCATGAACACTTCATTACGCTACAAAGGCTACGTCGTCGCCCCCAGCGCGCGGCAGCTCCCGAACGGCCTTTTCGCCGCCAATCTCACCATTGGCACGCAGCCGGGCGCGCAGCATTCGTTCGACGAACTCGATTACTTCTTCGACGAAAGGCACGCGCTCGCCTACGCCTGCCGCTGGGCGCGCATGTGGATCGAGCAGCAGCGCCGCTGCGCGTGAGGGCGCATGCTTCCTTACGGTTGTGACAGAATAGGAGTCATACCCCCTTCCCGTTAGATGCTCATGTCCGAAACCCTGACGCATCCGGACGAAGGCGCAGCCTTCATCTCCGAGCAGGACGCCGCGCTGCGGCGCTGGACTCACGGCACGCCAGGGCCCATCAAGATCGGATCGGACGAACATCGCAAGATGTTCTGCCGGATGCTGCTCGACACCCACGATCCCTACCGCCCCGCCGTGCTCGACTGGCCGAAGCTCGAGCCCGATGCGCTCGGCCGCCTCACATCGCTGCCGATCTGGGACATGGCGGTGCAGACCGAAGGCCGCGCCTCGATCCGCGTGCTGACTTACGCGCAAACCCTCAGCGACCCGCTGCTGCGCGAAGCAATCGAAATGGACGCGGCCGAGGAAGCGCGCCACAAGGTCGTACTCTCGAATCTCGTGCAGGCCTACGGCATCGAACTTGCGCCTGAACCCGAATACCTGCCGCCCAAAAAGGCGGAATGGGCATGGATGTTCACCGGCTATAGCGAGTGCATCGACAGCTTCTTCGCGTTCGGCCTGTTTCGCTCGGCGCAGCGCTCGGGCTTTTTCCCGCCAGACCTCGTCGAAACCTTCGAACCGGTGATCCAGGAAGAGGCGCGCCACATCCTCTTCTTCGTCAACTGGGTGGCGTGGTATCGCAGGACCATGCCCTCGTGGCGCAGGCCGTGGCACACCGTGCGCGTCGCCGCCATCTGGTTCATGCTGGTATGGGAGCGGCTCGCGATCGCACGAGGCATCGACGCCAGCGGCAATACGCGCGACTCGAATTTTCTGCCCGCGAACCGCGAGGTACTGGGCGACGCGCTCGAACCGCGCGAGATGATCGAACTCTGCCTCGAAGAAAACGACGCGCGCATGAGCGGCTACGACGCGCGCCTCTTGCGGCCGACGCTCGTGCCCACGCTCGCACGCTTCGCGCTGCGCCTCTTGAAGAAGTCGCGCCGCAACGTAAAACGCACGCGTTGTTAGCATGGCTGTATAGCCGCACGAGGAGAACGCTGCATGACCTGGACTGTCGACCAGCAACTGGAATTGAGCGCAACGCAAGCCGTCGAGGCCATCCAGGCCGGACAACTGAAGGCCGCCGACTACGTCGCCACGCTGCTGGCGCGCGCGCAGGCGCTCTCCAACCTCAACGCCCTAACCGTGCTCGACGTGGAAGGCGCGCTCGCCACCGCGCAGCGCATCGACTCGCTCGGCGCCAGCGAGCGCGCGCGTCTGCCGCTCGCCGGGCTGCCCGTAGTCGTCAAGGACAACATCAATACGCGCGGCCTGCAGACCTCGGCGGGCACGCCCGCGCTCGAAGGCTTCGTGCCCGCGCGTCACGCGCCTTCGGTGCAGCGCCTCGTCGATGCCGGCGCGATCCTGCTCGGCAAGGCCAACATGCACGAGCTGGCGTTCGGCATCACCAGCACGAATCTCGCGCCGCATGCGGGGCCCGTGCCCGGTAATCACGGCGTCGAGCAGCGCGACATCGGCAACCGTGCGCCCCATCGGCCCGACCGTATCGCGCGTATGGCTGATCGGCACGACGGCCTGCGGGTCGTGATAGCGGCGTTGCG
>NZ_JBFRCN010000087.1:0-21260 GCF_040965835.1 Paraburkholderia sp. BR10872
ACGTGCACTGGGGCGCCACGAGCCAGGACATCATCGACACGGCAACGGTGCTGCAGTTGCGCGATGCGCTCGCGTTGATCGAGCGCGGCATCGACGCGCTCTGCGCGACGCTGGCGGACCTCGCGCGCACGCATCGCGCGACGCCCGCGGTCGGGCGCACGTGGCTGCAGCAGGCGCTGCCCATCACGCTCGGATTGAAGTTCGCGCAATGGCTCGACGCGGTGCTGCGCCATCGCGAACGCCTCGTCGTGCTGCGCGAGCGCGCGCTCGTGCTGCAGTTCGGCGGCGCGGCCGGCACGCTCGCGAGCCTGCGCGACGCCGCCCCGGCGGTGAGCGCTGCGCTCGCGCAAGAACTCGTTCTCGCGCTGCCTGCGTTGCCGTGGCACACGCAGCGCGACCGCATTGCCGAAGCCGCATCGTTCTTCGGCATGCTCATCGGCACGCTCGGCAAGATCGCGCGCGATATCTCCTTGCAGATGCAGACCGAAGTCGGCGAACTGGGTGAACCGGCGGCGGCAGGCAAGGGCGGTTCCTCGACCATGCCGCACAAGCGCAATCCCGTGGGTTGCGCAGCTGTCCTGACGGCTGCCGCACGCGCGCCGGGGCTCGTCGCGACGGTGTTCGCCGGCATGGTTCAGGAACACGAGCGCGCGCTCGGCGGCTGGCAAGCCGAGTGGGATGCGCTACCCGATCTCGCGCGCCTCGCCGGCGGCGCGCTCGCGCAGATCGAGCAAATCACGGCCGGACTCGAAGTGCGGCCCGAACGGCTCGCGGCGAATCTCGACATCACGCACGGACTCATTCTCGGCGAGGCCGTGATGCTCGCGCTCGGCGACCAGATCGGGCGCCTGGACGCGCATCATCTCGTTGAGCACGCATCGAAATCCGCGGTGCAAAGCGGCCGTACGCTGTACGAAGTCCTCGCGGCGGATCCCGCCGTCACGAGGCACCTGGACGAAGCGCGCCTTAAGGCGCTGCTCGATCCGGCCAATTACGTGGGCCAGGCCCATGCCTTCGTCGACGCGGTGCTCGCGTCGTATGAAGCGAAAGCGAAGTAACGCACGCCCCATTGATCACAGAAGACACACGAGGAGTAACACGCATGCCTTACGCAGCCGTCAACGACACGCATTTGTTCTACCGCATCGACGGTGCGGAGAACCATTCGGCGCCATGGGTGGTTCTGTCGAATTCGCTCGGTAGCGACGTGTCGATGTGGACGCCGCAGATCGTCGAGTTCACGAAGCATTTCCGCGTGCTGCGCTACGACACGCGCGGCCACGGCCACTCGGCGGCGCCGCTGGGCCCGTACACCATCGAGCAACTGACCGGCGACGTGATCGGGCTGATGGACCAGCTCGGCATCGAACGCGCGCATTTCGCGGGCGTTTCGATGGGCGGCCTGACCGGCGTCGGCCTCGGCGCGCGTTACGCCAACCGCATCGATCGCCTCGTGCTGTGCAATACGGCCGCAAAGATCGGCTCGCCGGAGGTGTGGGTGCCGCGTGCGGCGAAGGCTCGCAGCGAAGGCATGCTCGCGCTCGCCGAAGCGGTGCTCCCGCGCTGGTACACGCCCGAATTCATCGCCAACAATGCACTCGTGATGTCGCAGGTTCGCGACGTGTTCGTGCATACGGACAAGGACGGCTATGCTTCGAACTGCGAAGCGATCAATGCCGCCGATCTGCGCGGCGAGGCGCCGTCGATCAAGGCGCGCACGCTCGTGATCTCGGGTACGCACGATCTGGCCGCGACGCCCGCCCAAGGGCGCGAACTGGCCGAATCGGTGCCGGGCGCGCGCTATGTCGAGCTGAACGCCGCGCACATCTCGAACGTCGAGCTGGCGGACGAGTACAACAAGATCGTGGTCGATTTCCTGCTGGGGGCGTGATGAACGACGAAGACCGCTACGAAGCCGGCATGAAGGTGCGCCGCGCGGTGCTGGGCGACGCGCACGTCGATCGCTCGCTCGCCAACCGCACCGAAGTGACCGAGGAATTCCAGAACTTCATTTCGCGCTACGCGTGGGGCGAGATCTGGACGCGCGATGGCTTGCCGCGCCACACGCGCAGCCTGCTGACGATCGCGATGATGGTCGCGCTCAACCGCAGCGAAGAACTCGCGCTGCATCTGCGCGCCGCGCGCAACAACGGCGTCACGCGCGACGAGATCAAGGAAGTGCTGCTGCAGACAGCGATTTACTGCGGCGTGCCGGCGGCGAACTCGGCGTTCCATCTCGCCGACCGCATCTTCCGCGAGCAGGACGCCGAGCAGGGCTGATCGTGTGGTAACAACGCGCGGGGCATGCGCCCCGCGTTCAGTCGAATACCGGCGACTCCACGCCGAGCACCTTGTGCAGGCGCGTGCTGGTCGTCGTGTACTGCAGATGGATTTTCTTCTCGGGAAACACGTGATGCGCCGCGCCGAACGCAGCGAGCGCGGCTTCGTGAAAGCCGGAGAGAATCAGCTTCTTCTTGCCCGGATAAGTATTGATATCGCCGACGGCAAAGATGCCCGGCACGCTCGTCTCGAAGCGCGCCGTATCCACGGGCAACTGCTTGCGCTCGATCTCGAGGCCCCATTGCGCGATCGGCCCGAGTTGCGGCGACAAGCCGTAGAACACGAGCAGGTAGTCGAGATCCAGCGAGCGCGTGACGCCGTCGCCGCCCGTCACCTTGATGCGTTTGAGCTTGCCGCCTTCGTCGTCGAAGCCGGTCAGCTGGCCGACGATGGACTGCATGCGCCATTCCTCGCATAGCGCGTGCATCTTCGCGACGGTTGCCGGCGCGGCGCGATAGCCCTCGCGCCGGTGCAGCAGAATCACGCTCTGCGCGACGTCCACGAGCTGGAGCGCCCAGTCGAGCGCCGAATCCCCGCCGCCACACACCACGACGTCCTTGTCGCGAAAGGGTTCGAGATCGCGCACGCGGTAGAACAGCTGCGTGTCGCGGTAGCGCTCGATGCCGCTCAGCTTGAGCGTGCGCGGCTGAAACGAGCCCACGCCCGCCGCGATGAACACCGTCTTCGCCAGAAACTGCGTGCCCTTGCTCGTCTGCACGAAAAAGCGGCCGTCGGCGCGCGGCTCGACGATTTGCACTTCCTGGCCGAGATGGAACGTCGCGCCAAAAGGCTCGATCTGCTGCATCAGCGCATCGACGAGCTGTTGGCCAGTGCACATCAGCACCGCCGGAATATCGTAGATCGGCTTGTCGGGGTATAGCTCGGCACACTGGCCGCCCACCACCGGCAGCGAGTCGACCACGTGCGCGTGGATTTCCATCAGGCCCAGTTCGAATACCTGGAAAAGTCCCACCGGCCCGGCGCCGATGATGAGCGCATCGGTTTCGATAAGCTGCGGCGGGAAGCGATCGTTGCGCTCGTTCATCGGCGAGCTCTCCTTGCAAGAGGCAGGGACAATGATCAAGAGTCCTATTCTTCCGGCTGCACGTCGGCTACGTAGCGACGCAGGCAGGCGAGCAGCGCGGCTTCCTCGGCGCGGCTCGCTGCGTCGCTGGCCGAACCCGCGTCGCGCTCTTCGCCGAACATGGCCGCGGGCGCGGGGATCGTGTCGACCACGCGGCCGTCACGGAACACACGGATTTGATGGGTCGCTTCCATATACTCGGCGATCCAGTGGACGCCCTCGATATGCGTGCCGATGCGGACTGGCATCTTCATGAGATTCCCTCCTGGCCAGCGCACGTCGGTCGATGCGCGCTCGCCGCAATCGCGTTTCTTATGGCGGATAGGGCAACGATACGCCGATGGCGCGCGCTGTGCTTGAACCGGGTCCTGGCGCGCCGACGGCCGGAAAAAGAAAGGGCGGCCCGAGCCCGGGCCGCCCTTGCGGCGGATTACCAAATGAAAGCAGGCGCGCGTAAGCCGTTAGCTCGCGCCTCGCGCGTTACTGCACCGTGGCGAGCACGTCGCGCACCGTGCCGAACAGGCGTGCGATTTCCTCTTCGGTCACGATGAGCGGCGGCGAGAACGCCAGGATGTCGCCCGTGAAGCGGATCAGCACGCCCGCCTCGAAGCACTTCACGAAAACCTCGTAAGCGCGCGCGCCCGGTGCGCCGTCGCGAGAGTCCAGTTCGACGCCGGCAACGAGGCCAAGATTGCGCACGTCTTTCACGTGCTTCTCGCCGCGCAGTGCATGCGCGGCGGCCTCGAACTTCGGCGCGAGCGCGTCGGCGCGCTCGAACAGGCCCTCGCGGCGATACAGATCCTGCGTCGCGATCGCGGCGGCGGCGGCGAGCGGGTGCGCCGAATAGGTGTAGCCGTGGAACAGCTCGATTGCGCCCTGCGCGCCGCTATTCACGATCGTGTCGTGAACCGCGCGGCTCGCGGCCACGCCGCCCATCGGCACGGCGGCGTTGTTGATCGCCTTGGCCATGGTGATGATGTCCGGCGTCACGCCGAAATACTCGCTGGCCGTGGCCTTGCCGAGGCGCCCGAAGCCCGTGATGACTTCGTCGAAAATCAGCAGGATGCCGTGCTTCGCGCAAATCTCGCGCAGACGCTGCAGATAGCCTTGCGGCGGAATCAGCACGCCGGTCGAGCCTGCCACGGGTTCGACGATCACGGCGGCGATGGTCGAGGCGTCGTGCAGCGCGACGATGCGCTCGAGGTCTTCCGCGAGATGGGCGCCCCAGGCCGGCTGGCCCTTCGAGAACGCGTTGTGCTCGAGATTGTGCGTGTGCGGCAGATGATCGACTGCGGGCAGCAGCTGGCCCGAGAACGCCTTGCGATTCGGGCCGATGCCGCCCACCGAAATGCCGCCGAAGCCCACGCCGTGATAGCCGCGCTCACGGCCGATCAGCTTGGTGCGCTGGCCTTCGCCGCGTGCGCGATGGTAGGCGAGCGCGATCTTCAGTGCGGTGTCGACCGACTCGGAGCCGGAGTTCGTGAAGAACACACGGTCGAGGCCGGCCGGCATGATTTCGGCGATCTTCTGGGCCGCTTCGAACGCGAGCGGGTGGCCCATCTGGAACGTGGGGGCGAAGTCGAGCGTAGCGGCCTGCTGGGCGATGGCCGCGACGATTTCCTCACGCGCATGGCCCGCGTTCACACACCAGAGGCCCGCGCTGCCGTCCAGCACTTCGCGGCCGTCGGTCGTGCGGTAGTACATGCCCTTGGCCGATTCGAGCAGGCGCGGCGCGGCCTTGAACTGGCGATTGGCGGTGAAGGGCATCCAGAACGACGAGAGATCGTCGATGACGGGGCGCGAAGTCATGCGTGCTTCTCCTCAGGTAGGTTTGGCTCAACTGTAGCGCCGAGGCTTGAACGACGGCATAGACAGTCTCTATACTGATCTGCAAACCGTGCTGGACAATTCTCGCCAACTGTATTGGTCGGCACCGGGAATCGTACGGGTTTTCCCTCGCACTATACGCTTGCTTTCCCGATGATCGAACTCGAACTTGAGCGCGGCCGCGGCGTCACGACGACGCTTGTCGAGCAGCTCGTGCAGGGCTTCGCGCGCGCGATCGAAGCGCAAACGCTGCGCGCCGGGGCGCTCCTGCCCTCGGTGCGCCAGCTCGCGCAATCGCACGAACTATCGACCTATACAGTGACCGAGGCGTACAACCGTCTCGTTTCGATGGGCTTCGTCGTCGCGCGGCGCGGCTCGGGCTACCGCGTGGCGCCCCGCAGCGAGTCGGCGCGGGCGAGCGCGGCTGGCTGGCAGCCGCCCACGCTGACGGCGACCTGGCTGCTCTCCGACGTGTTCGCCGATCATTCGGTGCCGATCAAAGCGGGCTGCGGCTGGGTGCCGGGCGAGTGGATCAACGAAAGCGGCCTGCAGCACGCCTTGCGCGCCATGAGCCGGGTGCCGGCCGTGCGTCTTGGCGACTACGGGCACCCGTACGGTTACGCGCCGCTGCGCGAGCGCATCGCGGCGCAGCTCGATCGTCAGGGGCTGCCTGTCGAGGTGTCGAACGTCCTGCTCACGCAGGGCGCGACGCAGGGGCTCGACCTTATCGTGCGTACGCTGCTGCGGCCCGGCGACACGGTGCTCGTGGAAGACCCCGGCTACTGCAATCTGCTGCAGATTCTCAAGCTCGCGGGGCTCACGGTGCATGGCGTGCCGCGTACGCCGGCAGGGCTCGACATCGAGGCGCTCGAGCGCCAGGTGGCGGCGCACCAGCCGAAGGCGATCTTCGTGAACACGACGCTGCAGAATCCCACCGGCGCGACATATGCGATGTCGAACGCCTTCCGCTTGCTGCAGATCGCCGAGCGCCAGCGCATGTGGGTCGTGGAGGACGATGTGAGCCGCGAGCTTGCGCCGCCAGGCGCGCCGTTGCTCGCGGCGATGGAAGGCTTGCAGCGCGTGCTGTACGTCAGCGGCTTTTCGAAGACGGTCACGCCTTCGCTGCGTTGCGGCTATGTGGTCGCCGAGCGCGATGTGCTGCGCGAACTGGCGCGCGCGAAGATGGCAGTGGGGCTCACCTCGTCGGCGACCATCGAGCGCATGGTCGACAAGGTCTTGCTCGAAGGACGCCACGCGCGCCACGTCGAACTCGTGAACGAACGGCTGAAGGCCGCGCATGCCTGCGTGGAGGAGCGGCTCGATGCGCTGGGCCTCGAGATATTCCACCGGCCGCGCGCGGGCTTGTTCGTGTGGGCGCGCCTTGCCATCGAACCCGAACGGGCCGGCGCGATCGCGACGGCGGCGTTGCGCGACGGCATCTGGCTCGCGCCTGGCTCGTATTTCAGGCCCGACGACGAACCGAGCGCGTGGTTTCGCTTCAACGCGCCATATTCGACGGACGATGCGCTGTGGCGGTTCATTGAGCGCGCTCGTTAGGGCGCTCAAGATGGCCCACGCTTAAAACAGACTCTGCTGCCCCGACATCAACGTATCGAAATCCTCGCGCAGGAACGGCAGAATCGCGTCCGCAACCGGCTGTAGCTGGCGGCTCACATAGAACGCGTAGTCGAGCGGCGAACTCAGCGTTTCGAGCGGCTCGGGGCCGGCCGTCGTCATCACGTAGCTGATCCAGCCGCCGTTCTGATACTGGAGCGGTCGGCCTTTCGCGCGATTGAACTCGTCCGCGACGCGGGCTGCCCGCACGTGCGGCGGCACGTTGCGCTGGTACTCGACGAGCGGCCGCCGCAGGCGCTTGCGGTAGACGAGCTGGTCGTCGAGTTCGCCGTTGAGCGTGCGCCGCACATAGTCGCGGATGTACTCCACGTAGGGCTCGCGCTGGAAAATGCGCCGGTACAGTTCGCGCTGGAATTCCTGCGCGAGCGGCGTCCAGTCGGTGCGCACGGTTTCGAGGCCCTTGAACACGACTTCTTCGCCGCCGTTCTTCGCGAGTGTGAGGCCGGCGTAGCGCTTCTTGCTGCCTTCTTCCGCGCCGCGCACCGTGGGCATGAGAAAGCGCGAATAGTGGCGCTCGAACTGCAGCTCCAGAGCGCTTTGGAGACCGAAGCGTTCCTGCAGTTCGGCCTTCCACCAGGCGTTGACGTGTTCGACGAGCTGCTTGCCGGTGCGCGTGGCGTCGGCTTCGCTGTGCGCGTGCTTGAGCCAGACGAAGGTCGAGTCGGTGTCGCCGTAGATCACGTCGTAGCCTTGCGCCTCGATCAGCTGACGGGTTCTGCGCATGATCTCGTGCCCGCGCATCGTGATCGAAGAGGCGAGGCGCGGATCGAAAAAGCGGCAACCGGTCGATCCGAGCACGCCGTAAAATGCGTTCATGATGATCTTGAGCGCCTGCGAAAGCGGGGCGTTGTGCTGCCGCTTCGCATGTTCGCGGCCCTCCCACACCTGGCGCACGATTTCGGGCAGACAGTGCTTCTCGCGCGAGAAGCGCGCGCCGAGAAAGCCGGGCACGGACGCTTCGTCGCTGGGATCGTTCAGACCTTCGATGAGCCCGACGGGATCGATCAGGAAGGTGCGGATGATCGAGGGGTAGAGGCTCTTGTAATCGAGCACGAGCACCGAATCGTAGATGCCGGGGCGCGAGTCCATGACGAAGCCGCCGGGGCTGTTTTCGCCCACCACGTCGCCGAGATTCGGCGCGACGTAGCCGAGCCGATGCATTTTCGGCAGATACAGATGCGTGAACGCGGCGACCGAACCGCCGCTTCGATCCACGGGTAGCCCTGTGACGGACGCGCGTTCGAGCAGAAACGCCATCAGCTCGGTTTTCTCGAAGACGCGCGTGACCAACTCGCAATCCTTGAGGTTGTAGATGGCCAGCGCGGGTTTGTCTTCGTCGAAACGGCGCTGGATCTCGTCCATGCGCTGATACGGATTGTCGATCGACTTGCCCTCGCCGAGCAGCGCCTGCGAGACGTATTCGAGGCTGAACGACGGGAAGCTCCAGGTGGCCGAGCGCAGCGCCTCGATGCCGTCGATGATGAGGCGCCCCGCGGCGCCCGCGAAGAAGTGATTCTCGCGCATGCCGTGCTCGCGCCACTCCATCACCTCGCCGCCGCGCCCAAGACGCAGCGGCACGCCGGTTTGCTGGGCGTGCGCGTGCAACACGCGCAGATCGAACTGCACGAGATTCCAGCCGATGATCGCGTCGGGATCGTGCTGCGCCATCCATGCGTTGAGGCGTTCGAGCATCTGCGCGCGGCTTTCGCAGTATTCGAAGTCGAAGTCGATCGGGCTCGCATCGCCATTTGCGGGGCCGAGCATATAGACCTGGCGCTGTCCGCAGCCTTCGAGCGCGATCGAATAAAGCTCGCCCTGGGCGCTCGTTTCGATGTCGAGCGACACCAGTTTCAACTGCGGGCGATAACCGTTGGCGGGTTTCATCTCGCCTTCGAGCAGCACGCCGCTTTCTTGCGGGCTGCCCGCATCGCCGCGAAACAGCACGGGCGCCGTGATGAAGCGCTCCATCATGTAGCGCTCCGGCGGCTGGATATCGGCTTCGTAGACGTCGACGCCCGCTTTGGCGAGGCGCCTTGCGTGCCCGGCCAGGGCGCGATATTGCGGGGAATAGAGCCCAAGCACCGGGCGGCGCTGGAAGTCGCACAAATTGAGCGGGCGTAGCTCGGCGCGTGCGTCGCCCTTCAGCGCGGCGCGGGCCGCGGCTTCCTGGGCGGCCGGCACGAACGCGACAGAGGGCTGGGGGCGCAGGCGCAGCTGGCGCGGCCCCGCGTCGGTCGCGAGCCAGAAGTCGACCTCGGTGTGTTCGCCCGTATCGCGCCAATGGCGGGTGAGAATAAAACCCGCTTCAAACTCAGACAAAGTGTGACTCCGCCGCCCATGTTTCCCGCTTGCGATTGTAGCGTTTGAACGGGTGAAGGGCGGCGGGTCGTCTTAATGTTGAAGCAAATGCGCAAACATCGGATACAGCGAGACGAGCAGCGAAAGTGCCATGAAGACATTGAAGGCGCGCAGTCGTCGCGGATTCGACAGAAAACGCCGCATGCTGGTGCCGAACGCGGCCCAGATGCAGATGCAGGGCAGACCAATCACATAGAACAGGAAGGCCATCGCCATCGTGTTGGTGCCGAAGTTCGTGGAAAGGCGGATCGTGGTGGCGGCCGTGAGCACCATCATCCACGCCTTGGGATTCACCCACTGGAACGCGATGGCTTCGTGAAAGCGCATGGGACGGTGTTCGCCGCTCTTCACCTTGATGTCGCCCGAGGTGCCGATTTTCCACGCCAGATACAGCAGGTACGCAATGCTCGCGACCTCCAGCACGGTATAGAGCGACGGGATGTGCCTGAACACCTGACCAAGCCCGAAGCCCACCGAGAGCATGAGCACGACCACGCCAGCGCTGATGCCGAGAATGTGCGGCACCGTGCGACGAAAACCGAAGTTGACGCCGGAAGCGAGCAACATGGTGTTATTGGGGCCGGGCGTGATGGTCGTGACCACGACGAAAAGCATGCCGGCGGGCAGCGCACTGAGCATTTCGGGCAGCATGATGCGAGGGGCTCCGGAAAGAGAAGACAGATTCGACGGAACCCAGTTTATCGACAGTTCGCGGTACAGTACCGGTACAGTTGTGGAGACGCTCAACGGTACGGATTGGGGGCATGAAGGGTCGAGCGGCGTCTACGGACCCGGCGCGCAGGGGATCAGCGGCGCGCGTCACCGCTCCGGACTGAACGGCGCTCGAATCCTATTGACGAATGACCTGAATGCGTCCCGCCTTGACTGCCGCTTTCAAAACCGCCCAGTCCCGCTCATTTTGTTCTGCGTAGGCGAGCGAGAATCGCACGATGGCTTCGTCGAATACCGCTGACTTGCCCGCATATCCGCTGAGCAACGCGGGATCGCCTGCCTTTGCCATCGAATGGGCCAACGCGTGGGCGCAGGAAACCGCATACTCGCCGAGATCTTCGACGTCGAAGGTCGTGAAGTCGAAGGCGCCCTTCATGTCGCGCAATTGCCTCACGTAGAAGTCGTTGCCGGTGTGGCGCATCTTCGACCATCCGAGGAAGATGTCACTGGCGGACTGCAGCAGACGCTGCCCGTTGACCACACGTTGACCATGGTTGGGGTAGCGGCTCGGCGGCAGATAGCCCTCCAGCACGGAAGCGCGCGCCTCCTTGAGTTGAAGGAAAAGCGGGCAATCGCCGTCGGCCATGAAAAGCGCCTCATAGCAACGCGTTCCGACCGAGCCGGTGCCCACCACACGAATGGCGACATCCACCAGTTCATATCGGTCGAAGAGTGCGCGCCTGTCGTCGGGAAGCGTCAGCCGGTAGTCGGCGAAGAAGCGCCGTACCATCGCGTTGTACTGCTTGCTGTCACTCGCGCTCTCCAGCGGTACGTGATACACGAGCGGCGGGACATCCTTGATCCGCAGCTTGCCGTTGATCACCTCGGTTGCATGAGTCAGCACGGTACGCGACGACTGTTGTCTTGCCTTTTCGATGACGGCCAGTTCCTTGTTCCTTTCTTCGACGGAATCGGCAATGGCCAGCATGCTCGCCGCCTTGAACTGGCAGTACCAGACGTCGAGCGTGTCCATGCGGCTGAAGTCGGCGAGCCGTTGGCGGAAGGTTGCGCACAACCGGCGCACGATGCGTTGCTGGTCACGCAAGGTAAATCCGCGCTCGCGCGCAGCGATCACGAACGATGTCGCGAGTCTGCGTACGTCCCAGTCGAATGGTCCAGGCAGCGTCTCGTCGAAGTCGTTGGGGCCGAACAGGACGCGCCGCTCGGGGCTCGCGAACAGTCCGAAGTTGGCCAGGTGCGCATCGCCACCCAGTTGCACGATCACGTTGGAATGCGGCAGCGTCGACAGATCGTGCGCCATGAGCGGCGCCGCACCGCGATAGAACGCGAACGGACTCGCGACCATCCGTCCATAACGGATGGGTATCAGTTCGACTACCCGCCCCACGTTGGAAGCGTCGAGGAGTGCGATGGGATCGCGATCTGCAATCCGGCATTCGGCGAGCTTCTCGCGCGGCACTTCCTTGCGAGCCGTCTTGCCCCGTCTGACGCGATCGGCCAGCGAGCCACGCCCCGCAAAGAGTGTGGATGGGTCTTCCTGCACCGTCGGCGTAGCCGGGTCAGCGAGAACTGCGCCGGGGGCGGCGCGCTTTGTGTTAGCGGGATCGGGCACGCAGCACTCCTTTTTTCGATTCAAGGCCGGCTCGGACCTGTGTCATTTCAGGTCGCTTCATTGCGGCTTGGCGTCTTGAGAAGTTGAGGACGTAGACGGCGAAATGTCACGTAGCGCCTCGATTGCGGCATCGACGGTTGCAAAGACCTCGCGATGCACGCCGCTCACACGCAATGCCTTGTACCGCTCGATTTCGTGTCGGACGCCCGAGGGGAGGGCGACCGCGGCTATGCCCACACCGTGCTTGTCGAGTTCGCCGCCTAGCTGGATCAAGGTCTTGCCTGCCGTGTAGTCGATGTTGCTGATCTCCGATGCATCGATCACCACCCAGCGCAGCCCCGGACTCGCTTCGTTGACAAGCTTGAGCACCTCTTCCGTGAATCGGCCGGTGTTCGCATAGAACAGGTCTGCTTCGAAACGGTAGACGACGATCCCAGGTGCGGCGAGCAGATCGGGCTCGACATGTCGCGCGATCCAGCTGTCGCCGGGGCCTCGCGTCAGCACCCGGGTCCGCAGGCGGTAGCTGTGGCGTGCATGCGCGATCAGGGAAAGCACGACGGCAGCAAGAATGCCGTGCATCACGTCGACGAACACGACGACGCCCGCAGTCAGCAACGCCACGACGAGCTCGTCCTTCTGCATGCGATACAGTTCGATCATGCCTTTCACGTCGATCAGCTTTACGCCGATCATGAAGACGATGGCCGACAACACGGCGGCAGGGAGCAGACTCAGCGGTCTCGTGAGAAATAGCAGCACCAGCAACACGATGGCGGCAGTCGTGAGATGGGCGACCTGGGTGCGTCCGCCCGCGTCGTCGAGCATCTCGGTCTTGGTCGGGCTGCCGTTCACGACGAATGTTCCCGTGAAAGCCGCCGCCGCGTTGGCGGCCGCGAGCCCGATGATATCGGCGTTGTCGTCGCCCCTTTCGTTATAGCGATTGGCGTACGCGCGTGCCGTTGCTGCGCTCTGGGCAATGATGACGATGAAGCATGAGGCGGCGGTGATCAGTACCTGGTTGATCTCGCCCATATGCAACGGTGGGAGGAACAATGACGGGAGTCCCCCCGGTACTTCGCCCGTCACCGCGATGCCATGTCCGGCAAAATTGAACACGCCGCTTGCCACGATGGAGCCGATCACGGCGATCAGCGCACCCGGTGCGCGCGGCACGAAGCGCTTGCAGCCGATGATCACCACGAGCACGGCGATCGAGAGCATCGTGGTCGGAAGATTGGCCTGGGCCACGCGTTGCAACGCGGACGCGATCTGCATCAACGGCCCATGCCCTTGCCTGGCGAGTCCGATCAGGCCGGCAAGCTCGCCTCCTGCGACCTGGATGCCGACGCCGGTCAGGAAGCCGATCAACGCGCTGCGGGAAAGAAAGTCGGCCAGAAAACCCAGACGAAAAGCACGCGCGATCACCAGCATTGCGGCGACCGTCAAGGCGACTGTACTCGTGAGCGCGACATAGTCCTTGCTGCCGAGTGCGGCGACGGCCGTCAAGGTACCCGCGAGAATGGCGGCAGTGGCCGAGTCGGCGGCGACGACCAGTTGTCGCGACGCACCAAAGAGCGCGAACGCCACGAGCGGCAGCAGGATCGTATAGAGGCCCGTCACGGTGGGGGTGCCGGCAATTTTCGTGTATCCCATCACTTCGGGAATGCCGAGCGCCGCCAGCGTGATCCCGGCGATGATGTCGTGCGGCAGTTGCGCGGCATTGAAGGGCAGCAGTCCCTGCAGGAAAGGCAGATGAGGGAGGCGGTGCGGTGCAGGAGCGGTGGGCTTCATTGTGCGGCCTCCGCTGCAGTCGTAATCCGGGTGACCAGTGCTTTGGCGATGATGTCGTCGGCGATGACGACGTTGGTCGCGCCAGCGTTCTCCAGCAGCCCTTTTCGCAAGGGGTTTTCGCCCGGTACGGCAATGGCGAGCGACGGGTTGAGCGTATGGGCCAGCAGGGTGATTGCCAGATTGTTATTGCTGTCGGGTGTCGTGACGAACATGGCTTTCGCGCTGTCGAGTCGCGCACGCTTGAGCACTTCGTCGAAGGCGTCCGGCGAGCCGAGTACGACCAGATGCCCGCAATCCGTTGCCCGGTTGGCCTGATCCTGATCGCCCACGAGTACGAGCACGGTGCTTCCCTCCTCATGCAGGTAGTCTGCAACCCGCTCTCCGAGAGAATGGAATCCAACCACCACGACATGATTGGCGAGTTGCTCGAGCTTGCGTTCCATGATTCTGTTCTCCCGATAAGCCATCACGTCATCGCCCGAAAGCATGCCTGTGAGTCTAGAGACTGCGAACCCGCCGATCAGCAGTGTCGCGACCATGGCCATAAGCATGAAGCCCTTTTGAGGCGGACTGAATTCGCTGAAGGCGCCGAGTGTCGTAATGAGATTGACTCCGTTCCAAAGAGCCGTAAACAGTTTGTCGGGGAAAGCGTTGCTGGACTGATCGAGGGCGACCAGCCCGATGGTGGCGCCGCCCAGCAGCATGACGAGAAGGCCGATGGTGTGATGCGCGCGACGGCGCCATTCTCGAATACGGATGACCCCGAGATGAGGTTCATCGACACGGAAGATCCACATGGTTACCTCGGATTGTTGGTCTGATCGAGACAACAGCGAACCTGATGCCAAGGGATACGCTCTCCCTTTTTGTGCCCGTAGTCAATAGTAAATAGTCAGGAGCCCAATATATTGAACGGCTGAGCGACGACGCAATGCGGCAACGTGTTTCAGACGATAAAACAGATCGGAGGAAAGAGAAAACTTTATAGCCGCTAACGCATCTCGTGGTAGTTAGCCGATCAAGAACCAGGCGACGCGTCGCAATCGCGATCGAACCCGGCTTGTCATTGCTGTCGACGCATTGTGCTGGAGATCGACCAGCGCACCTGTCTATCCCTGAGGCATCAGTCGCTCCGCTTGCGCGACGAAAATGAGGGCGCAATCGGCGTATTGCCGTTTCCAGAACTGCACCAGGCGTGGATTTGTTCAGCACCGGTAAGAGACATAAGCCGAAGCAGATGGATAAAAAATGCGCGCCACATTGAATCGCTGAACCATTTTCGAACGAATGGCACGTTGAATACATCTGTGCGGATCGTATTCCATAATGTTCGTCAGGTATTCGGAGGATGGACGGCAAAAGACAATGCTCCGCGTACGTATTGGCTGAATGTTCGCTAATGACTGTGCGTGGAATCGTTAGCAAACAGGCCGAATAGATTAGCGAATCCGCAATGCGCCGCATTAGGGGAAATGTCATGCGTTTTCTCGCTGCAACACTTCTTGGCTCTGTAGTCGCCTCGTTCGCGCTTTCCGGTTGCGAGGCGCCAACTTCGGGCTCTGTCTTCTCGCCGGCCCAGGCGCAGCAGGTGATGGTGGTCGAACTCGGTACGGTCGAATCCGTGCGGCCCGTCACGATCCAGCCTGGTCCAACGGGCATTGGCGCAATAACCGGCGGCGCGCTTGGCGGCATCGCGGCTGGCAGCAACATCGGGCGCGGCACGGGTGCCGTAGCGGCGGGCATCGGCGGCGCCGTGCTGGGCGGCGCGGCGGGCAATGCCGTCGAGCAGCGCGTCACGCAGCGGCAAGCCCTTGAAATCGTCGTGCGTCTGGATTCGGGGCAACTGATGTCGATTGTCCAGGATGCGGATCAGCAGTTCGTTCCGGGTGACCGCGTGCGTGTGCTGCTCGGCAACAACTCGGTGCGCGTGACGCGATGAAGTGAACGCAGGTGTCGTTGACCTCTCGATAAAACGAAGTGTCGAACCGAGGAAACCGATGGCCGATACCGGGCAGAAAATGAGTCGCGTGCAGTTGACCGCGAGGGTAGTCGGCGGCGTGGTGGGCGCGGCCATCGTCGTGGCGTCGGCTGACATCTCGCTGTTTCATTTCCTCGTTCTTCGCGGCGTGAAGCAGGCCGCGTTCATCAACACCATCGTGACGTTCGCCAACGTCATTCCGATCGTGGTGTTCATCGTCAGTCTGGAACGTCGCCCGGTGTCGTCGAGTTCTAGCGCTTGAATCGTCGTTGTTTTCGGATGAATACACCGGCACGCCCGGCGGGGCCGCAACAGGGCGCGAAGCCATTTCACGGTGGACACGGGCAACCTGTCCAGGGATCCAGAGGAATACGCCAGTGTTTGCGAATCATGCTGCAGGTCGAATGGTGTCGCGGCCTTTGGCCGTGACGCTGTGTGCGCTGTGCCTAACGGCGGCGGGCGGACTCCTGGCGGGCTGCCGTAAGGGCGAAGAGGCGCAGGTGACGGAAGTGCGCCCGGTACGCGTCGTCAGGATAGAAAAGCAGGAGGCCGGAGCGACCATTGCCTTGACCGGAAGATTGCAGGCGCAGGCCGAGATCAATCAATCGTTCCGTATCGACGGAAGAATGACGTCCCGCAACGTCGATGTCGGGGACCGTGTCAAGGCGGGCCAGGTACTGGCGCGGCTTGACCGGATGAACGAGGAAAGCAGCCTGCAGTCCGCTCGGGCACAGTTGGCCGCCGCGCAGGCACAAGCCCTGGAAGCGCGCACGATGTTCACCCGCATGCGCGATCTGCTTGCGGAGCATGCCGTGTCGCGTGCTTCGTTCGAGCAGTCGGAAGCGATGGCAAAGATCACCCAGTCGCAAGTCGATTCGGCGCAGTCGTTGGTCAACATCGCGCAGAACCGGCTGAGTTATACCGACCTCGTTTCCGACGTAGCCGGCGTGGTGACGGCGCGCGGAGCGGAGCCGGGCGAGGTGGTTCCGGCTGGCCGCATGATCGTGCAGATCGCTCGCGAGGGCGCGGTGGATGCCGTATTCGATGTGCCCGCCGCGATCAAGGACGTCGCGCCGGCCAGTCCCGACATCGTCATCGCGCTTGCCAGCAACCCCGAGGTCACCGCCGTTGGTAAGGTGCGCGAAGTATCGCCCCGCGCCGATCCGGTGACCGGAACCTTTGCGGTCCGGGTTCAAGTCCTCAATCCGCCGGCAGCCATGCGCCTTGGCAGTACGGTCATTGGCCACATGACGCTTCCGCGCGCGGCGGCCATCGAAATTCCTTCGAGCGCCCTGATCCAGCCAGGAGGGAAGCCGGCGGTCTGGGTGGTCGATACGAAGACAGGGACGGTTTCGGCGCGTGAGGTCGAGCTTCAGGCGTATGGCGAGGACCGCGTCGAGGTGTCGCGAGGTCTCGACACGGGCGACGTGGTCGTGACTGCCGGCGTGCAGGCATTGCGGCCGGGACAGAAAATTAACTGGACCGAGGCAGCCAGGTGATTGGCCCGAATCTATCCGAGTGGGCGCTTTCGAAGCGCCCCCTGGTCGTGTTCCTCATGATCGCTGCGCTGGTCGCGGGAACCCTGTCATTCTTGGGGTTGGGGCGCGCCGAAGATCCGGTCTTTACATTCCGCACCATGGTGGTGGCCGCTGCGTGGCCGGGGGCCACTGTCGACGACACGCTCTCGCAGGTGACCGAGCGGCTCGAACGCACGTTGCAGGAGACCCGTCACCTGGATCGCATACGCAGCTATACGACAGCGGGTCAGACGACAATCTTCGTCGATCTTCTGCAGTCCACGCCACCCTCCGAAGTCCAGGACGTCTGGTATCAGGTTCGCAAAAACGTGGACGATATGCGACAAACGCTCCCGGCGGGAACGCTCGGGCCGTTCTTCAACGACGACTTCGGCGACACCTACGGCATCATCTACGGCTTCACCGCCGACGGCTACAACATGCGCGAGTTGCGCGATCGCGTCGAGGCGATTCGCTCGCGCCTGCTGCTGGTGCCGGACGTGTCGAAGATCGAGGTCCTGAGCGCTCAGGACGAACAGATTTACATCGAATTCTCGACCACCCGTCTGGCGGGCTTGCGTCTGGACTACCCGACCATCGTCGCCGCATTGAGAGCGCAAAATCTCATCAGGCCGACCGGCGTCCTGCAAACCGGGCAGGAGCGGGTGTTCTTCAGGGTGACGGGCGCCTTCGATTCCGAACGCGACATCGAGAATGTCAACCTCGTGCTGGGAGGGCGCATCGTTCGCCTCGGCGACATCGCCACCGTGAGACGCGGTTTCGCCGACCCTCCACAGCCAATGTTCCGCGTCAACGGCAGGCCGGCCATCGGCCTCGCGATCGCCATGCGCGATTCGGGCGACATACTGGCGCTCGGTCGCAACCTGAAGGCCGAGATGGCCGACGCCACCGCGAACCTGCCCGCTGGCATCGAGCCGTTCCTGGTCGCCAATCAGTCAGATACCGTCGACGTGGCGATCAACGACTTCATGGCGTCGCTCTGGCAGGCGATCATCATCATCCTGGTGTGCAGCTTCGTGAGTCTGGGCATACGGCCGGGGACGGTAGTGGCATTGTCTATCCCGCTGACGCTGGCGATTGTCTTCGGGATCATGGACGTCGTGCACATCGACCTGCACCGGGTCTCGCTGGGCGCGCTGATCATCGCGCTGACCCTGCTGGTCGACGACGCCATGACCACCGTCGACGCCATGATCAACCGCCTCGCCGCCGGTGACAGCAAGGATCAGGCCGCGACGTTCGCGTACCGTACGCTGGCCGCGCCAATGCTGATCGGCACGCTCGTGTCGATTTCCAGTTTCGTGCCGATTGGCTTCGCAAAGAGTTCGGCCGGCGAATATACGTTTTCTATTTTTGCGGTAGTCGCCATCGCGCTGCTCGCGTCGTGGTTCGGTGCGGTGATTTTCTCGCCGCTCGTCGGTGTGGCAATCCTGAAAGCGCCCAAGGCCGAAAAGGAGCCGCGCAAGCCCGGCAAGATGCTCATGGCCTATGACCGCTTCCTGCGCGGCGCGCTGCGGCTCAGGTGGTTGACGATTGCCGTCACGCTCGCGGCGTTCGTGGTGTCGATCTTCCTCGTCCGGTTCGTGCCGCGGCAGTTCTTTCCCGCCTCGGACCGGCCGGAGCTGACGGTGGATCTGACCTTGCGCCAGAACGCGTCCATCCACGCGACCGCGGACCAGGTCGCGCGACTCGAAGCCATTCTGAAAAGCGATCCCGATGTCGATCACTTCAGCAGCTATGTGGGCCGCGGCGCAGTGCGCTTTATTCTTACCCTCAATGTTCAGCTGCCCAATCCGTTTTTCGCACAGGTCATCGTGGTCGCGAAAAGTCTCGAGGCGCGCGACCGGCTGCAATTGAAACTGGAGAAGACGCTGAGCGAGCAGTTCCCCGGTATCGTCGCCCGCGTGTCGCCGCTGGAACTGGGACCGCCGGTGGGGTGGCCGCTGCAGTATCGCGTCTCGGGGCCCGACCCGGCGCAGGTGCGCAGGGCCGCACTCGATCTGGCCGGTATCGTGGGTTCCGACGAGCGAACACGCCACATCAATTTCGACTGGATGGAGCCGGCCCGGCAGATCCGCATCCACATCAACCAGGATGAAGCGCGTCAGCTAGGCGTGAGTTCCGCCGCGCTGGCCGCCATCATGAACACCGTCATTACCGGCACGCCACTCACGCAGATACGCGACGACATCTACCTCGTCAACGTCGTGGCGCGCGCGCAGGAAGAGCAGCCGCTGACGGTGCAGTCACTGAGTACGCTGCAGGTGCCCACGCCGAGCGGGCGCATGGTTCCACTCAGTCAGTTCGCGACGTTCACGGAGGAACAGGAGTCGCCGCTGATATGGCGGCGAAACCGTGTGCCGACGCTCACGGTGCGCGCCGACGTGATGCATGGCGAGCTGCCCGACGAAGTCGTCGCAACGCTCGCGCCGAAAATCGATGCGTTCAACGCGAAGCTGCCCAAGGGTTACCACGTCGCGACTGGCGGCATCTTCGAGGAAAGCGCGACTTCGCAAGCCTCGGTATTTGCCGTGGTCCCGGTGATGATCGTGCTGATGCTGACGAGCATGATGCTGCTGCTGGTGAGCTTCAAGCGCCTGGCCATGGTGGTCTCGGTGATGCCATTGGGCCTGATCGGCGTGGTGCTCGCACTGCTGGTTTTCAACCGGCCGCTTGGTTTCGTCGCCATTCTGGGCATTCTTGCGTTGATCGGCATGATCGCCAAGAACGGCCTGATCCTGATCGTGCAGATCGAGACTTTTCGACACGAGGGCATGGGCGTACTCGAGGCCGTTGTCGCTTCGGGCACATCGCGCATCCGGCCAATGATGTTGACCTCGATCTCGACCGTGCTTGGCCTGATCCCGATCGCGCCTACGGTGTTCTGGGGCGCCATGGCCTTCGCGATCATGGGCGGCTTGCTGGTGGCGACGCTGCTGACCCTGGTGTTCCTGCCGGCCCTGTACATGGTGGTGTTTGGCAAGGAAGACCGGCCGCCGTCGCAGTCTTCGGGGATGGCGAGCGGGGCGACGTGAGCCGCCGGGGCCTGACGCCATCCGGCAGACGCCCGCCGTTTTCGCGCTCGCTGGTTTTTCGATAGAGGAGGCGTATCTTCCATGAGCTCACCAACGCTTCGTGCTTTCCTGCTCGACTGGCGTTCGCACTGGCGCGTCGCGCTGACACGCGCGGTTTGCTTTCTCGCGCTATGGATCATCCTGATGCCGAGCGTGAAGCCGGCCGATCTCGTCTGCGGCCTGATCGCGACGCTCGTCGCGACGCAGATGAGCCTGCGGCTCCTGCCTCCCGTCGCGGGAAGGGTACGGCTCGGCGCCTTACTCGTCTTCGTTCCGCATTTCCTCTTGCAGTCCCTGCTCGCGGGCATCGACGTGGCGCGCCGCGCGTTGGACCCGCGCCTGCCTTTGCGGCCCGGTATCGTGGTCTATCGTGTCGGTTTTCCGCCGGGAACGGCGCGCAATGGATTCGCCATCATCACGAGCGTCTTGCCGGGGTCGCTGCCGGTAGATGAGACCGCGGACGGGCTCGTTTACCACTGCCTCGACACCTCGAAGCGGGTCGACGAACAACTGGCGGACGAAGAACGGCGCCTCGCGGGCGCGCTGGTCAGCGGTGAACGTCATGGCTGACGTGCTCATCGCCGTTTGCGCGCTGGTGCTGCTGATGGTGGCCGTGGGCCTGCTGTCGGTGCTGCGCGGGCCCACGCGCGCCGACCGCATGATGGCCGCGCAACTGTTCGGCACGGGAGGGATCGCGGCGTTGCTACTGGTCGGCACGGCAAGCGGCGTCGAGGCTGTCGTGGATGTGGCGTTGACGCTCGCCGTGCTTGCGGCGTTCGCGTCGGTCGCCTTCGTCAAGGCCGATCGTCAGGCAGAAGGCGATATCGCGAAAGAGGACCGGAAATGAAAGCCGCAGCCGATATTTTCACGATCATTGCCATGCTGGCCGGCATTGTCTTTTTCGTGGCCGGCACAGTCGGGCTGTTGCGGTTCCCGGACACGTACACGCGGCTGCACGCGTTGACCAAGGCCGACAATCTAGGCCTGGGCATGGTGGTGCTGGGGCTGTTGCCGCAGACGGGTCACATCGTGATCGCCCTCAAGCTGATCGTGGTCTGGCTGCTGGTGATGCTGACGTCGTCCGATGTGTCGCAGCTCATCGCGCGCGCCGCGCGCCGGCAGGAGGAGCGTGCATGATCGCCGCGATCTCCGTCGGTATCGGCATCCTGTTGCTGGGGCTTGCGCTCTGGACGGTCGTCGTGCGCGATACGTTCGCCGCGGTCGCCGGATTCATTCCTTACGGCCTGCTGCTCACGCTGGCCTGGCTAGTGCTTCGTGCTGTCGACGTCGCGTTGACCGAAGCGGCCATCGGTGCGGGCCTGACCGGCGC
>NZ_JBFRCN010000088.1:0-21089 GCF_040965835.1 Paraburkholderia sp. BR10872
CACCGGCATCGAGCAAGTCAATCAGGCCGTCACGCAGATGGATGAAGTGACCCAGCAGAATGCCGCCCTGGTCGAGGAAGCCTCGGCCGCGGCACAGTCGATGGCCCAACAGGCGCAGGCGTTGCGTCAAGCCGTGGCCGTTTTCAAGGTTGGTGAGGACCGCTCAATGGGCACATCCTTCGTCGCGACAGCGGGTCGGGAGCGGGTCCTGGATGCGGCGAAGAAGCCGGTGACGCTGTCGCCAACGCGTCACGCACAGCGTCCCTCGAAACAATCCGCAGCCACGAGGTCGTGCGACGTGCCAGCAGAGCCTGACTGGCAGACGGTCTGACGAGCGGGAAGGCTCGAAGCAGGGCCGGCCGTTCGCCGAGTTCGAGCCGCATGACCCGTGGATGACCGCAATGGCCGACAAGCTAAGGGCCAGACGATAGCGAGCGAATGACGGTTGGACTCTGAGAGCAGCCGTCGCACCTCCGACGACTTGACCGGCAGCAACGGGTCGGCTGGACTAAACCGCTCGCGCGGTAGGGGCTACGGTCCGACGCTGGAGGTCAGGGAGAGGCCGGTCACGCGGTTTTATGTTGGCGAATGAGGCAATCCGCCTCGTTCCTCAACAGGAGCCGAATCATGACCTCCTCACCAGCAAACGCCAGCCCGCTGCGCCAGCGCATGATCGACGACATGCGCATGCGCCAGCTTGCTCCCAAGACGCAGGACATCTATCTGCACATCGTGCGTGAGTTCGCCCGGTTTCTCGGACGCTCACCTGACACGGCCACCGTCGAGGACCTCGGCGCTACCAGCTCTATCTGGTCGACCATGGCATATCGGCCGTGTCGCTGAACCACGCGATCACCGGCCTCAGGTTCTTCTTTACCGTCACGCTCGACCGGCCCGAGCTGATGGTCAGGATGCAACCAGTTCGCGTGCCCCGCGTATTACCCGTCGTGCTCAGTCCTGGTGAAGTGCGACGACTCATCGAGGCGGCCGGCAACCTGAAGCACCAGACCGCGCTGTCGGTCGCGTACGGCGCGGGGCTACGCGCCAGCGAAGTGGTAGCACTGAAGGTCACCGACGTCGACAGCGAACGCATGACACTGCGTATCGAGCAGGGCAAGGGCCGCCGCGATCGCTATGCGATGCTCTCGCCGGTGCTGCTCGAGCGCCTGCGTGTGTGGTGGCACGTGGCGCGGGCGCAGGGCAAGATGCTCGATGGCGGGTGGCTGTTTCCTGGGCTCGATCCCGTCGACCCGCTCAGCACGCGGCAACTGAACCGCGCCATCCATGCCGCTGCCGAGGCCGCGCAGATCGACAAGCGCGTGTCCATGCACACGCTGCGGCATAGCTTCGCGACACATCTCCTCGAACAAAAGGTGGACATCCGCGTAATCCAGGTGCTGCTCGGCCATGCGAAGCTCGAGAACACCGCGCTCTATGTCCAGGTCGCTACCGACCTGCTGCACGAGGTCACCAGTCCGCTGGACCGTCTGCCTCCCGGGTAGGCCCGCGCGCTGTAGCGCCTCATGCTGGAGGTTGCGGACATCTTCCGCAGCCACGGGCCAGCGTGGCGAGCCACGGCACACCTGAGCCTGGGGCAGCTGAAGGTCATGTCGGCCATCGAACGGTGCCGCACGGCGGCACTGGGCGGACATCTGCTGCGCTGTTCAGGCTGCGCGAGGACAGAGGTGTCCTTCAACTCGTGCCGGAACCGGCATTGCCCGAAGTGCCAGGCCAGCGCCGCACACCGCTGGCTGGAGGCACGCCAGGCCGGTCTGCTACCCGTCGAATACTTCCACGTCGTCTTCACCCTGCCTGCACCCATCAGCGCAATCGCCTGGTACAACAAACGGATCATCTACGGCCTGCTACTCGACATCGCCGCCGACACGCTGCGTACCATCGCTGCGGATCCGAAGCATCTTGGGGCCCAGATCGGGGCCACGCTCGTACTGCACACCTGGGGCTCGGCGCTCACGCATCACCCGCATGTGCATGGCATCGTACCCGGCGGCGGACTCTCACCCGACGACGAGCGCTGGATCGCGTGCCGGCCCGGCTTCTTCCTGCCGGTGCGCGCCCTGTCGCGTCTGTTCCGACGTCGCTTCCTCGACGCGCTCGAAGTGGCCCACCGGCATGGCCAGCTGCAGTTCTTCGGCGAGTACACCGGGCTCGCGGATCCCGCTGCCTTTGCCCGGTGGCTGGCGCCGCTGCGTGCCTGCGAATGGGTGGTCTACGCCAAGCGCCCGTTTGCCGGGCCGAAGGCGGTGCTCGAGTACCTCTCACGCTACACGCACCGCGTTGCCATCTCCAACCAGCGCCTCGTCGCCTTCGATGAGCGCGGCGTGACGTTCCGCTGGAAGGACTACCGCGCGAAGGGACACACCCGCTACAAGACCATGACGCTGGAGGCCGGCGAATTCATACGCCGCTTCCTGCTCCATGTGCTGCCCGGTGGTTTCCATCGAATCCGTCACTACGGACTGCTCGCCAACCCGGTGCGCCGCGCCAGGCTCGCGAAGGTGCGCGATCTGCTGCATGTTGCACCCGAAATCAGCCCGTTAGCGGACGACAGCGTCATCGCAACCCGGCCCGTCTTCATCTGCCGGCACTGCGGCGCACCGATGATCGTCATCGACATCCTCGCGCGCAGCCCCGATCCGGGCACCACCGATGCGGCGGAGGCAGACATGAGCATCGCGGTTCTTCGATCCGCCTGTCGAACGTCGGCTCTGCGGCAACGCGGCCCACGAGCGAACGTTTGCGCGAGTCGCTTCTCCAAGCGCCTCCCAAGCCCGCGTCATCATCGCGATCGCACCTCAGCACCGCTTCGTCACCGCGTCAGTGCCCACCCGACATCCCGCCTGAACGCACCGCATCCGGCACCGCTGAGCATCCTGGCCTATCAATCGCCATAGCCGCGAAGACTTCAAGCGCTTCGGGGCACTCCGCGGTTTCCTCCATCGAGGCTTATTCGACGCCTGCCGACACGCGCGGAGGCACCGTCACATTCCTGTGACCGATGGCAGGCATCGAATAACCCTTAACGAACTCAGCCGGACGTGTGGGACCGGGTTCGGCCATGAACAGACACTGGGCGTCGGTTCGGCGCGGACATTCGAACGGCGGCACCGGCCCAAGTAACGGACACTTGCTACCGCTTCCCAAAAAATTACCTGATGATCAGCACAACCATCCCATGCGGTTATTGCGCCAGGCGCGCGGCGTCATGCCGAAACGCCCGACGAACCAGTTCGTGAACGTCCCGTGATGCGCATATCCCACAAGGCCCGACACTCGTCCGATCGGAAAGCACGAGTTGCTCATGAAGCGCACGGCGAGTTCGTACCGGACTGCTAACTCTCACTAGTCTTCCGTGGTGAGCGGGCGAAGCGGCAGCGAACATTCGCACGCGAAGAGTCGTCGGCCAAGATCTGCGGTAGACACTCGCTCGGCAACACAATGCCGGGTTCACAAATCGGCGCCACGAAATATCCGTAGAGCGTTACGACGGTCATCGTTGCATCGCCGCGCATTCGGACTGGTCGGGAACGATACGCCTGACGAGGCAAAAGCCGATTATGCGAAATTCAATGGGTCTGCCTCCGTAGCATGACTCGAGCAAAATAGTCCCCGGAACTCCCGAGGCGATTCAATCGCAAATTTGCACGTCGCCAAGCATGCGTTTTATGAATGCTCGCCCACGAAAAATGTCGTGCAAGCTCTCTGCACCGTACCGAATCCTGCTCGGCTATCCTCATTCCCGGTTCGTATCTCAAACTTAAAAAGGAGACAACAATGTTCGACCTTTCAGGAAAGGTGGCGGTCGTTACGGGTGGAGCGAGCGGCATTGGGCTCGGCATCGCTCGCGGCATGGTTGCGGCTGGTGCGCGTGTTGTGCTGATTGGTCGCGATCGATGGAAAGGCCGTGCTGCAATTGAATCGCTGTCAGGCGGTAGTGCAAACGGCCATTTCATTCAAGCCGACATCACGAATCAAGGTGAGTGCACTGAGGCGATCGAGCAGGCCGAGCAGCATTTCGGTTGTCTAAATATCCTTATAAACAACGCTGGCATGAATATCCGCAAGCAAGGGCACGAGCTAGGCTCCGAGGAATGGCACCAGATTGTCGATACGAACCTGAGCGGCGCGCATTTCTGCGCTCAGGCTATTCACGGTGCGTTCACGCGCGCAGGTGGCGGCAAGATTATCAATATCGGCTCGATGCTCTCCCTGTTCGGCACGACCTACGGTTCGGCCTATGCGGCCAGCAAGGGCGGAATCGTGCAGCTCGGCAAAGCGTGGGCTGTTGAATGGGCACCTCATAACATTCAGGTCAACACGTTGCTGCCTGGCTGGATCGAAAGCGATCTGACCGCCGAGGCGAAACGGCTTTTCCCTGACCTCGAAGCGGGCATCTTGAGCCGCACGCCTCAGGGGCGCTGGGGCAAGCCCGAGGACCTTGCCGGCATTGCCGTGGCGCTCTGTTCAAGCGAATGCGACTTCATGACTGGCGCGGTCATTCCGGTAGACGGTGGATATTCGGTTCAAGGTTAGCCGATTCTTTTTGACGCTGCCATATCAAATACAAAGGAGACACCCAGCATGTCCAGCGCTTATGCCGGGCCCGGAAAATATATCCAGCGCGCGGGTGAGATCTCGCGCCTTTCACAGCACGTTGCACCGTTGGGCCGCAACGTGCTCGTTCTGATCGATCCGTTTCTGTTCGAACGCTTCAGCAGTTCACTACAGCGCGATCTCGAAGATGCCAAGCTGTCGGTACATCTGGAGAAGTTCGGCGGCGAATGTACGCTGGCTGAAATCGCGCACGTGGCCGCAATCGCCAGAGGCAAGGAGAGCCAGATTCTCGTGGGCGGCGGCGGGGGAAAGACTGCAGACACCGTCAAGATTGCGGCATTCGAAGCCAACGCGCGGACCGTCATCGTTCCGACGATTGCGTCAACGGACGCACCGTGTAGCGCTGTCGCCGTCCGCTATACGTCTAAGGGCGTATACGAGGGGTCCGCGCGGCTGCCTCTAGTCGCGATCTGGTCGTAGTGGACACCAGCATTGTGGCGAGTGCGCCAGTACGCTTTCTCGTCGCAGGAATCGGCGATGCGCTATCGACTTGGTTCGAGGCACGTTCGAACCTGGAGTCGCGAACGAACAACTACGTCGCGGGACGGTTCCCTCCGACAGCTACTGGTATTGCCATTGCGCGAGCCTGCCACGATGTACTGATGCGAGACGGTCTGAAGGCAAAGCAGGCGGTCGAAGCCGTCTCTGTACCACGGCAGTCGAAAACGTCATCGAAGCTAATAGGCTGCTCAGCAGTATCGGCTTCGAGAACTGCGGATGCTCCGCAGCACACGGCGTGCATGGTGGACTGACTACCCTAAGCGAAACACACGGCATGCTGCACGGCGAGAACGTCGCGTTCGGGACGCTATGCCTGCTCATGCTAGAAAATCGCCCGATCCAACGCTCGCGACGGTTTGGCCCAACTCAGCCGGAGCCCAGATTTACGTGCACCTTGGTGATTTTTACGCAGGTATCCGCGTGACCTTTGCGTGCCGGTCAGCCACGGATGGCCCGCAGAAATTTATATGAGGTGCGGAGCGAAAGCGCAAACAGGCGGTGCGCAACAATGCAGCCACCGCCCATGTGATACCGGGCTACAACCCGCGAAAAGGTGCAAGCGTGGGGCGTTTCATCCTCATGAGATCTGTCACCTCAACTCGGTCGTCCACCGACAGGATTGGGATTGTCATCCATTTCCCGTCATGATAAGTCCGGGATTCGTCGTACTGTTTGACCAGCGGCGGACTCCAGAAGTAACGCCTTTCTTCAAACTTCTCTCGTTCGGCCCGGCCTAAGACAACCAATACGGACAACAGCCTGTATGCCGGAAACAGACTGCAAAACGCCCTGTTCTCCTTGTAGCGCAGTGCCCAACCACGCTTCTTGCCGCCATATATCCAATCCGGCGTGAAAACATTGGGGTAAAACTCGTCGATCCAGCTTCGCAGCTCGCCCCAATGCTCGAACGCCTCCGGACCCAACCAGTCGCGGAGAGTACGCTCATCCGGATGTGAGGATTTGTCAGAAATGCTGTCGCCTATCTCAGCGCTTCGTGCGGTTTTGCTTTCCATTCTTCATCTCCTCAGCTTATCCAGACATTTAACTTTCCATCAACTCACCGCCGTGCGTCGCCGTGCGAAGTCCGGAGCGACCCCAGCAAGAGCGTCAACGATGCAGCCAGCAGGACGAGGTCTTTAAGCAGGAACTGGCCGGGCAACGCAGAAATCGCAGGAAAGCCACCTGCAGTCGCTTCGGCGACGCCAGGGGTGCTCAACATGAAGGTAAGCGTGATCAGATAGGTAGCGGCCGACATCGCAGCGCCCAACGCAGAGAAAAAGGGCTGAATCGATCCGATAATTAGGGCGACTGCGGTCGACAGCTCTAGCAAACCAATCACATCACTTGCCCCTTGAACACCGAACGCAGAATTCAACCAGCCCATGATAGGACTATTCACGATAAACGGCGATATTCCAGTCGCTTCATAGTGGGTGAATTTCATTGCTCCGAACCACAGAAAGATTACGACAAGCGCCCACCTCAGCAACAAAAGACCAGTTCGAGACCCAACGCTCCGTTCTGCGATTTGAAAGCGAAACTGACTTGTACGAATGCTCATTTTGATTTCCCGATTCAGTATGTTGAAGGGTTTTTTACCGATTCACAGCTTTACTTTTCCGATAGCGGCTCCGGGACTAACTTCGACCGAAATAGTCCAGGAAACGTTAGACACAATGGAGATCCGACCCGACGCCACCCCTTATTTCCATCCAGCTCGCGACGCCTCGCTAGTCTCCAGGCAAAGGTTGGACAAGTGAGTTTCACTTGAACACCTTCCGGTACTGTATAAAGCCAGAGCGCTCTCCCACGGCGTCGTAGAGGAGCCTGCCTGGGTAGTTCGTTTCGTGAGTCAGCCAGTGCACCCGAGGAGCTTTTCGACGTTTCGCCGCCGCGTACACATGTTCGATCAGTGCGCGACCAATGCCACGCCCACGTGCGTCAGGTCCAACAAACAGGTCCTGCAGATAGCAGTAGTCGGCAGATGTCCAGGTCGACCTTTGGTAGACCGTGTGCGCGAAGCCGCAAGGGTGACCGCATGTCATGGCGAGCACCGCGTACATCGGTTCGTTGGGGTCGAGGAAGCGCTCCCAGGTGTTGCGCGTCACAGCATGCGGGATATCAACCTTGTAAAACTGCTGATAGCCTTCCCAAAGTGGCAGCCACATATCGAAATCGCTATTTTCGATGGCTTTGATCTCAACTGATTGCATAGAGTTCTCCCGAAGTCCTATGGCAGTAGAGCGATGAAGCGCAACTGTGACCAAACCACAGCATCAAGCAATGCGATCAACCACAATTAACTTCAGTCTCACGGGCAATTTCTTTCCTCCGGTCGCGAAGGCGTGATTCGATCGAACCGCAGGTTGACATTTAAAGTCTATTCCCCGGTTAAGCGCATACCGTACTTCCGACGGTACGTACTCTGTATCTCATCTTGACTGCGAGGAGGCTCGGCAAAGATGTGCGCAGGGGAGAGCAATGAAGACATCGAAGTAACATCAATCCTGATGACGTGTTCGACTGGATATTCAGGCCCGTTGCTTATACGAACCCAGTCCGCGATCATTGAGTATTCGTCACCGTCAGGCGGCACAATGAACGCCTTTCCTCTGAACCGGTAACCACGCCTCAGGAACACGTCGACTACGTTGATCTCGACGGCGGCGTTGGCATTCAAATTCCTCAACGTCCCGGGCGACGCGATATCGGCGAAGTAGAGCTTGCCATTCCTGACCGTTAAGGAGGCCTTTGGCGAAAGATTCGGCGTCCCATCCTCATTGACCGTCGCGACGAACGACAGTATTGCCCCTTTTATGATCGCTTCGGCGTCTGCGGTGATTTCAATCATGGATTCACTCGTCTGAAAGGACTTCCTGCGCATTAAGAAAAACTCTCCAGTGCCTCGCAGGATTCGTGTTTGTCGGAAAAATTCCCGCTATCTGAGCGGCGTGGTCAGCGCTTTGTCGTCCGTGTCGACGACAAACACGGCAAGCAATTTCGCGGGCTGCGTTTTGCTCGCGTTTCGGCTGATCGAATGGATAGCGCCGGGCGGTTCTGACCAGCTCTCACCCGCTCGATAGATGCGGGTTGGGCCGTCATTCACCTTGGACTCGACAGCGCCCTCGATCACGTACGCGTAAATGAATGCGGATTTCGCGTGGGTGTGAGGAACAGATGCCGCGCCGGGCGCGTACGTAACTTCCAGTACAATCAGCGATTTGCCGGGGACGTTGGGAATCGCTGCGTCGAAATTCTTCGTGACGGTTTGTCCGTCACCGTCGTGAGCTTCCGCGGAGTCGGCGGCCATCGCAGCTAGTGCAACGAAGCTGGCAATGATGATGTTCCGTATCTTCATGGTCTTTTCCTTCTGCGTGTCAGCGAGGCTATGCGGCTAACTGCCCGGCCTGATTCAGGCTGATGGCATCTCGAGGCCGCGCTGCACAGCAGGGCGTGCGAGACCGTGATCGAACCAACGCTGGACATGAGTGAAGCGATCGAAGCCGACAAGGTCGCGCGCCTCGTAAAAGCCAATCAAGTTACGAACCCACCCGAGCAGAGAAATGTCGGCAATACTGAAGTCATCGCCCATCACCCAGTTGCGTCCGGCAAGCCGAGTGTCGAGCACGCCGAGCAAACGCGCGGCTTCCGACGCATAGCGGTCGCGCGGGCGCTTGTCTTCGTAGGCTTTCCCGGCGAATTTGTTGAAAAAGCCGACCTGTCCAAACATGGGACCGACACCACCCATCTGCCACATCAGCCACTGGATCGTCTCAAAGCGAAGCGCTGGGTCCGTGGACAAGAACTGCCCCGTCTTGTCGGCAAGATAGAGCAGGATCGCACCTGATTCGAACAATGCGATCGGGCGGTTCCCGGGACCGTCTGGATCGAAGATCGCCGGAATCTTGCCGTTCGGGTTGAGAGAAACGAAAGCAGGTTCCTGGTTTTCCTTCGCCAGGATGTCGATACGATGGGCCTCGTACGCCAGGCCCGTCTCCTCCAGCATGATGCTGACCTTCACGCCGTTGGGAGTCGGCAGTGAAAAGAGCTGGAGCCGGTCGGGGTGTTGCGCTGGCCAGCGCGTGAAGACTGGATGCTGAAGGGTCATCTTTTTCCTTGATCGGGGACGGCCAGCCATTTAACGAAACTGGCTGACCGTCCCCGCGAATGGTGCCCCAAGAACGTCGCTCTCGGGTTACCAACGTCATGGGCGTCGCAGTCTCGAGCTCAGATCGAACCGGCCGGCGTGACAGCGGGGAAATCCATGTCAGGGTCGAACACGTTATTGAAGAAATTCGTCAGGGAATACATGGCCACCAGTGCGACGATTTCCATCACGTTTGCATCCGTGTAGCCCGCTTCGCGAACTGCGTTCAGGTCGGCGTCGCCCACCTTCCCACGGGTTTCGATGACCTTGCGCGCGAACTGGACAGCCGCATCGCGCTTCGGATCGGCGGCGTGGCCTTTGCGCGCGAGGATGATTTCTTCCGCCGGCAGTTTCGCCAGATGCTCAGCGGTGAAACTGTGGACCGTCAGGCAGTAGTTGCAACCGTTCACTTCGGAGACTGCCAGGCCGATGCTGTCGCGCGTCTTCACATCGAGCGCCTTGCTCAGGGAGCCGAGCAGGTAGGCCCAGGCGTTGAACGCGATCGGGCTTTGCGCGAACGCAGCCATCATGTTCGGCGTGAAGCCGATGTTCTTGGCGAAGCCATCGAGCGTTGCCTTCGATTCGGCGGGTACTTGTTCCGACGTAAGAATGGTGGTACGGGTCATGATAGGATCTCTGGTTAATTCGCACTACTTATCAAAAATGGTTCGTTCTTGAACCCTTCTCGAGGATTGCTTCGTGCCCGGGCGCGGGTCGAAGCGGTTCAGGACTTCAGTTGAGCATCATCTTGCCTACGACTACCCTTTTCGCGGCTGGCTGGACGTTATACGTAGTGAACACTCCAGCAACACGCTTAGACGAGGTCGAGCACTTCGTCCACGGGACGACGCGGCTTTTGCGCCCAGTTGCCTTGACGCTCGGCACCGACAGCGAGCAGAAGCGCGGGCACTTCGTCATCGGCCAAGCCGAATTCGCGATGAACCGCCTCAGCGTCGAAGCCGATCATCGGCGTGGACCCCATACCCAGCGAGCGGGCAGCGTAGATCATTGCCGACGCGCCGAACGTTGCCGTGCGTACGGCTTCGTCGCGACGACGCTGCGGATATGCCATATATAGTTCGCGTGCCGGGGTCTCCCACTCCGACACCATCGTCGCCGGCATGACGCCTGCTTCGACCAGCGGAGCCAGGCGATCCGGAATCACGCTAGTGTCGACCAACTGTCCGCAGATGATGAAGGTGACTGCCGCGTCAGCGACAGCCGGCTGGCTCCACGCAAGCGGAAAGAGCTTGGCCTTCGCTGCGGGCGTGCGCACCGCAATGAAGCGCCAGTTCTGCAGATGAAAGGACGTCGGTGCGCTGGTGGAGATCCGCACCAGCTCGCGGATCTGGTCGTCGCTCAACGTCGCCGACGGGTCGTAATACTTCGTGGCGCTACGGCTGACGATACAGTCGATGACTGCGTTGGTCATGGTCGTCCCGCTGTTCAGGGTGGTTTCGCTGTTCATGATGATTCCTTTGGGTGGAGGGACCTGCTGGGTACAGAAGCGCCTCTTACGAGATCGCGCGGCAAAAAATCACTTTCGTGTGCAGATTGCGGATCACCGTCGCCGCTTTCACCGTGACGTCGCAGTCTCTACTGCGTGTTTGCCGTCAAGTGGTGAGGTGTTTCAACTTTAAGGCCCCACGAGGGCTATTTCGAGAGCGAAAATGCTCAATAAAGTGTCCAAAAGGATCAAACTCCACAAGGGCTCATCGGTTCGCTCGATCTTGCGACGCCGCAGCGTTCATCGCGCCGGCGCGATTGAAGTCCCTTGTCCAGATTGCATCGAAGGACGTACGGACGAAGAGCGGCCGCTCCGCGTCGACCTCGCCGGATCGTGTCCGATGCTGGTTAGAACCGGGAGCGACAAACTTCGGGGTCTATCGCCCCTGACGTGCGAGACGACGCCATTCACCTGGTGTCATGCCCATCCTCTCTGTGAACAAACGCCGGAATGAAGATACAGATTGGTAGCCAACTGATTCGGCTACGGCCTCTGCGGTCATCGTCGGCTTCTTCAACTCGTTCGCAGCGTGGCTCATGCGGATATCGGTTAGCAAATCAACCGCTGAGCATCCGAGCGTTTCCTGGAAATGCCGCATGAACGTGGCGCGGGACATATTGCACAAGGCGGCCAGCTCGGGCAGGTTCCAGCCGCGAGCGGGATCGGAGAACATCGCCGAAATCGCGGGGGCCAACCGTGGGTGGCCAGCCAGCGCCAACAAGCCTGTTGGGGCCTGCTCGGATTTACTTGCCTCGCGCAGCACGATGGTGAACAGCGCCGAACTGAGCGAATTAAGGACGGCGTAGCCGCCCACTTTTTCTCCCGTAGACTCATCACGCATGAGCCTCACAAAATTGGCGAGAGGGTTCGAGAGGGACTCGGCACCCGACTCATCGTCGGTACTCGTAGTCCGCACCACCAGATTTGTCGGAAGGTAATTGCGAATCAGTCGGTCATGCGGCGGTTCAATAAAAAAACGACCGCATAACATATCGAGATGCTCGCCAACGCCGTCATTCTCGCTAAAGGTCCACCCAGTGAGACCCTGACGCTCGCGAGTAGGTCCGGGCTGAATTCCACTCCCGTCGTGCAGGATGTGCGCCGAGCCGTGGGGTAACAAGACAATATCTCCAGCGACCAGTTCCTTTGCCATCCCCGTCTCGGGATCCTCGATGACTGCCTTGCCCCTGAGCACGACGTGGTACGGGATTTCGTGGGTTGCCGCTTGATCCCACTCGACCCGCCACGGTGCTCCATAGGCGCAGCGGACTTCAGGCCGGCCAGTGACGGTGATCAATTGCAGCAGGTGACTTAACCAGTCGACGTGAGACATAGAATTCCGTAAGGCCTCGGCATGGGGAAATCAGGTGACGGCAAAACTCACAATTTCAGCGCCCGAAAATCTCGACGAGAAGGGATGCTCATTCCTCGCCAACTGCAGGACCGAATCTATCGGCCAGCGCTCATCCCGCCGTCGACATGCAGTACCTCGCCCGTGACGAACGACGCTGAATCAAGAAAGACAATCGCGTCCGCGATATCGCCCACCTCGCCCGTGAATCCGAGTGGAACCAACGCGGCGAGATCGTCATGGGCTTCTGGCTTGTGCATAGTCGACCTGATCAAACCCGGAGCCACCGCGTTCACCCGAATTCCCTTGCTTGCATACTCAATGGCGAGCGACTTCGTTGCGGCGTTGAGACCGCCCTTTGTCAATGCCGCTAGTGACGAAGAAACTCCGCTGTACGCGATGTCGGCGACGCTCGCAGTGACGCTCACTACGTGGCCGCGAGAATGCTTCTGCATCTCCGCAATCGCCAGTTGCGTGATATGAAAGAATCCCGCCATGTTCACATTCATCACCGCTGCGTAGTCCGCCGCGCTATGTTCTGTGAAAGGCTTGCCGATATATATGCCGGCGTTGTTCACAAGCGTGTCGATCCGTCCAAATCGCGCGACCCCTTCGGCGATGACTTGCTGCGCCACAGCAGGATCACCAATGTCGCCAGCTATCGTCAGAACGTCTTTGTCGACAGAGGGGTGTATCGAGCGGGACGTCGCGACGACCGCGTAATCGAGCTTGCGGAACGCCTGAACGATGGCGGCGCCAATTCCCTGCGATGCTCCGGTTACCACCACGACCTTTCGCAATGCGCTCATGATCCAGTGCCCCCTAACATGATGGTTCTTCAGAAAAACAACCTACTGCGGAAGCCAGAATCACCGTATGGCGGTTGACTGGTTTATGCGTTCGACTCACACGAGGGCGAAATATCGGGTCGCCACGGTGTATGGCCTTGCCGGACAGCGCACAGACCGCTTCCGCTGGTGCCGATCCAATAGTCCAGATCTGGCTCTCGTAACGTCCCATGCAGGGATCACTCCAGCGGACACTAATCGTCGTCGACGACAGTTTCTCCACAACGGAGACTTGCGAAGGCGTCGGCAGATTTGGCATGCGATATCCGCACGCTCAAACGTGGCTGCACGCGAGAGTGGTCAAAAGCGGCTCAATCGTGGCTATCAGAGAAGCCCGAAGTTGCGCGGATTGATCCTCATCGAGAAATGCAGTTGCCTGCAGCGGCAAATAGTGGATGGTGGTGAAGCCAATGCAAGCCAGTACGGCAGAAAGATAAGGCGTGAGGAAATCCGGCTGGTTGGCGCGTTCGCCAGTAAACACGCCGCCGGAGGCAATGCCGACGAATACCGGACGGTCCCGAAGCATTCCAACCTTGCCAGCGGGCGTCGACTGCATCGTGCGTCCGACGCGGATAAGCTGATCGATCCACGCTTTCAGGACGGACGGAACCGTCAGGTTATTCATCGGAGTACCGATGACGATCACATCGGAATCCTCGACCTCCTGAATGAGTTCCTCCGCGAAAAGTACAGCGCCAGCGGTCCTTCCTGCAGCAGCCAACGTCGCTGGCGTCGAGAGTATGTCGGCGTAGGCGGCTCCGAGATGAGGTATCGGCTCCAGCCCAAGGTCCCGGCGGCGAACCTCCACGCCCGGCAAGAGCGTTTGAATCTTTTCGACGATTCCCGCCGAGAGTTTTCGGCTATGCGATCCCAGTCTAGGGCTGCAGTCGATATGCAGAATATTCATACAATTTTCTCCAGCAGATTTTGCAGCAGCTTTGGTCGCGCGGTTGCTTGACCAGCAGACGAAATCGGGCGCGTGAAACATCGGGCACCGAGATCGAAGTGCGTCTTAAATGCCTGGTTAACGAAGGCTTTGTGCAGGCTGTTTCCATCTGTGCAACACTCTGCGCCCTTGCGGCTCCAGCACGGCATGAAAATGCCCCGCATTTGCAGCTCGCTCGCAGCTTCGACCGAATACGGAGAGAAAATCGGGTGCATGCTGCAAGAGCCACATTCCGTATTGACTTCGCGTTTGTAGCACTGTTGGTAGGGCAGATTCTGTACTATTCACGGTGCATAAAACAGTACCAAGATTGCGATTTTCGTGTGTACCAAGACTATGGCTTCAGGCTTGCAGATACAGCTCGACCGGACAGCAAAGCGGACCCTCACAGAGCAGATTTTTGAGAGCATTAGCAGAGCAATAGAGTCTGGGCTGCTCGAATCCGGTACACGGCTGCCATCGTGGAAAGACCTTGCGTCACAGCTCGGGGTCGCGCGCGGGACCGTTAAGGCTGCCTATGAGCTTTTGAGTGATTCACAGCTGATAGAAACGTTTGGAGCGGGGGGAACGCGGGTGGCTCCGCGGCTTCGCGTCGCCACTACTCAACGAAAGGCGGCGCGGCTCGGTTCGTTTATGAAATCATATGAGGAGATGATGGCCGGGCCAGCGATTTTCCAGCTCGGTATTCCCGCGTTTGAAGGGCTACCGGAGAAGCTCTTTTCGCGGGCTCGCTCTTCCAACCTGCTAAAAACAGCAGGCCTGTCGTCGCTGCTCTATCCTGATCCGAGAGGCGAATTCGACCTGCGCAGAGAGATCGCAGGCAATCTCTCCATCGCGCGAAACTTCCACTGTCATCCTGAGCAGGTTTTCGTGACGTCTGGATACAGCGCTGGCTTAGGCTTGACACTTCGGGTGCTCGGTTTGGAAGGCCAGAAGGTCTGGCTGGAGGAGCCCGGTTTCATGCTTACCCGTAAGGGGCTGGAACTGGCTCGCTTGAATATCGTGCCGATCCCGGTAGACGCGGACGGTATCAACGTCGACTACGCCATCAAGACAGCGCCGGACGCCGCGTTAGCGGTCTTAACTCCTGGTCAGCAGGCGCCTCTAGGCTCGACCTTGTCTTTGAGACGGCGCCTTCAAGTGCTTGACTGGGCGGCTTCAAACGACGCGTGGGTCATTGAAGATGACTACCTTGGAGAACTGCAGTTGGCAGGCAGGCCGGCGCCAGCCATGGCATCTCTCGGCGAAGGCAAGAACGTCATCCACATCGGCTCCTTCAGCAAAACTGTTAGTCCTGCTTTGCGGCTTGGCTTCGTTGTTGTCCCTGCCGAACTCGCCAATGCGTTTGCGGAGATCGCCGCGACACTCGTCCCCGCGCCGTCACCGGTCATTCAAGTCGCCACGGCTGAGTTTATGCGGGAGGGCCACTATACTCGGCGTGTGCGTCGGCTCAAGCGTCTATATTCCTCGCAGCGCGACGCGCTGATAGCGGAGTTGTGTAGCCGAAACGCGCAATGGGTAAGTGCTGGCCTCGCCGTGCTTCTTCGCCTCCCAGAGGGCGCCCCCGATGTGCGAATCGTTCGCGAGGCAATGACTGCAGGCATCGCGCCATCACCTTTGTCCGCGTGGTTCGCAAATCCATCGTGGACGGTGCCAGGCCTTTTGCTCGGGGTTGCGACCGCGCCCGAACAACACCTTGCCAAATCGTGCCAACGATTGTTCGAGATCATTGAAGGGTACTGCTGACTAAATGGGTCACCCGGCGTTGCCTGATTAGCATAAGTGCAGTTTCGTCGAAAAGCGCAGCTATATGGCTGCTAACTGTTAGCAACGGGGAGGCGCTTTTCCGGCAAGATCGCCGTAGCCATACCACCGTGGGTGGCCATTCTCGAACGTACTTCAGGCTAACTGATCTTACCCACGAACCGCGGACACCTTGAGTTGCTACGGTCTATCGTTTTGCACGAGGCGACAGACCGATCGATATGCTCGCCGAGCGCGACCAAGTACCCAAGTCAATCGCGGAAATGATGAAGAGCTGGGACGTCGACGATGGGACGGTGGGCATGCTGACCGATGCGGCGCTGCTGCTAATGGCACGCTAAGGCCGGCCGCAGCAACAAGTTTAGGAAAAGCGCGCCGGACAGGCGCGTTCTTTTGACCGCTTCCGCTCGATTCCACGAGGCGACCGCTTCAGCGTTCCGCAGCCACGGCGGAGTCGGGGGGCCGGCGGAAGCTGATGGCAAGCCGGTTGTAGGCATTCATCAGGCTGATGGCCATCGTAAGGTCCGCTAGCTCCTTCTCGCTGAACGTCGTCGCGGCAAGCTGGAAGTCCTCGTCGGGTACATGGGTGTCGGCCACGCGGGTGACCGACTCCGCCCACGCCAGAGCGGCGCGCTCGCGATCGCTGAACAACGCACCCGCTTCATGCCAGGCTTGCACAAGCGCCAGTTTCGCGGGCGTGACGCCCTTCTTGATCAGGTCGCGGGTATGCATGTCGAGGCAAAAGGCGCACCCGTTGATCTGGCTGACGCGCAGATAGACCAGTTCGACGAGGACGTCTTCCAGGCCCGACTGCCTGACATAGCCATATACCCCCCCAAATGCCTTCACGCCGCCCGGCGATGCCTTGGCGTAGTCCAATCTCATTTCAAGCTCCTTACTGGTCGTTGGTTGTCAGTGCTGTGTCGTTCGAATCGACGACAAACACGGCCAGCAGTTTTGCCGGCGTGGTCTTGCTCGCATTGCGGCTGACCGGATGGCGCGAGCCGGGCTCCTCGAAGAACGCCTCCCCGGCCTTGTAGACGCGTTCCGGCTCATCGTTCACCTTGCTGGCGACGCTGCCTGAGACCACGTACGCATAGATGAACGCCGACTTCGCGTGGGTGTGAGGCAACGAAGCGCCCCCGGGCGGGTAAGTGACTTCCACGGCGATCACCGATTTGCCCGGAATGTTTGGAATTGCGTGGGAGAAGTTCGGCTTGACGATATCGCCAGCGCCATGGTCAGCGGCGCCGTGCGCCGCGGCAACCCCGGACATGGCCAGGCTGCCAGCGGCAACAACAGAAAGTAAGGTTCGTGAAATTATCATGATCAGCTCCTTGGTGGCTAGAATCATGCATCGGCTATGGTCCACGAAAAAGAACCAAGAACGCGAAAACTTGATGCACCACCCACCATGACAAATATTCTGGATCTGAAGCTCGACCGCGGTTCCAAGACAGCACTTGCGGAACAGATACGCCTGGCGATTACTGGCGTCATCGAGAGTGGTGTACTGGCCCCGGGCGCCAGGCTGCCGTCGTGGGTGGATCTTGCCGCGCAGCTTGGTGTGGCGCGCGGCACCGTCAAGACCGCCTATGAGAGGCTGACCGATGCGCAGTTGATTGTCTCGTCGCGCGCGGGCGGGACCAGGGTCTCCGAGCACATACCCACCGTGAGCCCCATCGCGGAACGGGCGCGATCGATAGAGACGGATTTGCAGTCGGCGCTATACCAGCACTTCCTGCCCGGCCCTGCAGTGTTCCAGATGGGCGTGCCGGCATCGGACTGTTTTCCAAACACGTTGTTTGCACGTCTGCGCGCCCGGGCGGCACGCGATGAAGTTGAAGCGCCCGCATCCTACCCGGACCCGCGCGGCGAACATGAATTCCGCCGGGAAATCGCCGCGCATTTGGCCTTGTCACGCGGCATTGAGTGCCAGCCCTCGCAGATCTACATCACGGCAGGATTCTCGGGGGCGCTCGGTATCGCGCTACTCGTGCTTCAGGCCCAAGGCCGCAAGGCATGGGTCGAGAATCCCGGATATTTGCTGAGTCGCAAGGCCCTGGAAATTGGCCAGATCACGACGGTTCCGATTCCCGTCGACGAAGAAGGCATTGACGTCGGCTTCGGCGAAACGCATGCGCCGGATGCCGCGTTGGCGCTGGTCACCGCGGGGCAACAGGCGCCGTTGGGTCCGACCTTGTCGCTCGCGCGCCGGCGGCAACTACTGGAGTGGGCGGCCCGGGCGCAGGCATGGATTATCGAAGACGACTATCTGGGCGAGCTGCAGCTGAAACGCCGCGCGGCGCCAGCGCTGGCGTCGCAGGATCGAGCGGGGCGTATCATTCACATCGGGACGTTCAGCAAGACCATCAGCCCGACGCTGCGACTGGGATTTGTGGTGGTGCCCCCCGCCCTGGTACCCCGCTTCGATGAAGCGGCAGCGTGCCTGTCTTCCGCACCGGGGCCGGCAGTACAGATGGCAATGGCCGAGTTCATGCGTGACGGGCATTACATGCGGCACTTGCGTCGCATGAAACGCATCTACGCGGGCCGCAGCCAGGCACTGATGACCGCGCTCGAGTCCAGGGGATTCGACGCCTATCCGGCTGGTCTGGCAGTGGTGGTTCGGCTCGCCGATGGCGCCGACGACAAGCGGATCGCACGGGAGTCCTATGCCTACGGGATCGCGCCCGCGCCGCTATCGATCTGGTACTGCTCCGAGTCCACGCAGCGCTCGGGGCTGCTGCTTGGCGTTGCGCCGGCGATCGAACAACAGATTCCAGCGGCCTGCGATCGCTTGCATCAGCTGATCCGCAAGCTGAGCTGATGCGAATGCGCCGGCAGGTCGTGGGCCAGCTGGTACACCATTTCTTCCGGTTTTTGGTACTTTTTTAACGACCAGTGAACGGACACGATGCCGTTCACTGGCTGGCGCGTCACGTTGCGCTGAGCCATATCGTTAAGTCACCGCTGCACTGCGTCGCCACGCAGTCTTAGGAGGAATCGTGAAGATTTTCGTTGCAGGCGCCGCCGGCGCAGTTGGACTGCCGCTGGTGCGGGTGCTCTGCGCGCAGGGTCATGAGGTAACGGGGATGACTCGCGCCGGCGCGGGGGCCGACAGGCTTCGCGAGCTTGGCGCCCGCGTGACCCTGGCGGACGCCTTTCATGCGGAGTCCGTGAAGGATGCCATCGCGAAGGCGGCGCCAATCTACTGTCCGCTGCCAAGGCGCTGGGCGTCAAACGCTATGTCTTGCAATCACGTGGCTTCTAACTCGAAGCCCCGCAGGGCTCGCTGGCCGACGAGACAGCCGCGCTCCGCTACGACGCGCCCGGCGAGATTGGTGATAGTGCGCGGGTCATTGGTGCCTACGAAAATCGCGTCACGGGCTCGATCGCGCTGGAAGGCGTGGTCCTGCGCTACGGCTTCTTCTACGGTCCCGGTACCTGGTACAGGCTCGACGGCACCATTGCGGAGCAGGCGCGAAAAGGCGGGATGGCGATCATCGGCGACGGCAACGCGGTCTGGTCGTTCGTCCACCTCGACGATGCCGTGGCGGCAACAGTAGCGTCACTGACGGCCGAAGCCGGCGTATATAACGTGGTCGATGACGATCCGCTTCCGGTCGCCACGTGGATGCCTGCATTCGCTCGCTGGGTCGATGCGCCCGGCCCCGCCCGCGTAAGCGTCGCAGTTGCCCGCGAGGCCGCTGGCGAAGAAGCGGTGTACTACCACACCCACCTGAGTGGTGCCTCGAATCGCGCAGCGAAGGAAAAACTCGGTTTCGCGCCGCGGCCGTTGCTCTGGAAGGATGCCTGAACCGATGCTCCACCCCGAACTGTCCAAATCGTTGGAGGCGGTCCGCTGGCATATGGACAAGGACATCCCCTGGATACCTTCGACGCCAGCCTGCTCACTGACGACCAGGCGAAGACCATCCGCATGAATGCCATCACCGAATGGTCGGCCCTGCCCGCCACGGAGATGTTCCTGCTCGACAACCGCCATTTCGGCGTTCATGAGCATCTGGCTTCGAGGAACAGAAGCACTCGCTGGTGCTGATGGAGTACCTGCGCTGTTTCCGCCCGGACCTGGTGCCGACCGAGGAAGAGCTGCACGCCGTGCGCTTCGAGTTCGGCCCGGCCCCGCCGCTGGAAACGCTGATGCTGCATTTCTGCGGCGAGATCCGCCTGAACCACTGGTATCGCCGTGGGGCCGAATGGCACTCGGAACCGGTGATCAAGCATATCTACCGCACGCTGTCGCAGAGCGAAGCACGCCACTGCGGCGCCTACCGGCGCTGCATGAAGAAGTACACGGGCCAGTTCGGCGACACGGCGCGCGCCGCATTCACCAAGATCGGCGTGCTGATGGCCTCGGCCCGCCGCACGGAAAAGCCGCTGCGCCCGACCAAGCTGCACGTGAACAAGGCATTGTTCCCGAACGACACCGTGCAGTGCCGCCTGCCCGATCCGGACTGGCTCGAGCACTGGCTCGACGAGCAGATCCGCTTCGACGAGGTCTGGGAAAAGAAGGAACAACATGTCGCTGCTGTTCGAGCGCACGTTCGACACCGTGCAGGACCTGAACCGCTACCGCAAGGTGCTAAGGATAAGCAACCAGGATTGCGAACTGAGGCAGCGAACCGGTTGGAATGTGAAGACCGTGTTAACGCACTCAGGGATCGAGCGGCTGCTCTGCGGCAGCTTCGGCCATCGGGCCTTGATAAAGCCGACGGCTCCGAAGGGTCGGCTACGGAAGTTCGAGACCGAAGCGTCGGAGGGACCGGACATCCGACTTCGAATTTCCAGGTTCGGCCAGTCCCCGTCACTCGGCATTGCAGCAACTCCGCCGTTCGAACGCCCCTTCCCCCTGGGAAGCGGTCGTTGCGCTAACACCGGTCAGCAGAAGCAGGTCCGGGCGACGGGCTCCCCCGGAAGCAGGGTGTCTGTCAAGTGGCCCGGTCGCGATACCCACTCGACGTCAGATACGCAGTGCAGAGGAGCGCATGAATACTCAATCAGCCGGAGGCGACGAGTTGCTGATAGCGCGACACCGCGTCTCCGCGGTATCGGCAATCTCATGCGCAGCGCATTCGCGCTCCGCAATGCCGTCGCGTGTCCCGAAACACGCCAAACACCGCAATCGCCGCGATGCGTAGCAAGGAAATCGCAAGGGGGATCCCGAGCCTCTGATGAACGGTGATTCGTCTCGCACATTAAATCCTGGTGTTCTGCCAGGGGCACTTCCGACCATACGTACTTTCCCGGACGTCCCGAAAGGTTCTTGCCAATTTAACTAGATCTCTAATATAGTTGAGCAACACCTGTTGATGAAGGCGACCTGTCGCCGGGAGACATTCCATGCTGACCCACCAAGAAAACGAATT
>NZ_JBFRCN010000089.1:0-20729 GCF_040965835.1 Paraburkholderia sp. BR10872
CCCGTCAAGCCTGATGACCATAGCGAGCTGGTCCCACCCCTTCCCATCCCGAACAGGACCGTGAAACAGCTCCACGCCGATGATAGTGCGGATTGCCCGTGTGAAAGTAGGTAATCGTCAGGCTCCTCTACAAGCGAGACCCCGGCCCTAAAAAGCCGGGGTTTTTGCTTTTCCGCTCTCCCTATAAGTGAGAGCGTTGTGGGTTCTGCTCCGAACAAAGTGCTTGACACTTATCGGATGTTCCCCCATAATCATCAGTTCTCTGCGGAGGGGTGCCCGAGTGGCTAAAGGGGGCAGACTGTAAATCTGTTGGCTTACGCCTACGTTGGTTCGAATCCAACCTCCTCCACCAGAATTCAGCTGTAGCAGTTAGTGTTGGGTCGGCAGTAGCCGGCGAACCTCGCGGGTGTAGCTCAATGGTAGAGCAGAAGCCTTCCAAGCTTACGACGAGGGTTCGATTCCCTTCACCCGCTCCAGCGAAGCATTAAAGCGGTTCAGAGCAGTTTTCGCCCATGTGGCTCAGTGGTAGAGCACTCCCTTGGTAAGGGAGAGGTCGGCAGTTCGATCCTGCCCATGGGCACCAGCCGGTATCTAGCGGGCCTCAGAAGCCTCGCATCGAGCAGGCAGCAGCAAGCCAGTGATTGTTTGCGCGCCCCGCGCAACGTACGGAAAAATCCTCTTAGGAGTCGAAAATGGCCAAGGGTAAGTTTGAGCGGACCAAGCCGCACGTGAACGTGGGCACGATCGGTCACGTTGACCACGGCAAGACCACGCTGACGGCAGCGATCACGACGGTTCTGACCGCCAAGTTCGGCGGCGAAGCGAAGGCGTACGACCAGATCGACGCAGCGCCGGAAGAAAAGGCGCGTGGCATTACCATCAACACCGCGCACGTCGAGTACGAAACGGCTAACCGCCACTACGCACACGTCGACTGCCCGGGCCACGCTGACTACGTGAAGAACATGATCACGGGCGCGGCACAGATGGACGGCGCGATCCTGGTGTGCTCGGCCGCTGACGGCCCGATGCCGCAAACGCGTGAGCACATCCTGCTCGCCCGTCAGGTTGGCGTGCCTTACATCATCGTGTTCCTGAACAAGTGCGACATGGTCGACGACGCCGAGCTGCTCGAGCTGGTCGAAATGGAAGTGCGCGAGCTCCTGTCGAAGTACGACTTCCCGGGCGACGACACGCCGATCATCAAGGGTTCGGCCAAGCTGGCGCTGGAAGGCGACAAGGGCGAACTGGGTGAAGTGGCGATCATGAACCTGGCCGACGCACTGGACACGTACATCCCGACGCCGGAGCGTGCCGTTGACGGCGCGTTCCTGATGCCGGTGGAAGACGTGTTCTCGATCTCGGGTCGCGGCACGGTGGTGACGGGTCGCGTCGAGCGCGGCATCGTCAAGGTCGGCGAGGAAATCGAAATCGTCGGTATCAAGCCGACGGTGAAGACGACCTGCACGGGCGTGGAAATGTTCCGCAAGCTGCTCGACCAGGGTCAGGCGGGCGACAACGTGGGTATCCTGCTGCGCGGCACGAAGCGTGAAGACGTGGAGCGCGGCCAGGTGCTGGCCAAGCCGGGTTCGATCACGCCGCACACGCACTTCACGGCTGAAGTGTACGTGCTGAGCAAGGACGAAGGCGGCCGTCACACGCCGTTCTTCAACAACTACCGTCCGCAGTTCTACTTCCGTACGACGGACGTGACGGGCTCGATCGAGCTGCCGAAGGACAAGGAAATGGTCATGCCGGGCGACAACGTGTCGATCACGGTGAAGCTGATCGCTCCGATCGCGATGGAAGAAGGTCTGCGCTTCGCAATCCGCGAAGGTGGCCGTACCGTCGGCGCCGGCGTGGTTGCAAAGATCATCGAGTAAGTTTTTGCCAGTCTCGTTGATCGACTAAGTGGTTTCGGGGTTGGCGATGCCGTCAACCCCAAAATGGTTTAGGGGTATAGCTCAACTGGCAGAGCGTCGGTCTCCAAAACCGAAGGTTGGGGGTTCGATTCCCTCTGCCCCTGCCAACTTCTCGCGCCTCGGCGCGTTGTTCTTTAAGGTGTTATGGCGAATCCTTCCGTCGAAACTGTTAATACTTCCAGCGACAAGCTGATGCTTGCGGCGGGCGTATTGTTGGTTGTGGCCGGGTTCGTAGGGTTCTACTGGCTCGGTAGCCAGGAGTGGTATGTCCGCGGTGCAGCGCTCGCAGTGGGCGTGATCGCGGGGGTGGTAGTCGGTCTTCTCTCGGCGCCCGGCAAGAGCTTCATCGCGTTTGCCAAAGACTCGTACAAGGAAGTTCGCAAGGTCGTCTGGCCGACTCGCAAAGAGGCCACGCAAACGACCCTGGTGGTCTTCGGTTTTGTGCTGGCCATGGCCATCATTCTGTGGGTTTGCGACAAATCCATCGAGTGGGTGATTTTCTCGGCGATTCTGGGTTGGAAATGATATGAGCGATACACCGGCATCCCCGAGCGGAAAACGTTGGTATGTTGTGCACGCCTACTCCGGCATGGAGAAGAGCGTGCAACGTGCGCTTCAAGAGCGTATCGAACGTGCTGGCATGCAGGACAAGTTTGGCCAGATCCTCGTTCCGACTGAAGAAGTTGTCGAGGTGAAGGGCGGTCACAAATCGGTGACCGAACGTCGTTTCTTCCCAGGCTACGTCCTGGTTGAGATGGAAATGACGGACGAAACGTGGCACCTCGTGAAGAACACGGCAAAGGTGACCGGTTTCGTCGGCGGGGCGCGTAATCGCCCGAGCCCGATTTCGCCGCGCGAAGTCGAAAAGATCATGTCGCAGATGCAGGAAGGCGTTGAGAAGCCGCGCCCCAAGACCCTGTTCGAAGTCGGCGAGATGGTCCGCGTGAAGGAAGGTCCGTTCACGGACTTCAACGGCAGCGTCGAAGAAGTCAACTACGAAAAGTCGCGCGTCCGGGTCTCCGTCACCATTTTCGGTCGCGCCACACCGGTCGAACTCGAATTCGGCCAGGTCGAAAAGCTGTAAATCGAATACTACGGATCGCGCCTCGAGTGCGATCCGTTTTTCCGCGCTTACGGTCCGCGTTATGGCCGTAGAGGAGCGCCAGTAGTCCAGTCGGCTGTAGCTGTCGCCAAAGCAGTTGGCACAGCGAAGATTGTGGTGAACGCGCGCTACCACTCACCAGAACGCTCACGCGTTCCAAAGAGGTTTTCAACATGGCAAAGAAAATCATCGGCTTTATCAAGCTGCAGATTCCTGCAGGTAAAGCCAATCCGTCGCCGCCGGTCGGCCCGGCACTGGGTCAGCGCGGCCTGAACATCATGGAGTTCTGCAAGGCGTTCAACGCGCAGACTCAAGCCATGGAACCGGGTCTGCCGGTTCCGGTCGTGATCACGGCATTCGCGGACAAGAGCTTCACGTTCATCCTGAAGACGCCGCCGGCTACGGTTCTGATCAAGAAGGCAGCGAAGGTCGACAAGGGTTCGGCCAAGCCGCACACCGACAAGGTCGCTACGATCACCCGCGCGCAAGCCGAGGAAATCGCCAAGACCAAGATGCCGGACCTCACGGCAGCCGATATGGACGCAGCGGTCCGCACGATCGCTGGCAGCGCCCGCTCGATGGGCATTATCGTGGAGGGCGTGTAAATGGCTAAGGTTTCGAAGCGTCAAAAGGCACTGGCTGCCAAGATCGACCGCCAAAAACAGTACCCGATCGGCGATGCTCTGTCGCTCGTGAAGGAATGCGCCACGGCGAAGTTCGACGAGTCGATCGACGTTGCAGTGCAGCTCGGCATCGATGCGAAGAAGTCGGACCAGGTCGTTCGCGGCTCGGTCGTTCTGCCCGCTGGTACCGGCAAGTCGGTCCGCGTCGCAGTGTTCGCGCAAGGTGAAAAGGCTGAACAAGCCAAGGCAGCAGGCGCAGAGATCGTCGGTATGGAAGACCTCGCCGAGCAGATCAAGGGCGGCAACCTGAACTTCGACATCGTGATCGCTTCGCCGGACACGATGCGCGTCGTCGGTACGCTCGGTCAGATCCTTGGCCCGCGCGGCCTCATGCCGAACCCGAAGGTCGGCACCGTGACGCCGGACGTGGCGACCGCGGTCAAGAACGCGAAGGCTGGTCAGGTGCAATTCCGTGTCGACAAGGCCGGTATCATCCATGCCACGATCGGCCGTGCATCGTTCGAGCCGACCGCGCTGCGCAGCAACCTGGACGCGCTCCTCGACGCGCTGACCAAGGCGAAGCCGGCAACGAGCAAGGGCGTGTACCTGCGCAAGATCGCTGTCTCGAGCACGATGGGCGTTGGCGTTCGCGTCGACCAGACGTCGCTCGCAGCGTAATAGTTTCGCCGCGTTGAAGCTCGAAAGGGCTGCAGCGCGGATTTAAAGGGCTTTGGGCGGTTGTGCAGCGGCGGTAAGCGCGGTGCAACCGGTTGTCAAAGACCGTTGGCGGAAGTGCAGCAGTTGGGTGCTTCCTTAATGCAAAGCCAACGCAGATGGCGAACCCGAAAAGGTTTTGAAGTGCTGATGTGAGCGGATGCAGGCGGTAACGCCTGACGATGCAAACTGATTTACTCCGGACTGGTCGGTCGCCGTTGTTGAACGCGGCACATGATGCGAAAGCGAAGTGTGTCGAATCTGGAGGTTAACCGTGCCACTGAACAAAGAAGGTAAGCAGGCCGTCGTGGCTGAAGTCTCCGCGCAAGTCGCGAAGGCTCAGACCATGGTGCTGGCCGAGTATCGTGGAATCGCGGTTGGCGATCTGACCAAGCTGCGCGCGAAAGCGCGTGAGCAGCAGGTGTACCTCCGCGTGTTGAAGAACACGCTGGCGCGTCGCGCTGTCGAAGGTACCCCGTTTGCTCCGCTGGCAGAGCAGATGACTGGCCCCCTGATCTACGGCATCTCGGAAGATGCAATTGCTGCTGCGAAGGTCGTCAATGACTTCGCGAAGGGCAATGACAAGTTGGTCATCAAGGCTGGTTCCTACGAAGGCAAGGTGATGGACGTGGCAGGCGTGCAAGCGCTGGCCAACATCCCGAGCCGCGAAGAACTGCTCTCGAAGCTGCTGTTCGTTATGCAAGCTCCTGTTTCCGGCTTCGCGCGTGCTCTGGCCGCGCTGGCGGAGAAGAAGCAAGCAGAAGCTGCCTGATTTCAGGCAGACGAACGAGCAAGAGCAAGCGAGAAAGATCGCTAGCTGTTTCCGAATTCAAATCTGGAGTAATTTCAAATGGCAATCGCAAAAGAAGACATCCTCGAAGCCGTTGGCTCGATGTCGGTTCTTGAACTGAACGAACTGGTCAAGGCGTTCGAAGAGAAGTTTGGCGTGTCGGCAGCTGCTGTGGCAGTCGCTGGCCCGGCAGGCGGCGGCGCTGCTGCTGCTGCTGAAGAGCAGACCGAATTCACGGTCAACCTGCTCGAAGCCGGCGCAAACAAGGTTTCGGTCATTAAGGCCGTTCGCGAACTGACGGGTCTCGGCCTGAAGGAAGCGAAGGACCTGGTCGACGGTGCACCGAAGCCCGTGAAGGAAGCGGTGCCCAAGGCTGCTGCTGAAGAAGCGAAGAAGAAGCTGGAAGAAGCCGGCGCGAAGGCTGAAATCAAGTAAGTTTCAGCGCGCTGTGCGAAGGCTGGCGGTTTTTACACCGCCGGCCTTTTTGTGCTTTGTGGGTTCTGCGTTTTTGTGTTCGATTTTTTAGAAGTCGGAGGCGGGATGCGGGACCCAGAAGCCAAAGAAAAACGTCTTTCGCCGGATGAGTGCCTCAAGGGCACGATCCTTGCGCACGACGCTTCTCTTTGTCTTCTGAAGCGACTGCAGAAGGCAAGTTTGGTCGGGCAGCGGGCACGTTATGACAAGCCGAAATCCGTTGCCGTCAGCCAGCGGTTGGTAGAGGCCAACCACCAAGCTTCCAGGGCTCGCGAAGCCATCGGGTCTCAGTCGGTGAACACTCGGGTCGTCCTACCCGCCGTGATTCGGAGATCGTATGCACTATTCCTTCACCGAGAAGAAGCGTATTCGCAAGAGTTTCGCGAAACGCCCCATCGTTCACCAGGTTCCTTTCCTGCTGGCTACCCAGCTTGAATCATTCAGCACATTCCTGCAAGCAGAAACGGCGACCGCACAACGCAAACCGGAAGGTCTGCAGGCAGCGTTTTCGTCCGTTTTTCCTATTGTTTCCCATAACGGCTTTGCTCGTCTAGAGTTCGTCAGCTACATGCTGTCGTCGCCGGCATTCAACATCAAGGAATGCCAGCAACGCGGCTTGACGTACTGCTCGGCGCTGCGCGCCAAGGTCCGTCTCGTCCTGCTCGACAAGGAATCGCCGAGCAAGCCGGTCGTGAAGGAAGTGAAGGAGCAGGAAGTGTACATGGGCGAAATTCCGCTCATGACGCCGACTGGTTCGTTCGTCATCAACGGCACCGAGCGTGTCATCGTCTCGCAGCTGCATCGCTCGCCTGGCGTGTTCTTCGAACACGACAAGGGCAAGACGCACAGCTCGGGCAAGCTGCTCTTCTCGGCCCGTATCATTCCTTACCGCGGTTCGTGGCTCGACTTCGAGTTCGACCCGAAGGACGTGCTGTACTTCCGCGTCGACCGTCGCCGCAAGATGCCGGTCACGATCCTGCTGAAGGCCATCGGCCTCACGCCGGAACAGATCCTCGCGAACTTCTTCGTGTTCGACAACTTCACGCTGATGCCGGAAGGCGCGCAGATGGAGTTCGTGCCGGAGCGTCTGCGCGGTGAAGTCGCGCGCTTCGACATCAGCGATCGCGAAGGCAAGGTCATTGTCCAGAAGGACAAGCGGATCAACGCGAAGCACATTCGCGATCTCGAAAGCGCGAAGACGACGTACATTTCGGTCCCCGAAGATTATCTGCTCGGCCGCGTTCTCGCGAAGAACGTCGTCGACGGCGACACGGGCGAAGTGATCGCGAACGCGAACGACGAGATCACCGAAAGCGTGCTCGAGAAGCTGCGCGAAGCGAAGATCAAGGACATCCAGACGCTCTACACGAACGATCTGGACCAGGGTCCGTACATCTCGTCGACGCTGCGTATCGACGAAACCGCCGACAAGATGGCCGCGCGCATCGCGATCTACCGCATGATGCGTCCGGGCGAGCCGCCGACCGAAGAAGCGGTCGAGGCGCTGTTCAACCGCCTGTTCTACAGCGAAGAAGCGTACGACCTCTCGAAGGTGGGTCGTATGAAGTTCAATCGCCGCGTCGGCCGTGACGAAATCGTCGGCCCGATGACGCTGCAGGACGACGACATCCTCGCGACCATCAAGATCCTCGTCGAGCTGCGCAACGGCAAGGGCGAAGTGGACGATATCGACCACCTCGGCAACCGTCGCGTGCGTTGCGTGGGCGAACTCGCGGAAAACCAGTTCCGCGCGGGTCTCGTGCGCGTCGAACGTGCAGTGAAGGAACGCCTCGGCCAGGCCGAAAGCGAAAACCTGATGCCGCACGACCTGATCAACTCGAAGCCGATTTCGTCGGCGATTCGCGAGTTCTTCGGTTCGTCGCAGCTGTCGCAGTTCATGGACCAGACCAACCCCCTCTCGGAAATCACGCACAAGCGTCGTGTTTCCGCACTGGGCCCGGGCGGTCTGACGCGTGAGCGCGCAGGCTTCGAAGTGCGCGACGTGCACCCGACCCACTACGGCCGCGTGTGTCCGATCGAGACGCCGGAAGGTCCGAACATTGGTCTGATCAACTCGCTCGCACTGTACGCGCACCTGAACGAATACGGCTTCCTCGAAACGCCGTATCGCAAGGTTGCAGACGGCAAGGTGACCGACCAGATCGACTACCTGTCGGCGATCGAAGAAGGCCGTTACGTGATCGCTCAGGCGAACGCGGCAGTGGCGGAAGACGGCACGCTGACCGACGAACTGGTTTCGTCGCGCGAAGCGGGCGAAACGCTGATGGTCACGCCGGACCGCATCCAGTACATGGACGTGGCGCCGTCGCAGATCGTCTCGGTTGCAGCCTCGCTGATTCCGTTCCTCGAGCACGACGACGCGAACCGTGCACTGATGGGCTCGAACATGCAGCGTCAGGCCGTGCCTTGCCTGCGTCCGGAAAAGCCGGTCGTCGGTACGGGTATCGAGCGCACGGTTGCGGTCGACTCGGGTACGACGGTTCAGGCGCTGCGTGGCGGCGTGGTCGACTACGTCGACGCAGGCCGTATCGTGATTCGTGTGAACGACGACGAAGCGGTTGCTGGTGAAGTGGGTGTGGACATCTACAACCTCATCAAGTACACGCGTTCGAACCAGAACACGAACATCAACCAGCGTCCGATCGTGAAGATGGGCGACAAGGTTGCGCGCGGCGACGTGCTGGCTGACGGCGCATCGACCGATCTGGGCGAGCTCGCGCTCGGCCAGAACATGCTGATCGCGTTCATGCCGTGGAACGGCTACAACTTCGAAGACTCGATCCTGATCTCGGAGAAGGTGGTTGCGGACGACCGTTACACGTCGATCCACATCGAAGAACTGAATGTCGTTGCACGCGACACGAAGCTCGGGCCGGAAGAAATCACGCGCGACATTTCGAACCTCGCGGAAGTGCAGCTTGGCCGTCTCGACGAGTCGGGCATCGTGTACATCGGCGCGGAAGTCGAAGCGGGCGACGTGCTCGTGGGCAAGGTCACGCCGAAGGGCGAAACCCAGCTCACGCCGGAAGAAAAGCTGCTGCGCGCGATCTTCGGCGAGAAGGCTTCGGACGTGAAGGATACGTCGCTGCGCGTGCCCTCGGGCATGAGCGGTACGGTCATCGACGTGCAGGTGTTCACGCGTGAAGGCATCCAGCGCGACAAGCGCGCACAACAGATCATCGACGATGAACTGAAGCGCTATCGCCTCGACCTGAACGACCAGCTGCGCATCGTGGAAGGCGACGCGTTCCAGCGTCTCGCACGCATGCTCGAAGGCAAGGTCGCGAACGGCGGTCCGAAGAAGCTCGCGAAGGGCACGAAGATCGAGCGCGCGTACCTCGAAGATCTGGATCACTACCACTGGTTCGACATCCGCCTCGCGGACGAAGAAGCAGCGGCGCAGCTCGAAGCGATCAAGAACTCGATCGAAGAGAAGCGTCACCAGTTCGATCTGGCCTTCGAAGAGAAGCGCAAGAAGCTCACGCAAGGCGACGAACTGCCGCCGGGCGTGCTGAAGATGGTCAAGGTGTACCTCGCGGTGAAGCGCCGTCTGCAGCCTGGCGACAAGATGGCAGGCCGTCACGGTAACAAGGGTGTGGTGTCGAAGATCGTTCCGATCGAAGACATGCCGTACATGGCCGATGGCCGTCCGGCAGACGTCGTGCTGAACCCGCTCGGCGTGCCGTCACGGATGAACGTGGGTCAGGTTCTCGAAGTGCACCTGGGCTGGGCCGCGAAGGGTCTGGGCTGGCGTATCGGCGAGATGCTTGCGCGTCAGACGAAGGTTGCAGAGCTGCGTGAATTCCTCACGAAGATCTACAACGAATCGGGCCACAAGGAAGACCTCGACAGCTTCAGCGACGACGAGATCCTCGAACTCGCGAAGAACCTGCGCGAAGGCGTGCCGTTCGCAACGCCGGTGTTCGACGGTGCGACCGAAGAGGAAATGGGCAAGATGCTCGATCTGGCATTCCCGGACGACGTCGCCCAGAACCTCGGCATGACGCCGTCGAAGAACCAGGTGCGTCTGTACGACGGCCGCACGGGCGAGATGTTCGAACGTACGGTCACCGTGGGCTACATGCACTACCTGAAGCTGCATCACCTTGTCGACGACAAGATGCACGCGCGTTCGACGGGTCCGTACTCGCTCGTTACGCAGCAGCCGCTGGGTGGTAAGGCGCAATTCGGTGGTCAGCGCTTCGGTGAAATGGAAGTGTGGGCGCTCGAAGCGTATGGCGCTTCGTATGTGCTGCAGGAAATGTTGACGGTGAAGTCCGATGACGTGACGGGCCGGACGAAGGTGTACGAAAACCTCGTCAAGGGCGACCACGTGATCGACGCGGGCATGCCGGAATCCTTCAATGTGCTGGTGAAGGAAATCCGCTCGCTCGGCATCGACATCGACCTCGACCGCAACTAATCGGACTACGGAGAGAAGGCAATGAAAGCTCTGCTCGATCTATTCAAGCAAGTCCAACAAGAAGAAGTTTTTGACGCGATCAAGATCGGTCTGGCCTCGCCAGACAAGATCCGCTCGTGGTCGTTCGGCGAAGTGAAGAAGCCGGAGACGATCAACTACCGTACCTTCAAGCCGGAACGGGATGGTCTGTTCTGCGCGAAGATCTTCGGGCCGATCAAGGACTACGAGTGCCTGTGCGGCAAGTACAAGCGCCTGAAGCACCGTGGCGTGATCTGCGAGAAGTGCGGCGTTGAAGTCACGCTGGCGAAGGTGCGTCGCGAACGCATGGGCCACATCGAGCTGGCCTCGCCGGTCGCGCACATCTGGTTCCTGAAGTCGCTGCCGTCGCGTCTGGGCATGGTGCTCGACATGACGCTGCGCGACATCGAGCGCGTGCTGTACTTCGAGGCATACGTGGTGATCGAACCGGGCATGACGCCGCTGAAGGCGCGTCAGATCATGACCGAAGAGGATTACTACAACAAGGTCGAGGAATACGGCGACGAATTCCGTGCCGAAATGGGCGCGGAAGGCGTGCGTGAACTCCTGCGCGCGATCAACATCGACGAGCAGGTCGAAACGCTGCGCACCGAGCTGAAGAACACCGGCTCGGAAGCGAAGATCAAGAAGTACGCGAAGCGCCTGAAGGTGCTCGAGGCCTTCCAGCGTTCGGGCATCAAGCCCGAATGGATGGTGCTCGAAGTGCTGCCGGTGCTGCCGCCCGAACTGCGTCCGCTGGTGCCGCTGGACGGTGGCCGTTTCGCGACTTCGGACCTGAACGATCTGTATCGCCGCGTCATCAACCGTAACAACCGTCTGAAGCGTCTGCTCGAGCTCAAGGCGCCGGAGATCATCGTCCGCAACGAAAAGCGGATGCTCCAGGAAGCGGTTGACTCGCTGCTCGACAACGGTCGTCGCGGCAAGGCGATGACGGGCGCGAACAAGCGTCCGCTGAAGTCGCTCGCCGACATGATCAAGGGTAAGGGCGGCCGCTTCCGTCAGAACCTGCTGGGCAAGCGCGTGGACTACTCGGGCCGTTCGGTCATCGTGGTGGGTCCGACGCTCAAGCTGCACCAGTGCGGTCTGCCGAAGCTGATGGCGCTCGAACTCTTCAAGCCGTTCATCTTCAACAAGCTGGAAACGATGGGCGTTGCCACGACCATCAAGGCTGCGAAGAAGGAAGTCGAGAACCAGACGCCGGTGGTGTGGGACATCCTGGAAGAGGTGATCCGCGAGCACCCGGTGATGCTCAACCGTGCGCCGACGCTGCACCGTCTTGGCATTCAGGCTTTCGAGCCGGTGCTGATCGAAGGTAAGGCAATCCAGCTGCACCCGCTCGTTTGCGCGGCGTTCAACGCCGACTTCGACGGTGACCAGATGGCCGTTCACGTTCCGCTGTCGCTCGAAGCGCAGATGGAAGCGCGTACGCTCATGCTCGCGTCGAACAACGTCCTGTTCCCGGCCAACGGCGATCCGTCGATCGTGCCGTCGCAGGATATCGTGCTGGGCCTGTACTACGCCACGCGTGAAGCGATCAACGGCAAGGGCGAAGGCATGACGTTCACGGGCGTGTCGGAAGTGCTCCGCGCGTATGAGAACAAGGAAGTCGAACTGGCTTCGCGCGTGAACGTGCGTATTACCGAAATGGTCCACAACGAGGACAAGTCGGAAGGCGCACCGGCATTCGTGCCGAAGATCTCGCTGTACGCAACGACCGTTGGCCGCTCGATCCTGTCGGAAATTCTGCCGCCGGGTCTGCCGTTCTCGGTGCTGAACAAGCCGCTGAAGAAGAAGGAAATTTCGCGTCTGATCAACACCGCGTTCCGCAAGTGCGGTCTGCGCGAAACGGTGATCTTCGCTGACCAGCTGATGCAGTCGGGCTTCCGCCTGGCAACGCGCGCCGGTATTTCGATCTGCGTGGACGACATGCTCGTCCCGCCGCAGAAGGAAACCATCGTCGGCGAAGCCGCGAAGAAGGTGAAGGAGTACGACCGTCAGTACATGTCGGGTCTCGTCACCGCGCAGGAACGCTACAACAACGTGGTCGACATCTGGTCGAACACGTCGGAAGCGGTCGGCAAGGCGATGATGGAGCAGCTCGCGACGGAACCGGTCATCGACCGCGACGGCAAGGAAACGCGTCAGGAATCGTTCAACTCGATCTACATGATGGCCGACTCGGGCGCGCGGGGTTCCGCAACGCAGATTCGGCAGCTCGCGGGTATGCGCGGCCTGATGGCGAAGCCGGACGGCTCGATTATCGAAACGCCGATTACCGCGAACTTCCGCGAAGGTCTGAACGTGTTGCAGTACTTCATCTCGACCCACGGTGCACGTAAGGGTCTGGCTGATACGGCACTGAAGACCGCGAACTCGGGTTACCTGACGCGTCGTCTCGTCGACGTGACCCAGGATCTCGTGGTCGTCGAGGACGATTGCGGCACGTCGAACGGCGTGGCGATGAAGGCCCTCGTCGAAGGCGGTGAAGTCGTCGAAGCGCTGCGCGACCGTATTCTCGGCCGTGTTGCGGTGGCGGACGTCGTCAATCCGGAAACGCAGGAAACGATCTACGCTTCGGGCGACCTGCTCGACGAAGACGCGGTCGAAACGATCGAAAGCCTCGGCATCGACGAAGTGCGCGTGCGCACGCCGCTCACCTGCGAAACGCGTTATGGCCTGTGCGCAGCCTGCTATGGCCGCGACCTCGGCCGCGGCTCGCGCGTGAACGTCGGCGAAGCCGTCGGCGTGATCGCGGCACAGTCGATCGGCGAACCGGGCACGCAGCTCACGATGCGTACGTTCCACATCGGTGGTGCGGCGTCGCGTGCGGCAGTGGCCTCGTCGGTGGAAGCCAAGTCGAACGGTACCGTGCGCTTCACGGCGACGATGCGTTACGTCACGAATGCGAAGGGCGAGCAGGTCGTCATCTCGCGTTCGGGCGAAGCCATCATCGCCGACGATCACGGCCGCGAGCGCGAGCGTCACAAGGTGCCGTACGGCGCGACGCTGCTGCAGCTCGATGGCGCAGCGATCAAGGCCGGCACGCAGCTCGCAACGTGGGATCCGCTCACGCGTCCGATCATCACCGAGTACGGCGGTACGGTGAAGTTCGAGAACGTCGAGGAAGGCGTGACCGTGGCCAAGCAGATCGACGACGTCACGGGTCTGTCGACCCTCGTCGTGATCGACGTGAAGCGCCGCGGTTCGCAGGCGGCGAAGAGCGTGCGTCCGCAGGTCAAGCTGCTCGACGCGAACGGCGACGAAGTGAAGATCCCGGGCACGGAGCATTCGGTGCAGATCGGCTTCCAGGTCGGCGCACTGATCACCGTGAAGGACGGTCAGCAGGTGCAGGTCGGTGAAGTGCTCGCACGTATCCCGACCGAAGCCCAGAAGACGCGTGACATTACCGGTGGTCTGCCGCGTGTGGCGGAACTGTTCGAAGCACGTTCGCCGAAGGACGCAGGTATCCTGGCGGAAGTCACGGGTACGACGTCGTTCGGTAAGGACACGAAGGGCAAGCAGCGTCTCGTTATCACGGACCTCGAAGGCAATCAGCACGAGTTCCTGATCGCGAAGGAAAAGCAGGTGCTGGTCCACGACGGTCAGGTCGTCAACAAGGGCGAAATGATCGTGGACGGCCCGGCCGATCCGCACGACATCCTGCGTCTGCAGGGTATCGAAGCGCTGTCGCGTTACATCGTGGACGAAGTGCAGGACGTGTACCGTCTGCAGGGCGTGAAGATCAACGACAAGCACATCGAAGTGATCGTGCGTCAGATGCTGCGTCGTGTGCAGATCACCGACAACGGTGATACGCGCTTCATCCCGGGCGAGCAGGTCGAGCGTTCGGACATGCTGGACGAAAACGACAAGATGAACGCCGAGGACAAGCGCCCGGCAACGTACGAGAACGTGCTGCTCGGTATTACGAAGGCATCGCTCTCGACCGATTCGTTCATCTCGGCGGCATCGTTCCAGGAAACGACCCGCGTGCTGACCGAAGCGGCGATCATGGGCAAGCGCGACGATCTGCGTGGCCTGAAGGAAAACGTGATCGTCGGTCGTCTGATTCCGGCTGGTACGGGTCTCGCCTTCCACAAGGCGCGCCGTGCGAAGGAATCGTCGGATCGCGAGCGTTTCGACCAGATCGCAGCGGAAGAAGCGTTCGAGTTCGGTACGCCGGAAACCCCGGCCGCCGAGCCGCAGCCGCAACAGCCGCATACGACGGACGAGTAAGCGCGGGGCGGCGCAAGCCGCCTTTCGCTGCGGGCTCCCATGCCCTCGCAAAAGCCGCCTGGTTTTCACCGGGCGGCTTTTTTATTGGCGCGCGCGTTTCTCGCATACGCCTGCGGCCTCGTGCCGCAGTGCAGACCTGCTCGCTGCGCACATCGGTGAGGCGTGCTAACGTAGCGCGCCAAGTCTGCCTGTATGGGTCTTTTCTTACGACGCTGGCGGCATTTATCTGAATCTGGAGGCGGTAATCATGTGGGTGGTCGGGGTCGGTCTCATCCTGAATCTGGTGGCGTGTGTCGCCAGTTTTTCGCAGCTGCTGCATCACGTCAGCAATCAGTCCGCGGCGAACTTCTTCGCGACCTTCCTCGTGATGTGGGCCTTCCTGATCATCGGTTTCATCATGCTGCTGGCGGGCAGGGTCAAGGGCGGCGCCGCGCTGCTCACGATCGGCTCACTCATGTTCGTCGGCGCCAACGTCGTGCTCTTCGGGGCGAGCGCATTCACGATCGCCGCCGCGGTCGTGGCCGTCGTGACAATCGTCGGTGCGTTTCGGATCGCGCGCCGGCGCCTCGCTGCCTGACGAGCCCGCTTCATCCTGGTTGTTCGCGTTCGCAATCTGCGCGCGATTTCCGCGGTTTCTCCTGGCCGAATGGCCAATCTTCACGGTAGCGGCGGTCAAGGCGCGTCCGGGTTGGTAAAATCCGGCCCACCGCCTTTGCTCCGCACGCTCACCGCCTTCATGTCCCGTTCCCTCGAAATCCTCAACGAAGTCTTCGGCTATCCCGCGTTTAGAGGGCAGCAAGCCGAAATCGTCGAGCACGTCGCAGGGGGCGGCGATTCGCTGGTGCTCATGCCGACCGGCGGCGGCAAATCGCTCTGCTATCAGATTCCCGCACTCGTGCGGCACGAAGCCGGGCTCGGTGCCGGCATCGTCGTGTCGCCGCTCATCGCACTCATGCAGGACCAGGTGGCCGCACTCACGGAAGTGGGCGTGCGCGCCGCGTATCTCAACTCGACGCTGAGCGGCGCCGAAGCGGCGGCGACCGAGCGGGCGCTGCGCGAGGGCGATCTCGACCTGCTTTACGTCGCGCCCGAGCGCCTCATGACGTCGCGCTTCCTCGACCTGCTCGAGCGCACGCGCATCGGCCTCTTTGCCATCGACGAAGCGCACTGCGTCTCGCAATGGGGCCACGACTTCCGGCCCGAATACATCCAGCTCTCGGTGCTGCACGAGCGCTTTCCGAACGTGCCGCGCATCGCGCTCACGGCAACCGCGGACGCCATCACGCGCGACGAGATCGCGCACCGTCTCGCGCTCGACGACGCCCGTGTGTTCGTTTCGAGCTTCGACCGGCCGAATATCCGCTACCGCATCGTCGAGAAGGACAACGCGCGCTCGCAGCTGCTCGACTTCATCCGCGCGGAGCATACGCGCGCCGACGGCACCACGGATGCCGGCGTCGTGTATTGCCTCTCGCGCCGCAAGGTCGAGGAAACGGCCGAGTGGCTGAAGGGGCAGGGCTTGCGCGCGCTGCCGTACCACGCCGGCATGGAATTCGAGGTACGCCAGAAGCACCAGGAGCTGTTCCAGCGCGAAGAAGGCGTGGTGATGTGCGCCACCATCGCATTCGGCATGGGCATCGACAAGCCGGACGTGCGTTTCGTCGCGCATCTGGATTTGCCCAAGAGCGTGGAAGGCTACTACCAGGAAACCGGCCGCGCGGGGCGCGACGGGCTGGCGGCCAACGCATGGATGGCCTACGGTCTGGGCGACGTGGTGCAGCAGCGCAAGATGATCGACGAGTCCGAAGCCGACGAGCAGCACAAGCGCGTGCAGACGGGCAAGCTCGACGCACTGCTCGGCCTGTGCGAAGCGGCCACATGCCGGCGCGTGCGCCTGCTCGCGTACTTTGGCGAAGAGAGCAAGCCGTGCGGCAACTGCGATACCTGTCTCGAGCCGCCCGCCACGTGGGACGCCACGCGTGAGGCGCAAATGGCGCTTTCGTGTGTGTTCCGCGCGCAGCGCGCGAGCGGCTTCAATTTCGGCGCCGGCCACCTGATCGACATCCTGCGCGGCAACCGCAACGAGAAGATCCTGCAGCGCGGGCACGAGAAAATCTCTACCTTCGGCATCGGCTCCGCGCTTTCCGAGCCGGAATGGCGCGCGATCTTCCGGCAACTGGTGGCATTCGGCTATCTCACCGTCGACCACGACGGCTACGGCTCGCTCGTGCTCACCGAGGCGAGCAAGGCGGTGCTCAAGGGCGAGCAGAATGTCACGATGCGTCGTTACGTGAAACCCACGCGTACGCGGACTTCGTCAAGCCGCACCAGCGAGCGAGCCGATCCGACCCTTGGCATGAGCCCGCGTCAGCGCTCGCGCTGGGAGCGCCTGCGCCTGTGGCGCACCGAAACCGCGAAGAGCGAGGGCGTGCCGGCCTACGTCATCTTCCACGACGCTACGCTGGCGGAAATCGCGCGCAACGGCCCGGAGTCGGTGGACGAATTGCGTGACATCCCCGGCATCGGCGCGCGCAAGCTCGAGCGCTTCGGCGAGGAACTCGTCGAGGTCGTCGGCGACGAATAAGGCGCGCTGTTCCCGCACCGGGTATTCCGGACGCCGCCGGATTGTCACGGCGCTGTCACTTCCTCCGTCGTCCGAAATGTCGCAAGCCATTGACTCGCTTGGTCTTTTCGGAATATCATGCTGGGTTCCGGTCTTTGGGATGTCTGTGCTCGTCGATTGATTTGACGAAAACTAACGTCAAATACCCAGTCCGGAGTTCGATACGTATGGTTTTCCGCTTTGCCCGGAAATAAATGCGTCGATTTTGTTCAATTTCAGGAATAAACAATGCCAACCATCAATCAACTGGTTCGCAAAGGCCGCGCTTCGGAAGCTACGAAGAGCAAGTCGCCGGCCCTGCAGGACTGCCCGCAGCGTCGCGGCGTGTGCACCCGTGTGTACACGACGACGCCGAAGAAGCCGAACTCGGCACTCCGTAAGGTCGCCAAGGTGCGCCTGACGAACGGCTTCGAAGTCATTTCGTACATCGGTGGTGAAGGCCACAACCTGCAGGAACACTCGGTCGTGCTGATCCGCGGCGGCCGTGTGAAGGACTTGCCGGGTGTGCGTTACCACATGGTTCGTGGCTCGCTGGATACCCAGGGCGTCAAGGATCGTAAGCAGGCTCGTTCGAAGTACGGCGCAAAGCGCGCGAAGGCTGCGAAGTAAGAGTCAGGTGTCGTCGTGCTCGCAAGAGTGCCGGCGATAAAAGCGACAGGTGCCGGATTGGCCGGTGCTGTCGAGTAAGTGGTCACCCGACCAGGCTGGTAAGTCGTAATGGATGAATCGGGTTAGTTGGTGGCCGCGGAGCGCAAGGTATGAACCCGCGCTTCAACTGAAAAGTTAAAGGAAGAAACATGCCGCGTCGTCGCGAAGTCCCCAAGCGGGAAGTGTTGCCGGATCCGAAGTTCGGCAACGTTGATGTAGCCAAGTTCATGAACGTGCTGATGCTCTCCGGCAAGAAGTCGGTTGCCGAGCGTATCGTGTACGGCGCTTTCGAACAGATCCAGACCAAGGGTGGCAAGGACCCGCTGGAAGTGTTCACTGTCGCGCTCAACAACGTGAAGCCGGTGGTGGAAGTGAAGAGCCGCCGCGTTGGTGGTGCGAACTATCAGGTTCCGGTCGAAGTGCGCCCCTCGCGTCGTATGGCATTGGCGATGCGTTGGCTGCGTGAAGCCGCGAAGAAGCGCAGCGAGAAGTCGATGGCCCTGCGTCTGGCAGGTGAACTCTCCGAAGCGGCCGAAGGCCGTGGCGGCGCGATGAAAAAGCGCGACGAAGTTCACCGGATGGCAGAAGCGAACAAGGCGTTCTCGCACTTCCGCTTCTAAGAGAAAGCCCCTACCGGGGTTTGCTCAAAAAACGGAAAAAATTCCGGGCGGGTGCGCTTATCGAGCGCCTCGCCCGTTTGTGTTCAGGCGCGTTGGGATCAACCCGGTCGGGATCGATCCGGCGCGCACCTCCTGATAGAGGATCAAAGTGGCTCGCAAGACTCCTATCGAGCGCTACCGTAACATCGGTATTAGCGCTCACATCGACGCCGGCAAGACGACGACGACCGAGCGCATTCTGTTTTACACCGGCGTGAACCACAAGATTGGTGAAGTTCACGACGGCGCCGCGACCATGGACTGGATGGAGCAGGAACAGGAGCGTGGCATCACGATCACGTCCGCTGCTACGACCGCGTTCTGGAAGGGCATGGGCGGCAACTACCCCGAGCACCGCATCAACATCATCGACACCCCGGGCCACGTCGACTTCACGATTGAAGTCGAGCGCTCGATGCGCGTGCTCGACGGCGCGTGCATGGTCTACTGCGCAGTGGGCGGCGTGCAGCCGCAGTCGGAAACGGTGTGGCGTCAGGCGAACAAGTACAAGGTTCCGCGTCTCGCGTTCGTCAACAAGATGGACCGTACCGGCGCGAACTTCTTCAAGGTCTACGACCAGCTGAAGAACCGCCTGAAGGCAAACCCGGTTCCGGTCGTGGTGCCGATCGGCGCTGAAGAAAACTTCAAGGGCGTCGTCGACCTCCTGAAGATGAAGGCGATCATTTGGGACGAGGCCTCGCAAGGCACGAAGTTCGACTACGTCGACATCCCGGCCGAACTCGTTGACACGTGCAACGAGTGGCGCGAAAAGATGATCGAGTCGGCTGCTGAAGCCAGCGAAGAGCTGATGGAAAAGTACCTCGGCGGCGAAGAGCTGACCGAAGCGGAAATCGTCAAGGCGATCCGCGACCGGACCATCGCTTGCGAAATCCAGCCGATGCTGTGCGGCACCGCGTTCAAGAACAAGGGCGTGCAGCGTATGCTCGACGCCGTGATCGACTTCCTGCCGTCGCCGGTGGACATTCCCCCGGTCACGGGCGAGCTCGAAAACGGCGAGAAGGCAGAGCGCCGCGCATCCGACGACGAGAAGTTCTCGGCACTCGCGTTCAAGATCATGACCGACCCGTTCGTCGGCCAGCTGATCTTCTTCCGCGCGTACTCGGGCGTCGTCAACTCGGGTGACACCGTGCTGAACTCGACCAAGGGCAAGAAGGAACGCCTCGGCCGTATTCTGCAGATGCACGCGAACAACCGCGAAGAAATCAAGGAAGTTCGTGCAGGCGACATCGCTGCAGCCGTTGGCCTGAAGGAAGCAACCACGGGCGACACGCTGTGCGACCCGGCGAACCCGATCATCCTGGAGCGCATGGTGTTCCCGGAGCCGGTGATTTCGCAGGCCGTCGAGCCGAAGACCAAGGCTGACCAGGAAAAGATGGGCCTCGCCCTGAACCGCCTGGCGCAGGAAGACCCGTCGTTCCGCGTCCAGACGGACGAGGAATCGGGCCAGACCATCATTTCGGGTATGGGCGAGCTCCACCTCGAAATTCTGGTCGATCGCATGAAGCGCGAATTCAACGTGGAAGCGACCGTCGGCAAGCCGCAGGTTGCATACCGCGAAACGATCCGCGCTACGGCGAAGGACGTCGAAGGCAAGTTCGTCAAGCAGTCGGGCGGTCGCGGCCAGTTCGGTCACGCTGTCATCACGCTTGAGCCGAACGAGCAGGGCAAGGGCTACGAGTTCCTGGACGAGATCAAGGGCGGTGTGATTCCGCGCGAATTCATCCCGGCGGTGGACAAGGGTATCCAGGAAACGCTGAAGGCTGGCGTGCTGGCGGGCTTCCCGGTCGTCGACGTGAAGGTTCACCTGACGTTCGGTTCGTACCACGACGTTGACTCGAACGAAAACGCGTTCCGCATGGCCGGCTCGATGGCCTTCAAGGAAGCAATGCGCAAGGCAAGCCCGGTCATCCTCGAACCGATGATGGCTGTGGAAGTCGAAACGCCGGAAGACTACATGGGCAACGTGATGGGCGACCTGTCGAGCCGTCGCGGTATCGTCCAGGGCATGGAAGACATGGTTGGCGGCGGCAAGATCGTTCGCGCCGAAGTGCCGCTGTCGGAAATGTTCGGCTATTCGACGTCGCTGCGCTCGCTGTCGCAAGGCCGCGCAACGTACACGATGGAATTCAAGCACTACGCAGAAGCACCGCGTAACGTGGCCGACGCGATCATCAGCGCGAAGGCGAAGTAAGCATCGGCATTCAGTTGACCATGCGGCGAACCAGGCATGGGTCTGGTTCGCATCGCTCAGTCACCGATTCACCACTTTTTTGAAAGAAGAGAAACATGGCAAAAGGTAAATTCGAACGGACCAAGCCGCACGTGAACGTGGGCACGATCGGTCACGTTGACCACGGCAAGACCACGCTGACGGCAGCGATCACGACGGTTCTGACCGCCAAGTTCGGCGGCGAAGCGAAGGCGTACGACCAGA
>NZ_JBFRCN010000090.1:0-20609 GCF_040965835.1 Paraburkholderia sp. BR10872
GCCACGATTGTCGATCCCGCTGACCACGGCCTACGACGTCGTCAGCGATCTCACGGGCCGCGGCGGGATCGCCGCGTGGCGCAAGCTGCGCGCGTTGGCGCAGCGCTGCGATTCGTGGCGGCGGCGTGCGGCGCGTCCGCTTCGGAAAGCGTTGAGCCGGAGGCGGAATCGGACTCGGCGCTCGCACGTGCCGAAGCGCCGTCGTCGCCTTCGCGGGCGTTGTCGGGCTGGGCGGCGCCGCCCGGCGGTTCGACCTCGTCCGCCTCGCCGAATTCATCCATTGCCTGAGCGAGCCGCGCCGATTCGTCGTCGAGCCCTTCGGACGGGGCCGCCGTCTGCATCATGTTGTTCGCGCCGCGCGACGCGAGCGAGCGCACGCCCGCCACGATCGCCGCGGCAGCACTCAGGCTGGCGCGCGTCGACTGGCTCGCGCGGGCCGCGCCGAGCGGAGCGTCGATCGCGCGCAGCGCGGCGGCCAGCGGCGCGGCGTCGCGCTCGAGCACACCGGGCGCTTCGTCCCACAGCGTACGCTCGATCGCCCACGCAAGGCGCTCGCGCCACGCCAGTTTCGACCAGCGCCGCGCAACCGCCTCGCCGCGCTGCATACGCCAGCTTTGCGCGTAGCGTGGCGCACCAGGAAACGCCAGCGCGAGTTGTGCGAGCACGCGACGGTCCTCGATCGCCTGCGCAATGCGCCCCGTCACGCCGGCTTGCGGCGTATCCAGACGCGCCGCTTCGCTGTAGCGACGGCGCGCCGCCAGCAAATCGAGCGCGCCGAGCAGTGCGGCTTCATCCACGCCATCAGTCGCGAGACGCGCGGGCAGCACGAAACGTTCGCCTTCAATGCGCGGCTCGCCCGCACCGAACGTCACGCTCACGCGCGAGTCGCCGGTCAGCACCCGCGCGAGACGGCCGAGCGCGCCCGCGGGATCGGCGCTCGCCGTCAAACTATGTGTTGCGTCCTGCAAGCTGGCCACGGGCGCCTCCGCACTCACGCGTCGAAGATCACGTGATGCCGGATGACGCTGCGGATGAGCGCCGCATCGTCCGCGCTCACCTTCGCGTAGATTGCCGGCCCCGCCGCGCGCTCGACATCGCCGGTGCGCAGCATGAGTTCGGCCCAGTCGATCAGGCGACGCGTGGAGAACGCGCTCGCGAGATCCTCGCGGGCGAACGCGGCGCGGCAGTCGGCGGCGATGGCGGCGAGTGTGTGCGCGAGCGGCCGCGTGAGCGCAGGCAGCGTGCGCAGCAACACTTCGGTTTCCTCTTCAAGTGAAAGATAGTCGAACAGGTAGACGCGCCAGCGGTCGAGAAACGCCTCGTTGAGCAGATTCGCGCCCTGGTACAGATGTCGGTACGCGCTCATCGCGCCCGCGGCGTTCGCGGTGGCGAAGAGACGGAACGACGGATGCGGCTCGACGATTTCGTTGCCGCGCTCCTTGAGCAGCAGGCGGCCGTTCGGTTCCAGCACGGCGGTGAGCACCGCCAGAATCGAAGGCTCGGCAAAGTCGAGTTCGTCGATGATGAGCCAGTAGCCCTCGCGCATCGCCACGGGCAGCACGCCGTCCACCCAGATCGTCTCGCCGCCCTTCACGGTCCAGAAGCCGACGAAGTCGCCAATGGTGGTCTGGCCGTTCATGTTCGCGCGCAGCACGCCATAGTCCGCGCGCGCCGCCACCTGCTCGATGAAGCTCGTCTTGCCCGAACCCGTATGACCGATCAACATGACGCGGCGATTTTCTACGATGTCCTGAACGATGTCGTCGCCGCGTTCGGTGAATAGGTAGGCTGCGTTCACGCGCGGCAGTAGCGCGTTCGGTTCCCCGCGCGGCAGGTCGACACTGCCGATGCGTACGGTGGGCGTGTGGATTTGCGGGCTGGCTTGAGTCGCTTTGGCGTCGCGCGCCACTTCGACGGCCCGCTGCAAGGCGGCGGCAAATGTGCTGCCCGCTTGTGTGGCTCGCGCTTCATCGGCGCGCTGAGCTTCGGAAACGAAGCCCTCGCGACGCCACTTGAGCAGCTTCGCTTCGAGATTGTCGAGATCGATTTCGGTGTCGATGTCGATGTCGACTTCACCGTCCTCGCCCTGGCCGTGCTCGATGCGGTACATGCGTGCGCGTTCCGAAGGCGTGACGCGCCACCATTCGCGCGCTCGGCCGGCGCCGCGTGTGTAGAGCCCGAGCGGGGCTTCGTCTTGTACTGCAGGATCGGTTGCGTTCATGGGCGGATAATGCAGGGCGCGGTCGGTCAATCGTCACATATTACCGATGCGCATCGCAGGGCGGCAATGCCACCGCCGTGCTTCCGGCCCGCGCCCAACCATGCTAGCGTGGCGATCGCCATACGAGGCACGCACGCCACGCCCCACCTGTCACCCGGAGGCCCCCAATGCCCCAAGCCGCGCCGCCCGAACTCGACAACGAGCCCGGGCGCGGCCGTTCGCTAGCACGCCACTACCCGCGCGGCCTCCAGATCGAGCCGCACTCGCATACCTGGGCGCAGGTGCTCTACGCCGTCTCCGGCGTGATGTGGGTCGAGGTAGAGCGCGAGGCGCTCGTCGTGCCGCCGCAGCGCGCCGTGTGGCTGCCTCCCGGCACGCAGCACGCCATCCACATGCTGAGCGCCGTCGAGATGCGCAATCTGTATCTCCACGAGCGCGACAGCCGGCACCTGAGCGAGCGGTGCGAAGTGTTCGAGGTCAACTGCCTGCTGCGCGAACTCATCACGAGCCTCGCGGAACGCGCGCGCGAAGACGACACCTGGCTCGACGCGGCCTATCGCCTCGCGTCGATCGAACTTGCCCACGCACCGCGCTCCACGCTGCGCATTCCGCTGCCCGACGCGTCCGACCGCCGCCTCGCCACGCTGTGCCGCGCGGTGATCGACAACCCATCGGCCGATATCGGCTTCGAACAACACTCGGCATGGGTGGGCGCGAGCGTACGCACGCTCTCGCGGCTCTTCACGCGCGAGCTTGGCATGGGGTTTGCGGAGTGGCGCCGCCAGGTGCAGCTCGCAGTCGCGGTATCGCGCCTGGCGCAAGGCGAGCCCGTGAGTGCCGTGGCGCGGATGCTGGGCTATCTACCCAGCAGCTTCAGCGACATGTTCCGCCGCGAACTGGGCGTGCCGCCCAGCGAGTTCCGGCCCGCCGGCACCCTTGGCGACACGGCGGGTTTCGCAGAGGAAAGCGCTGCGCAGTAATACGCGCGCAGACGCGTGGCGCGGCTCAATGCGGCGGCAGATCGCCCACTAGCGGAAACATGTCGGGCGTATAGCCCATATTGAAGTAACCGGCCCGTGCATAAGTAGCGATTCGCTCGAGATGCTCGGTTTCGCGCGACGCGTCGCGCAGTTCGGGCTCATCGGCTTGCGGCGTGGGCGGCGCCCGATTCGCCCGGCCGCGCCGCGTGAACCACGCCGGCACGGACAGTATCGACAGCTTCGACATTGCGGACTCCTTGCGAGGCGTTGACCCCTTCCAATCTAGACAGTCGGTGGCGTGCACGCAAACAAGCATTTCTGCGATGCATTGCACAGCGCGGCCCATGCTCAACCCTCAACCGGTCCGCGCGCTGTAAACGCCCGAAAATCTTACAAATAACTAACGTTTCGAAATTGGCGCACGAGTTGGTTAGACTGCGAGTCTTAGCCTTCGCTGCATGGCGGGGCACGGCTTCGACGGCATAACAATCATGAGAATGCGTATGCAGCAACTCGACAGTCTCCGGCAGCAATTCGCGGCGCCCAAGCCGTTGAGTGCGCCGACATGGTTTCTCCGCACCGCCTCGCGCGGTGTTCCGATCTCCTGGAGGCAGGCATGAGCGACGTCCCGCAGACGCAACCCGCGCCCCAGCCACCCCCGCCGCCCCCGCCACCGCCACCCGCTCCGCCCCCGCGGGCACCGAAGCGCCGCCGGCTCGGCCCGATCATTCTCGCCATTCTCGTGATCGTGCTGATTGTGCTCGTGATCGTGCACATCATGCGCAACAAGAAGACGGAGCATGGCGCGGCGCCGCAGGTCGTGACCGTGGCCGCCGCCACGCTCGGGCCCATGCCCGTGACGCTCAACGCGCTCGGCACCGTCACGCCTGTCGCGACTGTCACGGTTCTGCCGCAAATCAGCGGCTACCTCACCGAGGTGGGCTACAAGGAAGGCCAGGACGTCGTGAAGGGGCAGTTCCTCGCCCAGATCGACCCGCGCCAGTACGAGATCAGCAAGGAGCAGGCGCTCGCGCAGCTCGCCAAGGACCAGGCCTTGCTGGCACAGGCGCGCGCCGACCTCGCGCGGTATACGCAGTTGAACGCAAAGCAGTCGATCGCCGCGCAGACCTACAGCGACCAGCAGTTCCTCGTCAAGCAGTACGAAGCCGCGGTGCAGGCCGACAAGGCGAACGTCAGGCTCTTCGAGCTCGACCTGATCTATTGCCGCATCACGGCGCCGGTGTCGGGACGCGTGGGCCTGCGGCTCGTCGATCCGGGCAACTACGTGACGTCGTCCAGCTCCACGGGCATTGCCGTCATCACGACGATCAAGCCCACCACCGTGCAGTTCGCCATCCCGCAAACCTCGCTAGGCAGCGTGCTCGAGCGCGTCAACGCCGGCGCGAAATTGCCGATCACCGTCTTCAGCAGCGACAACACCCGCCAGATCGCCACCGGCACGCTCTTCGCGCTCAGCAACCAGATGGCCACGGCCACCGGCACGGTCACGCTACGCGCGAGCGTGCCCAACGACAACGAGGCGCTCTTTCCCAACGAGTTCGTCAACGTGAGGCTGCTCGTCGACACGCTGCAGAACGCCGTACTCGTACCGACGCCCGCCGTGCAGACTGGCGCGCCCGGCGACTACGTGTACCTCGTGAACGCCGACAACACCGTGTCGGTCCACAAGGTCACGCTCGGCCCGAGCGACGGCCGCTACACGGTGATCTCCGCGGGCCTGCAACAGGGTCAGCATGTCGTGACCGACGGCCTCGACCGCCTCAACGACGGCACGAAGATCCAGCCTGCGGGGCCGAGGCCCGCCACGCACGCAGGCGCGGCGAGTGCGCCGCACCATGGCAGCGCCCCGGGCGCGGCCAGCGAACCCGGCGCCACGGCGCCGAACGCCTCCGACGCGAGCGCCGCGGCCTCGCAAGCGGGTTGAGCCCCGGACCCAGCGCCGATGAATATTTCGCGTCTCTTCATCCTGCGGCCGGTCGCGACTTCGCTCCTGATGATCGCGATGGTGCTGATCGGCCTCGTCGCGATGAAGTTCCTGCCGGTTTCCTCGCTGCCCGCGGTGGACTATCCCACCATCCAGGTGCAGACCTTCTACCCGGGCGCGAGCCCGAACGTGATGGCGACCACGATCACGGCGCCGCTCGAAGTGCAACTCGGCGAAATCCCGGGCCTGCAGCAGATGATCTCGTACAGCTCCGAGGGTGCCTCGATCATCACGCTGCAGTTCGACCTCTCGCTGAGCCTGGACGTGGCCGAGCAGAACGTCCAGCAGGCCATCAACGCGGCCAACAGCTTCCTGCCGAGCGGCCTGCCCGCGCCGCCGACCTACGCCAAGGTGAACCCGGCCGACCAGCCGATCCTCACGCTCGCGATCACGTCGAAGTCGATGTCGCTCACGCAGTTGCAGGACGCGGCCAACAACCGTCTCGCCACGAAGATTTCCGAAGTGCCGGGCGTGGGCCTCGTCACCACGGCGGGCGGCAACGTGCCCGCCGTGCGCGTCGAAGCCGACCCGCAGAAGCTCGCCGCCTACGGCCTGAATCTCGACGACCTGCGCACCCTGCTCGCCAACGTCAACGTGAGCAACCCGAAAGGCAATTTCGACGGCCCCGAACTGAACTACACGATCAATTCGAACGACCAGATCTCGGACCCGAAGGACTACGAAGACACCGTCATCGCCTATGAGAACGGCTCGCCCGTCTTCATGCGCGACGTGGCGCGCGTCTCAACGGCCGCGCAGGACGTGGAGCGCGGCGCCTGGTACAACAAGACGCCCGCCATCGTGCTGAACGTGCAGCGCCAGCCGGGCGCGAACGTGATCGCCACCGTCAACCAGATCATGCAGCAGTTGCCGCAGCTCGAAGCGGCGCTGCCCGCGGGCATGCAGGTCACGGTGGTGTCGAACAGCGTGGGCGTAATCCGCGCTTCGGTGAGCGACGCGGCCTTCGAACTCGTGCTCGCCGTGGCGCTCGTGGTGGCCGTGATCTTCGTGTTCCTGCGCAATCTGCCCGCCACCATCATTCCGAGCATCTCAGTGCCGGTCTCGCTGATCGGCACGCTCGCGATCATGTACGAGCTGGGCTATTCGATCGACAACCTCTCGCTCATGGCGCTCATCATCGCCACGGGCTTCGTGGTGGACGACTCGATCGTGATGATCGAAAACATCGTGCGCTACCTCGAGGAAGGCGACAAACCCTTGCAGGCGGCGTTAAAAGGCGCTGGCCAGATCGGTTTCACGATTCTTTCGCTGACGATCTCGCTCATCGCCGTGCTGATTCCACTACTCTTCATGGGCGGCGTGATCGGACGCCTCTTCAGCGAATTCGCCGTCACGCTCGCGGTGACCATCGTGCTGTCGGCCGTCGTCTCGCTCACCGTCGTGCCGATGATGTGCGCGCGCATACTGCGCGCCCAGGCCGAGCGCCACCCGAGCCGCTTCGAGCGCATCAGCGAAGGGCTTTTCAACAAGACGCTCAACGCCTACGAGCGCGGCCTGCGCTGGGTGCTCGACCATCAGACGCTCACGCTCGTCGTGTTCGTGGTGACGGTGGTGCTCACCGGGCTGCTGTACGTCGTGATTCCGAAGGGCCTGTTCCCGGTGCAGGACGTGGGCGTGCTGCAAGGCATCAGCGTGGCCGACAACTCCATCTCCTACCAGGCGATGGTGCGGCGCCAGTCCGCCCTGGCCGAGGAAATCCTCAAGGACCCCGATGTCGTTTCGCTCACCTCGTACGTGGGCATCGACGGCATCAACAACACGCTCAACAACGGGCGCTTCCTCATCAACCTGAAACCGCACGACGACCGCTCCGAAACCGCCGACGAAATCGGGCGGCGCATTCAGCAGTCGGTCGCGAAGGTCGCGGGCGTGCGCCTTTACATCCAGCCCGAGCAGGACCTCACGCTCGACACCACGGTCTCGCGCAACCAGTACAACTTCGTGCTGCGCGGGCCGAGCCAGGACGCGTTCGAGCAGTACGTGCCCGCGCTCATCGCACGCATGAAGCAGATCCCGTCGATCCGCGACGTCACGAGCGACCTCAACACGGATGGCCTTTCCGTGAACGTCGAAGTGAACCGCCAGCTCGCGGCGCGCTACGGCATCACGGCGGCGACCATCGACAACGCGCTCTACGATGCGCTGGGCCAGCGCATCGTTTCGACCATCTTCCAGCAGTCGGACCAGTACCGCGTGATTCTCGTGGCGAAGCCCGAGGCGCTGCCCACGGTCGAATCGCTCGGCGACCTCTATCTGCCGAGCCAGACGAGCAGCGAAGGCCAGGTGCCACTCAAGGGCATTGCGAAGATCAGCATCACGCGCTCGCCGCTCATGATCAGCCACCTCGCGCAGTTCCCTTCGGTCACGATCTCGTTCAATCTCGCCGATGGCGCGTCGCTCTCCGCCGCCGTGCGCGACGTGCGCAAAGCCGAGGCCGCCGTGAACCTGCCGCCTTCGATCACCTCGTCGTTCCAGGGCGCGGCGCAGGCGTTCGAGGATTCGCTTGCCAGCGAGGTGTATCTGCTGATCGCGGCGCTCGTGGCCGTGTATATCGTGCTGGGCGTGCTGTACGAGAGCTATGTGCACCCGGTCACGATTCTTTCTACGCTGCCTTCGGCCGGCATTGGCGCGCTGCTCGCGCTGATGATCGCAGGCAAGGACCTCGACGTGATCGGCATTATCGGCATCGTGCTGCTGATCGGCATCGTCAAGAAGAACGCCATCATGATGGTGGACTTCGCGCTCGAAGCCGAGCGCGTGCACGGCAAGCCGCCGCGCGAGGCGATTTTCGAAGCGTCGCTGCTGCGTTTCCGGCCGATTCTCATGACCACGCTCGCGGCCATGCTCGGCGCGCTGCCCATGCTGCTCGGCAGCGGCACGGGCTCGGAGCTGCGCCGTCCGCTGGGTCTTGCGATCATCGGCGGACTCACGCTTTCGCAGATGCTCACGCTGTTCACGACACCCGTGATCTATCTGCTCTTCGACCGGCTGGCCGAACGCTTCGGCCGCAAGCGCAGGCCTGAAAGCCACGCGGACGGCGACGCGGGCGGCGGTCCCGGCAACGGCGCGCCACCCGCGCCCGAGGGCACGCCGTGAACCTCTCGGCGCTCTTCATCCGCCGGCCGGTCGCGACATCTCTCCTCGCGATCGCCATCCTCATTTCGGGGATGCTCGCCTTTTTCCGGCTGCCGGTCGCGCCGCTGCCCAACATCGCCTACCCGGTGATCGTGGTGCAGGCCAACATGGCAGGCGCGAGCCCGGACATCATGGCGTCCACCGTGGCCGAGCCGCTGGAGCGCCGGCTCGGCACCATCGCGGATGTCAGCCAGCTCACGTCGATCAGCAACACGGGCACGGCGATCATCGTGGTGGTGTTCGGCCTGAACCGCGACATCAACGGCGCGGCGCGCGACGTGGAAGCGGCCATCCAGGCCGCGCGCGCCGACTTGCCCACCACGCTGCGCAGCAACCCGACGTATCGCCAGTACAACCCCGCGAGCGCGCCGATCATGGTGCTCGCGCTCACCTCGGACACGCTCACGAAGGCTCAGCTGTACGACTCCGCCGATTCGGTCATCCAGCAGCAGCTCTCGCAGGTGGACGGCGTGGGCCAGATCACACTGGGCGGCGGCGCGCTGCCCTCGGTGCGCGTGGAACTGGAGCCGGGCAAGCTCAACAGCTACGGCATCGGCCTCGAAGACGTGCGCGCGTCGATCGGCGCGGCCAACGCGAACAGCGCGAAAGGCCATATCGACCAGGGCAACCAGCGCTACACGGTGACGTCGAACGACCAGATCAGCAAGGCCGCGCCGTTTCGCGACGTGGTGATCGCCTATCGCAACGGCTCGCCCGTGTTCCTGCGCGACGTGGCTTCCGTCATCGACTCCAACGAAAACATCCGCAACGCGGGCCTCTACAACGGCAAGTCGGCCGTGCTGGTGATCGTCTACCCGATGCCGGGCAGCAACGTCGTGAAGACAGTGCAGCAGATCCGCGATCGCCTGCCCTCCATCGAGGCCGCGCTGCCCGCCACGATCAAGGTGGATGTGGCGATCGACCGCTCCGAGTCCGTGCGCGCCTCCGTGGCCGACACCGAACGCACGCTCTTCATCGCCGTGTTGCTCGTAATCGGCGTGGTGTTCGTGTTCCTGCTCTCGCCGCGAGCCACGCTCATCCCCGCCGTGGCGCTGCCGCTTTCCATCGTGGGCACGTTCGGGCCCATGTACCTGCTCGGCTACAGCATCGACAATCTGTCGCTCATGGCGCTCACCATCGGCACAGGCTTCGTGGTGGACGACGCCGTGGTCGTGCTGGAGAACATCGTGCGCCACATCGAGGCCGGCATGGACCCGAAGGAAGCCGCGCTCAAAGGCGCGGGCGAAGTGGGCTTCACGGTGCTTTCCATGAGCCTTTCGCTCATCGCCGTGTTCCTGCCCATTCTGCTCATGCCCGGCATCGTGGGCCTGCTCTTTCATGAGTTCGCGATGACGCTTTCGATCGCGATCCTCATCTCGCTCGTGATCTCGCTCACGGTCACGCCCACCATGTGCGCCTACGTGCTCAAGCGCGAGGCGCTGCACAAGAAGCCATCGCGCGCGGCCGTGTGGATCGACGCGCAGTTCGAGCGCTTCAAGCAGTTCTACTCGCGCACGCTCGACGTCGCGCTCGATCACGCGCGGCTCACGATCTTCATCCTGTTCGCGCTGCTGGTCGGCAATGTGTTTCTCGCGCGGCTGCTTTCCGGCACGTTCTTCCCCGAGCAGGACACCGGCATCCTGATCGGGCAGATCATCGCGGACCAGAGCATTTCGTTTACGGCGATGGAAAAAAAGCTCGCGCAGCTGCAGGCCATCGTGAAGGCCGATCCGGCGGTGCAATCGGTGGCGGGCTTCACGGGCGGGCGGGCGCTCAATTCGGCCACCGTGTTCGTCGAGCTGAAACCGCTCAACGAACGTCGCTTGACGGCCACCGAGGTCGTGAACCGCCTGCGTCCCAAGCTCAATGGCGTTTCGGGCGCACGGCTTTTCATGCAGGCCCAGCAAGACCTGCAGATCGGCGGGCGGCAGTCGGCGGCCGAGTATCAGTACACGCTCACGAGCGACGACGCCGACGCGCTCTTCACCTGGGTGCCGCGCCTCGTGGACGAGCTGAACAAGCACCGCAGCCAGATGTCGGATGTGAACTCGGACCTGCAGCAAAATGGTCTGGAGGCCTACATGACGGTGCAGCGCACGACCGCCAAGCGCTACGGGTTCGACCCGAACCAGGTGGACAACGTGCTCTACGACGCCTTCGGCCAGCGCACCGTTTCGACCATCTACAACGCGATCAACCAGTACTTCGTCGTGATGGAAGTGGCGCCGCAGTACTGGCAGTTTCCACAGTCGTTCCAGGACATCTGGCTGAGCACGGCGGCGGGCAACGCGAGCGGCGCCGCGCAAACGCAGATGCCGTCGAGCGTCATCTCGGGCGTCACGCCCTTCACGGCCGTGACCACGGCCACCACGGCGAACGGCAACACCAACGAGCGCAACGCCAACGCGGTGGCCAATCAGCAGAACAACGCGATCGCCAACAGCAAGGGCGGCAGCTCCAGCGGCAGCGCGGACAGCACGGCCGCCGAAACCATGGTGCCGCTCATGGCGCTCATGGACTGGAAGACGCGCCATACGGCCACCCAGGTCAATCACCAGGGCACCGAAGTGGCGGGGACGATTTCGTTCAATCTGCCCAAGGGCGGCTCGCTTTCGGAGGCCGGCACGATCATCGGGCAGGCCGAGCGCAACATCGGCATGCCGGCCTCCATCCACGGCGCGTTCGCGGGTGCGGCGCAGGCCTACGCACAGTCCATGGGCGTCGTGCCGCTGCTCATTCTCGCCGCGCTCGCCGTGGTGTATATCGTGCTGGGCGTGCTGTACGAAAACACCATCCACCCGCTCACGATCCTCTCCACCCTGCCTTCGGCCGGCATCGGCGCGATTCTCGCCATGCTGATCTTCGGCACGCCGTTCTCGGTGATCGCGATGATCGGCATCATCCTGCTCATCGGTATCGTGAAGAAAAACGGCATCATGATGGTCGACGTCGCCATCCAGTTGCAGCGCAACGAGGGCATGGAGGCGCGGCGCGCGATTCACGAAGCCGCCGTGGTGCGCCTGCGACCGATCATGATGACGACCTTCGCGGCCGTGCTCGGCGCGCTGCCGCTCGCCATCGGCATTGGCCAGGGCGCTTCGCTGCGCCAGCCGCTCGGCGTGACGGTGATGGGCGGCCTGCTCCTGAGCCAGGTCTTTACCCTGTACACCACGCCGGTGATTTACCTGTTCCTCGACCGCGTGCGCGCACGCCTCGCGCGCTGGGCCGCGCGCCTGCCGTGGAATCGTCAGGCCGATGAGAGCGCATCATGATGAAAACCCGCCTTAATCCATCGCTCATGCGAATGCTGATCCCCGCCGCCGCAAGCGCTGCCACGCGCGCGCAGGCGCTCGCGCCCCTCACCGTAGCGCTGCTGCTCGCAGGCTGCATGGTCGGGCCGGACTACCACCGCCCGCAGGTCACCGTGCCCGCCACGTGGAAAGAACTGCCCGGCTGGACCCAGGCCGAGCCCGAAGCCGCCCAGGGCCCCAAGGGCGAATGGTGGACCGCCTTCCAGGACCCGCTGCTCGACGAACTGGAACCGCTCGTCCAGGTCTCGAACCAGACCGTGCGGCAGAGCTACGCGAACTACCAGCAAGCGCTCGCCGAAGTGCGTGTCGCGCGTGCGAGCCTCTTCCCGACCATCGGCATTACCGGCTCGCTCGCGCGCGAGCGCTCCTCCACCGGCACGCTCAGCAGCGTGAGCAGCATCACGTCCACGCCGAGCGGCGCGCGTATCGTCAACGGCGGCACGCTCGAAGCGAACGCGAGCTGGGACATCGACCTCTGGGGCCAGGTGCGCCGCCAGATCGAGGAACAGTCGGCCACGGCGCAGGCGAGCGAAGCGACGCTGGCCAACGCTACGCTCTCCGAACAGATCGCACTGGCGAACGCCGTGATCGATCTGCGCATCACCGATGCCGATATCGACCTGCTCACGCATACCGTGCAGGCGTACTCGGACTTCCTGCGCGTGGTGGCCAACCAGGACCAGGCGGGCACCGTGCCGCCGTCCGACCTGATCTCCGCGCGCACGCAGCTCGAATCCGCGCGTGCGAGCCTGATCGCCCTGGGCGTGGCGCGCGCGCAAAACGAGCACGCCATCGCGGTGCTCGTGGGCCGCAACCCCGAAGAGGTCGATATCCCGCACAGCACTCAGCTTCCCGCGCTGCCCGCCATTCCCGCCGGCGTGCCCTCCACGCTGCTGCAGCGGCGGCCCGACATTGCGACCGCCGAACGCCAGATGGCGTCGGCCAACGCGGCGATCGGCGTGGCGGTGGCTGCGTACTATCCGACGATCTCGCTCACTGCGCTCGACGGCTTCACGCAGTCGCCGCTTTCGGGCCTGCTGCACATGAGCAACTATGTGTGGTCGCTCGGCGCGAGCGCGACCCAGACGATCTTCGACGGCGGCCAGCGCAGCGGCCAGGTGGCGGCCGCGCGCGCGAGCTACGACGCGGCGGTGGCGAACTATCGCGGCACGGTGCTGACGGCGTTCCAGGGGGTGGAGAACGATCTCTCGGGGCTGCGCATCCTCGCGCAGCAGGCCGACGTGCTCGATACCGCCGTGCGCGACGCCATCCGCGGCGCGCAGATCGCGCAAAACGAATACGAGGCGGGCACCGTGGACTACACGACAGTGGCCACGGCCCTGGCTACACAGGTGACCAATCAGCAGAGCGCACTCAACGTGCATCAGCAGCGGCTGCTCGATACGGCTTCGCTGATCGGCGACCTGGGCGGCGGCTGGTCCGGGCAGCTGCACGATGCGCAGCATCCGGCGCGTGCGGTGGCGCCGGCTTCCGACGCCGCGGCGGCGGGCGCGAGCGCAAGCGGTCCGGCAAACGTGGAAGCGAGCAGGACGCAGGGCGCCGCTGCGAGCCCCTGACCGGGCGACGCTGCGCTACGCGCGCGGCTCGCGTTCCGAAGCCGTCGTCACCGGCATGGCGGAGGCCGGCAGGCCGAACACGGCATCGAAAATCAGGTTATAGACGTAGTTGTAGACGAGAAAGAACATCGAGAGGCCGATATCCATCGCGAACGCCTCGATCAACGTCACGTGCAGCGTGAGCGCGATCATCGGCACGAGGAACACCACGAGGCCGCCCTCGAAGCCGACCGCATGCGCAATACGGCGCGCGACACTGCGGCCGCGTTTCGTCTGGCGCGCTTCCCAGCGCTCGAACAGCAGGTTGAAGACGAAGTTCCAGCCCACCGCGATCAGCGATGAAAACACCGCCGCCGCGCCCGCGCGGTCCATGCCGCTGCCCGAGAGCGAGGCGAAGCTCGTGCTGGTAATCAGGATCGCGATGCCTTCGAACAGCGTGACGTACACGATCCGGCGTTTGATACCCTGCATGGACCCATGCTCCTGATGCGGCTCCCGCGTGGCTTCGGGCCGCGTCAATCGCCGCACCTGCTGCGAGCGCGGCGAAACCCTGCGCGAATCAACCGAGATCGGTGAATACCGAATCTGCGGACAAACGCGACTTCGGCAGCTTCGCGTTGAAGTCGTCGGCGCTGCGGTAGCCGAGGCCGACCACCACCAAAGCGGTGAGGCCCTGCTCGCGCAGGCCCAGTTCCTCGTCGAGCGCTTTCGCGTCGAAGCCTTCCATCGGGCAGGCGTCGATTTCGAGCGTCGACGCGCCGATCAGCAGCGTGCCGAGCGCGAGATACGCCTGCTTTTCCATCCAGGCCGGCAGGTCGTTGCGCTCGCGATGCAGGTTCACATAGAACGCGCGCGTCTTTTCCTGACCCGCCTTCGCCTCGGCATTGGCGAAGCGGCCGTCCGCTTCTTCCTGCGCGAGCACTTCGGCGAGGTGCGCTTCGTCCATGTCGGTGCGCACGCACAGCACTACCACGTGCGAGGCGCGCGTGACCTTCGGCTCGTTGTACGCGAAACCTTCCATGCCCTTGGCGATACGCGCACGCGCCGCGTCGCTTTCGGCCACCACGAAATGCCACGGCTGCGAATTGACCGACGAGGGACTGAAGCGGATCAGCTCCTTGAGTTCGTCGATGACGGCCGCGGGAATCTTGCGGGCGGGATCGAACGCCTTGGTGGCGTGGCGGGCTTTCGCGAAGCGGGTGAGGTTCAAGCGGTTTTCTCCTTCGTATGCGGTCGGCCGGGGCAGTACCCGGCAAGGGCGACATCGTACCAGCATCGTGTGCCGGCCGCGGGGGCGGTCTGCGCGCCCGGCGCGCCTGCGCTATGCTTGAAGGCTGAAATCGCCGCGGCGGCGGCTCAGCAGCCATGCGCCGCCGCCAGCAAGGAGAATACCGATCATGCGCCAGGCCATCCATCATCTGCCGGTGAGCACGCGCACGCGCGGGCTCGTCGAGATCAGCCAGGAGGTGCGCGCGTTCGTGCGCGAACAGCGCATCGCCACCGGCTTGCTCACCCTCTTTTGCCGCCACACTTCAGCGTCGCTCGTCATCCAGGAAAACGCCGATCCTTCGGTGCGCCGCGATATCGAACGCTACTTCGAGCAGCTCGCGCCCGAAGATCCCCAGCGCTACGAGCACGACACCGAAGGCCCCGACGACATGCCCGCGCATTTGCGCACGGCGCTCACGCACACGCAGCTCTGCATCCCGGTCGAGCACGGCAATCCCGTGCTGGGCACGTGGCAGGGCATCTATGTGTTCGAGCATCGGCGCGCGGCGCACACGCGCGATATCGTGCTGCATCTGATCGGCGAATGAGCAGGTCAGGCGCAGACACGCAAATCCCGTACGCAAGCGCTATGCTTGCGTCTTTCGTTCAACCGACTCACCGAGGGTTGCCCCAAATGAAACAGTCCGCCGGATCCATGATTTCCTTCACCCGCCCTGACGGCCAGTCGCTCCAGGGTTATCTCGCCAAACCGGAGAAGACCGAAGGCGCGCCCGCCATCGTCGTGATCCAGGAATGGTGGGGCTTGAACGACCAGATCCGCGGCGTGGCCGACCGGCTCGCGCAAGCTGGCTACTTCGCGCTCGTGCCCGACCTCTATCGCGGCAAGAGCACGGTCGAACAGGAAGAGGCCCACCATCTGATGACGGGCCTCGACTTCGCGGATGCCGCCTCGCAGGACGTGTATGGCGCGGTCAACTATCTGAAGACGCTCACGGACCGTGTGAGCGTGACGGGCTACTGCATGGGCGGCGCGCTCACGCTGCTCGCGGCCACCATGGTGCCGGGCCTTGCGAGCGCCGTGGTGTGGTATGGCTTCCCGCCGCTCGAATACATCGACGCGAGCAAGATCACGGCACCTATCCTCGGCCACTTTGCAACCCAGGACCAGGCGTTCAGCATCGAAACCGTCGCGGAGCTCGAAACGAAGCTCAAGGGCGCCAACGTCGACGTCGAGTTCCATCGCTATCTCGCCCACCACGCGTTTGCGAACGAGACCGCCGTGGGCCCGAACCGCATCCCCATCACGCAGTACGATCCGGTCTGGGCGCAGCTCGCGTGGGACCGCTCGCTGACGTTCTGGGGCCGCACGATGTGGCCGCAGCGCACGGCGCGCTAAAGCACCGGCAGCGGCCCGCGCCGCCGCGCGGAACTGTCGTAGAATCGGCGTCGCCCCGCCTCGCGCGGGCGACGCCGATTTGCATTGCAGCGCCTTCGTCCCTCTCACGCTTTTCGCGGAGACTCCATGACGCCGCTCATCCTCCAGCGCCCCGCGCTGCTGTTCATCGTGCTGATCCTGGTGCTGCCGCTTGCCGCCGCACTCGGCGCAAACGTGCTGCACCGCTACTTCCCGCTCGCCGAGGAGGCGCGCGAGAACTACAAGATCGTGCAGGGCGCGACGCTCACGCTGCTCGCGCTCCTGATCGGCTTCACGCTCTCGATGGCCGTGAGCCGCTACGACCAGCGCAAGAACCTGGAGGAAGAGGAAGCCAACGCGATCGGCACGGAGTATCTGCGCGCCGAGCTGCTTGGCGGCGAGGCGACTGCCCAGACCAAGGCGCTGCTTGCGCGCTATCTTCAGGCGCGCATCCACTTCTACGTCGTGCACGAGCCCGGCGCACTCGATCAGATCAACCGCGACACCGGCGAGCTTCAGACGCAACTCTGGGCGAGCGTGCGCGATCCCGCGAAGTCGCAGCCGAATCCGGTGATGGCGCTGGTGGTCTCCGGCATGAACGACGTCATCAACACCCAGGGCTACACGCAGGCCGCGTGGATCAACCGCATTCCCGTCGCCGCGTGGGTGCTGATGATCAGCATCGCCATCTTCAGCAACCTGATGCAGGGCTACGGCGCGCACGGCCAGGTCGGCCGGCGGGTGCTGCTGCTCATCCTGCCCGTCACCGTGACGCTGTCGCTCACGCTCATCGCCGATATCGACAGCCCGCGCGGCGGCCTCATTCGCGTCGCGCCGCTCAATCTGATGAGTCTTGCGCAATCCATGCCTGCCAATCCCTGACCCCCGCTCCGCGGCGCCGCACGATCACACCCAAGGCCGTACCACCATGAAAGTCATCCGCTCGAAAACCTTCACCGCCACCCGCCCGTGGGGCGCGCTCGACATCGCCAACATGAACGGCACCACCGTGCGCCTGCACTGGACCGACCAGCCGTACCAATGGCACGTCAACGACGGCGAGGAAGTGTTTGCCGTGCTCGACGGCGTGGTCGACATGCATTACCGCGAAGACGGCGCGGAGCGGGTCGCGGTGCTCGAAGCCGGCGACGTGTTCTTCGCGGGCGTGGGCTGCGAGCACGTCGCGCATCCGCGCGGCGAGGCGCGCATTCTCGTGGTCGAGCGCGAAGGCAGCGTGTAAGCCGCGTCTTGCGGCGAAAAGACGGCATGCGCCATTTCCACTAAACTTGGCGGCCTGACTCCACTCCCGCCTGTCGATCAGGCCGCGGCGCGCCTTGCACGGCAAGCGCCGCGCCGTTGAAGGCCTTCAAGGACGCCGCATGAACGACCTTTCCGCATTTCCCATCACCCGCAAGTGGCCAGCGCTTCACCCCGATCGCATCCAGCTCTATTCGCTGCCCACGCCCAATGGCGTCAAGGTCTCGATCATGCTGGAGGAAAGCGGCCTGCCTTATGAGCCGCATCTCGTGCGCTTCGACGCGAATGACCAGATGTCGCCGGAATTCCTCTCGCTGAACCCCAACAACAAGATTCCCGCGATCCTCGATCCCAACGGCCCGGGCGGCGAGCCGCTCGCGCTGTTCGAATCGGGCGCGATCCTCATCTATCTCGCCGACAAGAGCGGCCGCTTTCTCGCCCGTGAAGGCGCGGCGCGCTACGAAACGATCCAGTGGGTCATGTTCCAGATGGGCGGCATCGGGCCGATGTTCGGTCAGGTGGGCTTCTTCCACAAGTTCGCGGGCAAGGAGTACGAGGACAAGCGTCCGCGCGACCGCTACGTCGCCGAGTCGCGGCGTCTGCTCGCCGTGCTCGACCAGCGCCTCGAGGGGCGCAAGTGGATCATGGGCGACGAGTACACCATCGCCGACATCGCCACGTTTGGTTGGGTGCGCAACCTCGTTGGCTTCTACGAGGCCGGCGACCTCGTCGGTTACGCCGATTTCAGGAACGTCGCGCGCGCGCTCGGAGCATTCGTCGCGCGTCCGGCGGTCGAGCGCGGGCTCAACATTCCGCCGCGCGGCTAAGGCGCGCCCACGGCGTCATTGCGGCGCCGCTTTCACGCGCGCCGCAACCGAGTCGGCCACTTCGGCCGCCGCACGGTCCACGTTCTTGCGGTCATCGGCGCGCGCGAGCACGAATTTTGCCGCCGCCACGTACGGATTGAGCGCGATGGCCGCGCCGGCGCCCGGCTTCGCATGGCTCGACTGGCTGTCGATCACCTGATAAAGCGGCTGCGGCGCCTGGGTGGCCAGGTTGTCCACGGCCACCGCCAGTTCGATCTGGCTCGCGCCCGAGCCGAACCCCACCACCGCGCGCCGCATGCTGTTGCCTTCGTCCACGCTCAGGAAGACGCCGCGCACGAGCCAGCCCTGCGCGGGTAGCGGCGTGCCACTGGGCAGGCGGCGTGCGTCGAGGCCCTTCTCGCGCAGGTCGTTCACCAGCGCATCGGCCATTTTCGTGACGACCTGATCGGCCTGCTGCTGCGGGTCGCGGTGGCGCAACAGCGGTCGTAGCAGCAAGCCGCCCATGTGCTCGCGCGCATTCTCCACAGGATTCGAATCCTGCTTGACGTTGGCCGCGTCGAGTTCGAAGTCCGTCACGTAGACGAGCGGCGCGCCCGGTTGTTGAGCCGCGGCGAGCGGCGCGAATGCGCACAGGCAGACTGTCGCGAACAGCTTCCAGTTCCATTGCATCTTCATCGCAAGCTCCCGTACGTTCGCCAGCCATCCATTCATTCATTCACGCCGTGAGCGCCCGTGCGGCACGGCCATCAAGCGTCGATCAGCCCGAGCCGCGCCAGGTCGCTCGCGAGCGATTCGGTTTCGACGAAGTGGCACGCCTGCAACCCCGCGTCGAGCGCGCCCGTGACGTTCGCTTCGCTGTCGTCGATGAAGAGCGTTTCCTGGGGCTGCGCGCCGAGCTGTGCAACGCAGCCCAGGTAGGTCTGCGCGGCCGGCTTGACCGCGCCGAACGTCGCCGACGAATAGACCTGTGAACCGAAAAGCCGCGCAACGGGCGGATTCAGATAGTCGAGGTGATGCGTGACGAGCGAGCAATTGTTGGTCAACACAGCGATGCGGCAACGCGCGGCCACACGCTGCGCCAGCACGAGCGCCGCCTCGTTCGGCGTGATCGACGCGCGCCTCGCCGCGAGCCACACGTCGCGGCCCACCTCACAGCCGAGCATTGCGCCCAGTGCGCGCAGATAAGCGTCGGGGTCGATCTCGCCCGCGTCGGCGCGCGCTTCGAGACCCGAGCCCCAGATCGCGTGACGCACCGCTGCAGGCGGCGCGCCGGTCGCGGCCGCGAGGCTCGCCACGCGCGCGTCGCGATCGTAGTGGGACAGCACGCCTTCCATGTCGAACAGGACTACGCCGATCGCCGCCATCTGCCGCTCCCGCCACGATATTTCGCACTGCGGTCCCGCCACATCCGCAGCCGATCATACCGCCGGCCGGCGCCAGGCGGCGCACGAATGGCACTCGTGAGGCGCGCTGATCGCGCCCCTAAAACCACCCATCGATTTTGGGTAAACTGGGACGCATGGACACCTGCCGTTACTGCGGAAAACTGCGCGACGAATGGGATTGCCACGGGCCAGCGTGCCGCCAGGCGATCGCGCAGGCGCTGCACCGCCAGCGCAAGGGACTGCCGATGGTCGCGAACGTGATCCGCAACGAAATCCCCGCCGACGCCACCACCGGCCAGATCATCACCGTGCTTTCGCGCCAGCGCCAGCGTGCGAGGCGCGGCAACGAGGAACGACGCGAGCGCAAGGCGCTCGATCTCCCCGAGAGCGAGTAAGGCTCCCGCCGAACCCGGTCAGCGCCCGCTCTCGTCCTCGTTTGCCGGCGCCGCAATGCCGATGCGCGCGAACGTTTCCTCCAGATGATTGACGCACACGCGGACCTTCGCGGACTGCGCGAGGCGCGCCGGGTACACGGCCCAGACATTGGCCGGCTGCGTGACGCCGGGCAGCACGCGCTGCAGGCGCCCGCTCTCCAGCAGTGGCGCAACATCCCACATCGAGCGCAGCACGATCCCGCGGCCCGCCAGCGCCCACTGCACGGCCACCTCGCCGTGATTGGTCGAGAGCGGCCCGGCTACCTTCACCGAAACCGTCTCGCCATGCCTGGTCAGGCGCCAAACGCCGAACGGATGATCGCGCTCCTTGATCGCGAGACACGCGTGTTCGGCGAGATCGGCGACCTCCTGTGGCGCGCCGCGCCGCGCAAGATACGCGGGCGCTGCGCAAAGCACGCGATAGTTCGTGGCGAGACGGCGCGCGATCAGATGGCCGGCGATCTCGTCGCCGATACGCACGTCGAGATCGAAACCCTCGCCCGCCACGTCGACGAGCCGGTCGAACAGTTCGAGGCGCACGCTCAGTTGCGGATACCGCTCGGAAAGCCCGGCGAGCGCGGGCGCGACGAAGTTGCGGCCAAAGCCGAAGCTGCTCGACACGCGCAGCGTGCCGCGCGGAATGCGCCGCGTGGTGGAGACGTCGTCCACGAGCCGCTCGACGTCGTCGAGGATCTTGCCCGCCGACGCATAGACGCGCTCGCCCGCCTCGGTCATCGCGACGCGCCGCGTCGAGCGGTGCAACAGGCGCGTGCCGAGACGCGCCTCGAGCACGCCCACACGCTTGCTCACAT
>NZ_JBFRCN010000091.1:0-20525 GCF_040965835.1 Paraburkholderia sp. BR10872
AACGCCGCTGAGTGCGTGCGTCGGGTTCGTTTCGTCATTTCCTCGGTTCCTTTGCCTGCATTATCGCTGGCTCAGGCCCCGGCCGTTCCACTTATCCCGCTGTCTGATTTTGCGCGGCCACCTCTGTATCGCTCACCTAATTTGAGTTGAGCAACCAAGAAAAATATTGAAAAGACAACGCTCACAATTGCGAAAAGAGGCCAGAAGCTCATTGTGCATCCTTCACCAAACAAGCCATCGCTTGCTTACACTGCTGTGCGCCCGCAGCACCGCCGACACCCAGTCCCAGTACGCCCTTTCCTGCAGCCAAGTTTCCATCGCCATCCCGTGTTACGTTTGTATCAGCGAAGAGTCCATCGCCTCCGGCAATGAAGCCGCCGGTACTGCTCGTCACACCAGTCGAAGCAGCGCCCTGCCCGACAGTAATGGCAACCCCCGTACCCGCCGTAAAACCAAGACCCATTGTCGCGCAGCCTTGCGCGTACGCGCAAAAATTCGGATGCGCGCCTAGCGATACCGCTAAGCCCGTCTCGCCCGTCCCACCTAAGTCGAAGACATGGAGACCGGCATTGGCGCCTATTTGAATAGTAAAGGTCCCTGTTGGGCCTACGCTGTACGTGAGCGCGTTTTGTTCGGGCGTGGGGGATCCGCCGGGATTCGCTCCAAGGAAAGGATTAGCCCTTTCTGTCGGTGTGGCGTAGAACAACGAGCTCGGTGCGTTTGCCGAAATATATGATGTCGCGATAGGGTTCCCACCGGGCACATTGGCAGCGCTACTATCGACAATTCGCAACCCGCTACCCAGCAGAAGTGCTAGGGCTTGATCCGGTGTAATCGACTGCCCTGTTTGAGCTTGGTAGTATTTCGCGAACGCTGCGGCATTGTCCTTCGCCCACTGCCTCTCATCAGGGTGCAGTTGTCGATTGTACGGATCTACTACCCGGGGTCGCCATCAAAAAACGTTGTTGTAGTCGTACATATACTCTTCATATTCACTCGTCGCCCATATGTGGCCGTCCAGCCGGTCGACAATCACGACCCCGCCAACCTTCTCATCGTCACGAGCAGAAATATCGAATGCCCAAAACAGTGGCGCGTAGCCTTGCCGAGGACCCGATTCAGATATAGCGGCCCCCATTGACGCAGCATATTTTCCCGCAAGTACTTTTGCCTCTGTAGCATCAATCCCTACGTTATCCCTGTACTCTACCGGAACGCTAAAGCAAGACACGCCCGCCTTCCGAAGCTCAGACACAACAGACACCAACTTCACTCTCCCCACGTTCACCTTCATGAATCCACTGTAGGTACGATCAGTGCTGTAAGAAAATGACTTATCAAAGAGCCCAATGAACTTCAAATTGGGGCATTTCGACTCGCCGTGTATATAGAGGTCGCAAATTTTCATCACATATCACTCTAAGTCTATTGACGCTTATGGATGGATAACCACCACGCTTCCGGTAAGCGCCTTCCCGAGCGCATCCGCCGGCACCGAGTATGTGGAACCGACACCAAGCGGCCACGGGTCACGAATATTTGCAACCCCGCCATTGACAGAATCGACGACGATCGCATGGATACCGCCGGACTCGGTAGTCACGTTTGCTATGACCGAAGCACCGCTATCGGTGGCCGACTCAATAGATGCCACCGTCGCGTTCTTAGAATATGTTGCGGTCCCTGTGAAGCCTAGTTGCTGCAAACCTCCTGGAATATTTGATAACGACGTGCCGCTGGTGTCTGTTTGGATCGCTTGACGGATATAGGATTCCGGTACATCGCTGAGACCTGCCGCCATTTTGCAACTGGCCGCAACGCATGAGAAATCATACGCCTGTCCAAAGATCGATGACTTCGGCGTATACGTCCCGAGTTGGGCACCTGCAAATACTCCTTCCCCGTTTCCGGCGGTTGCGCCAGCGAGCGCCTGAGCACCGTCGGTGGCTGCGGCACCAAACAGTTTACCAAGGACGCTCGACGCGATCTTTCCGCCTGCTCCACCGAGCACCAGATTTTCCAACGGGTACACCGGTGTCGCAACACCATTCGGCGTTCCGATCTCCTGCAATATGTCGTTGGCGAAACCGTTGACCTGCTGATTCGTCGGCCCGTTCGGCGCGATGTAGTACTGCGGGCCGATCCCGGCCGATGCCGGCGTCTCGCCGATCGCAAGCCCCAGACTCGTTCCACCCGGAGTACCGAACAGCGACGAGTCCTTGAACTGAGAACCGGTCGCTTGGAACGTCTTCAGTAGGCCGTCGTCAGCAACGATAGGACCGCCATTGCTGGTAATCGTCTGGCCCGCCATTCCCTGGATCGCCTGCTGCGCCGTCTGTAGCGCTTGTACGAATTGCTGAAACGCCTGTGTATTTCCCGAAGCCTGAGCGGCTTGGGCCATTTGATTCAATTGACTACCCAACTGTTGCCGCGCCTGCGAGTCCACATCAGCGCTCGCGACAAGCGTAAGAACGTTCGTCCAATACGCCTCGATCTTAGCGACGTCGTCGGGATTCTGCGCTTGAGCAAGCGCCATTTGATGAGCCTTGTCCGCAATCAGCTTCCGCTCATCGGGGTGGAGTTGGCGATTGTACAGATCCGCTCCCAGCGCCCCATTCGCCCCGCTCATCACGCCGGCAGTACCCCCCAGCGCACCGCCCGCCACCGCGCCTGCGACGCCCGAAATCACGTTCGATAGCAGCCTGCCTCCGGGGGTGTTATCGAGCGCCTGCGCTACCGCGTTGCCCGCAATGTCCCCCGCAATCGTTCCGCCAACCGCGCCCGCGACACTGCCGCCACCCAGCGCGGCGCCCACGCCCGCCACAATCGCGTGAGACCCGATGCGCGCCGCCCCGTCGTTGCCCCACAGCGCGAGCTGCTGCTTCGCCGAATCGATATCGGCCTGTGCCTGCGCTTCGGCCTGCGTATCTCCTGCCTTTTGCGCAGCGTCTTTGGCTTCTGTTGCCTTTGTGAGCTTCGCATTCGCCTGATCTTCCAGCGCCGTTGCCACGTCCCCCACGACCTGCATCCCGACCTGCACCGCCCCCTGCTGGACGCTCATGTCGTTCTGCACCTTCTGCGCATCGAACGTGTTCTTCACCGCACCGTCGTTCGCGCTCGCAGTGTCACGGCTCAGTCCTGCGGTACTGTCGTGGCCGCTGCCCGCGTCGCCGCGCACGGTGATCGTGCCGGGACTCACCGCTGCATACGTCGTCCCGGACTGGCTGCTGCTCACACCCGCCACGCCCAGGCCCGAGGGCCCAAGCTGGTTCGGACTCGCCCCGGCCACGCCATTGGGAGACACTGGTGCGCTAAAACCCGTGCCCTGCGGCGTACTCTTGCCCATCGATCCGCTGACGCTCAGGCCCACCGTCGAACCCGAATAATCCGCCGTGTTCTGGAGATTCGTGTACCCGAAGGTCTGGGTCGACAGCGTATTTTTGTCCTGCGTCGCCGTGCTCGCAATCACACCACCGTCGAGCTGCGTATGGTTGCCCACCTGAACGTTAAAGCCACCGTCGCCGGCATGGATGCCGCTCTGCTGGTTGACCGAGCGATAGTTGTCCTTTATCCACTGGTCGCTCACGCTCGCGCTGCCGCTCACCGTCGAACCGTAGCAGATCGGCGGCACGCAGATGCTCATGCTGAAGCCGCCGCTGACCTGCTTGCTGTCGTAGGTGTTCGTGTCCTGTACGCTCTGGATGTTCAGGTCACGGCCCACGTTCGCGTCGACCGTCTTGCCCGACACTTCCGCACCGCGCAGGTTCGTGTCGCGGCCGCTGGTGATTGACAGGTTGTTCGCAGCGGCGATCTGCGTGTCGCGATTCGTGACGCTGTCGCCGTTCGCGTTCCCCTTCGCGCCGCTAGCAGCCAGCTCGATCGTGAAGCCGTTCTGCTGACCGCCCAGCGCGGCGCCCACACCAATGCTCGCATTGCTGCTGCTGTTGCTGCTTGTCTGATGCGTCAGGTCCTGCGCGCTTTGCAGGTTGATGTCGCGTGCGGCGTTCAGCACAACGTCGTTGCCGGAGATCCGCGTGCCGCGCGAATTGATGTCGCCATCCGTCGCGAAGCCGTCGGCGTCCTTCGCGCCGCTGCCGGTCGCCACCAGCGTAGCGGTGCCGCCCGCATTCAGCGTGCTACCGGCGTTGAGCGTCGCACTCTGCTGCGACTCGCTGTGACTGCTTCCGCCGCCGATGCTGACTGTTGCCTTCACCAGCGCCTGGCTGCTCGTGCCGGTACTGGCGAGCTGCGCGACTGTTTTGACCACGTCGTAGGCGGCGAGCCCCGCCTTCGCGTCGTCGATCGCTGCCAGCCGTGAATCGCTCGAGCGGTGCGAACCCGTCGCCTGGTTGACGGCCGCAACGGCGTTGCCCGCCGCGCCACCCAGCGCGAGCGTCACGCCAAACTGGCTCGCGCTCTGGCTCATGCTGCTCTGCTGCGCGTCGGCACCCGGATCAAGGTTCAGGTTCTTCCCGATCAGCGTCAGGTCCTTGCCTGCCGACAGATCGGAGCCAGCTACCGTCACATCCTGCTTCGCATCGAGCGTCACGTTGCCGCTGCCGCTCACAATCTGGCTGCGGATCGTGCTCTGGTTCTGCGCGGCCGAATCCTCCACCAGATGCTGGTTTGACACGCCCACGCTGAAGCCGGTGCCCGTACCGTTGCTGCCCAGGTCACCGAATTGATGACTGCTCGACTCCTGGTGGTTCGAGCTGGTTTCGGTGCCCGCCATTACGTTGATCGCGCCCTGCGTCGCGACGAGATCGACACCCTGCGTTCCGCTGATCCCGGAGCCGACAACATCAATGTCGCCCGTATGGCTTTTCACGACCACGCTGTTACCACTCACAACGCTGGCCGTCTGTGTCGTGGAAGAGCCATTGCTGTCGGCACTGCTGCGCGCGGCGTTATAGGGTGACGAACTGACACCGCTGCTGTTCGGCCCGCCGCTGATCCAGCGCCCGAGGTTCCCCAGGCTCGGGCTCGCAATCTGGAGGCTCATGCCGGAAGTTTGCGACTGGCTGCCTTGCTGCAACTGGTCGGTCGATGCCTGCAAAAGCACATTGCGGTTTGCATCGAGTGTCGTTGTCCCGCCCGCGCTGATCGTCGAGCCGATCACCGACAGGTCGCCGTCGACTGGCTGTCCGTTCGCATCCTTGACTGCGCCGCCCGTGGCGCTTACGGACACGTTGCCGCCACCGCGAATCGTGCTGCCCGCGTTCGTCAGACTCGACATGTCGGTCGTGCTCGAACTGCTGGTGTGACTGAACGTTGCCGTTAGCGACGGCGTGTCGGCGGCGCTCGCGCCCAGTTCGTTGCCAATGCCCTGGGCCCGCTGGAAGCCCGTGCCGGACGAACCCGCCGCGCGCACGTTGCGCACGGTGTCAAGCGGCGTTCCGGTGACCGCCAGCGTCAGGCCGCTCGAATGCGCCTCCTGCTGGTCGTGCGACTGGGCGCTATCCTGCCCCGGATCGATCGTGACGTTCTGGCCCGCGATGCTGATATTGCCCGTTGCGCCGGAGACATCACCCGCCGCCTTGCCGGCAATCACATCGCTGCCGCCGATATGGACATCCTTGCCGGCGGCAATGGAGACGTTGCCCCCGACACTGCCGACCGTGCTGCGCGACTGGCTCTGCGTCACCGAACTGCCGTTGTAACGCTCGCTCTGCTCGCTCGACCCGATGCTCACGCCAAGGCCGCCGGAGCCGGACAGCCCTGAGTGCTTCTCCTGGTGATACTCGCTATCCTGCCAGGTGTCGGTCGCAGCCGTGATGTTGACGTTGCCTTTCGCCGCCAGGGTCACGTCGTGGGTTGCAACGATGTTGCTGCCCGTCACGTTGATGTCCTTGCCGCTCACCACCGAGACGCCATCGGCCGAGATCGTGCTGCCGTCGGAATAGGTCGAGGTCTGGGCGACCTGATTGACGGCGCTCGTATGGCTCGCAAAGCCACCATGGCTGTGTGTTTCGTCGGAATTCTCGACGTGGGTTTCCGTGGTCGCGCCAACGTTCACGCTGCCTGCTGCCATCAGCAGTGCATTGCCCTTGTCGAGCGACACGGTGCTGCCCGTGACATTGATGTCCTTGCCGGACACGATGTTCAGGCTGTCACCGCTTTTGAGCGTCGTGCCCGTCACCACATTGTCCGAGGTATGCAGCGACTCCGCATAACTGCCGTGATGGTCGCTGCCGGAGCTGTTGCTGTCGAGCGTCGAGGTTGCAGTTGCCGCCTGAAGCGTCACGTTCCCGCCCGCCACGATCGTGCCGCCGCCGCCCAGATCGAGCTTCGCGCCAGTCGCCGTCAGATCGCCAGTCACCGCAATGGCGGACGCACCACCCACCTTCACCTTGCTGCCCGTGTCGCTCACGAAATGCGTATCGGAGATGCCGTTCGCGCGCGCCACCACCTTCGTCTCGCCGGTCTCCTGCACCCCGAGATTCCAGTTGCCGCCGATGCTCATGCCAAGCGCCCCGCCCACGCTGAGGCTCCCCGCGTTCTGCTCGAAGTTGCCACCTGTCGTGATCAGGGCGTTGCCGGTCACGTCGATGCTCGCTGCGGGCCCGAGCGTGGTCGTGGTGCGCGTCGCGCCCGTGGCGCTGACCTGGTTGAGCGTGTTCGCCGCCGTGTCGAGAACGAGGTTGCCTCCAGCCTGCAGGTTCAGGCTGCCCGCCTTCACCGTCGCCGACGTGAGGTTAACGTCACCCGCCGTCACGAGCGACATCTGCCCACCAGCCTGCAGCGCGCCGAACGAGCTGTCGATGCTCTGCGCGCCAATCGCGAAGCTGTTGGTGGCGCTGATCGTGCCGCTGTTGGTCACCGTCTGCGCGTTCTGCAGGTCAATATTCGTCGCGGCGATGACCGGCCCGTTACCCATGTTCTCCTGGCTTGCCTTCGCCAGATAGACGACCGGCACCAGCACCGACTGCCCGTCGACTACCTGGGTCTGCATGATGACCACGTTGCTGGTCAACTGCGACACCTGCTCCGGCGAGAGGGCGGTACCGGGTGCCAGGTTGAGCGACTTCGAAAGTGCCGCGCCTGAGGTCATCAGCGCCTTGAACTCGTCCTGGGTGTCGGCGTAGTTCGTGAGCACCGACTTCCCGGTCATCGAAAGGATCTGGTCCTGCACGAGCTTCTGCTCGTAGAACCCGTCGCCCAGGCGCATCTGCGTCTGGGCGGGGTTCAGGCCCATCTGCTGGAAGTAGTAGTCGCTCGAAAGCCACTGCTGCTGGTTCGTGAAGGCCGGATTCGTCTCGACGAGGTACGGTGCGTTAGGCGCGGTATCCCTGTGGAAGAGCCCGCCCGACGGCACGGTGATGTTGTTCAGCACTTTGCCCGCTGTTGCTGCCGCCACGGTCGGGTTGCTGGAATTCGCGAGACCGCTATTGAGCAGGCGGCCACCGTGAACCGCCACCATCGTCGATTGCGTGCCGCCGCCTGCGCCCACCGATCCGCTCACTGCGCTCGCGCCAGTCGCGACCACGCCGCCGCTGCCGATCGTTCCACTTACTGCGCCCGCGCCGATTGCACCAACACCGTATACGTTGACGGTGCCGCTGACGGACCCGGCGCCGGTGCCCAGGCCCGATACCGACTGCCCGGGCAGCAGGCCCAGCGGCGTTACGCCCGCGTTGCCAGCGGTGTTGTTGATCGTCACCCCGGTGCCGCTGATCGTGCCGCCCGCGACGAACGTAGACTCGTAGGCGGGCAGCGCATAGGTCTTGATGTCGGCCGGCGCCGCCTGCGTGTAGCCGCCCGGATTGGACGTGACGAACCCGGCATTGCCGAACGGCAACTGCCAGTTATGTTCGGAGTTATCGTAATTGTCGTAGTGGTACTGGCCCGAATACGTGACCTGCACGCCGGGTGCCGCCATGCCGCGCCAGCTGTTCTGGTCAAGCGAGACAGGCGCCGCGATGTTGCCTGCGGCAGCCACCTGGCTCCAGTAGTTCTGGAACGTGCCGACCGACGACGCGTTAAGACTCCCGCCCGCGATGATCTGAGACTGCGGACTGGTCGACGTGACGAGATTGGCGGCCGCGACACCGGTATAGGTCGTGTACTGGTACGTGCTGTTCCACTGACCGCCGTGCGGCGGATTGATCGGCATGCCGCCAGGCCCGGCCTGCAATGCGGCGATGACGGCGGGATCGTAGTTGGAAGCAGTCGGATCGAACTGGATGCCCATGACCTGCGGATTACCAGGACCGCATGCGGCCATGTGCGCGGCCGTACACCCCGAGAGGCTGATGCCAAGCTGCGCCAGCAGCGCCGGATCGACTGCTGAGGTATAGCCTCCCGAGGTCGTCATCGCGCGGCGCGTGTTGGTCACCTGATTCGCGTCGATCTCCATGTCGCCGCCCGACTGGATCAGGGCGGACTGGTTGTGGACCAGGTTCGCGTTGGTGTAATTGCCGTTCGCGTCCTTGCCGCCTGCGAGGACGACCTTCCCGAGCCCGTAGATCGCGGTCATTGCCTGCGTGTCCGTCCCCGTCGAGTCGTCGCGGTTTTCGATGTCGGCAGAAAGCAGCTCGAGCGTGCCCGCGCTGTCCGTCGCGCCGATCAGCGCGCTCGTGCCGAGATTCGACAGCGTTTGCGTCGCGTTCAGCGAGACGCTGCCACCCACAATCGTGCCGGTATTCGTGAGCGTGTTCGACTGCGTGGCCAGCAGGCCGCCCGCGGCCAGCGTTCCGGAGTTCGTTATGTTGCCCGCCTGGACGCTCAGGCCGTTCACGGCCGAGAACGTGCCGGCGTTGCTGAACGTGCCCGGCAGGGTGAACGACAGGTTGTTGCCCGCGCTGAAGCTATAGTTCGCAGACGTCGCAAAATCTCCCTGCAGGTTCAGCGAGAGATTGTTCACCGCGCTGTACGCACCGCCTCCGGACAGCGCATTTGCCGTGACGCTCAGGTTGCGCGAGGCGTTGATCTGTCCGTTCGTGGCGGCCAGGGTACCCGTCGTGATTCCGACGTCGCCCCCAAAGTTGGCGACGTTGCCGACGTTCCCGATTGCCCCGCCGCTGTTGTCCAGGTTGCCGGCGTTGATCTGCAGGTTCGCGCCACCCAGCACCCCGCCCTGCGTATTGGAAATCGAGGTCGCGTTCAGCGTTACGTCGCCGTTGCCGCTGATCGAGCCCATGCCCGATGCGCCACCGGCATTGCTGTTCGTGATCTGGCTGCCGCCACTTACCGTCGTCGCACCGGTCCCGACGTTGGTGATCGCTCCGCCCGTGTTGTCGATCGATGATGCGCTCAGGCTCAACGTGCTCCCGCCCGCCACGCCGCCCGCGCCGATCAAGCCACCGGCATTGAGCAGCGCACTGCTGCTCGAAGCACTCAACCCGGTCCCCGATGACAACCGGCCGCGGGTGTTGTTCAGCGTCCCCTGATCCGTCACGGACATCACGCCCTGCGACGCCAGCGTGCCACCGGTATTGTCAAGACTGCCGGTCGACACCATTGCCTGACCGTTTGTGACGATCCTGCCGCCGACGTTGGCAACGTACCCACGCCATTGCCCGGATCGACGGTCAACGTCCCCGTGCCGGCGTGTGTGATCGTACCGCCGTTGTTGTTCAACGATGCCGGCGCGAGCGTCAGGTCCGTGCTGTTCGTCTGGATGACACCGCTGCCGGAGTTGTCGAGCGTCCCGCTCACGCCGAGCCCCATCGTGCCGGTCCCGAGCTGCGTGATCGAGCCGCCTTCGTTCGTCAGGTTCGGCGCGGTAAGCGCAAGCTGGTTCGCGATGATCCGGCCGCGACTGTTGTCGAGCTGTTGCGCCGTCATCTGGACGGTATTGCCGCTCACGACGCCATTTGCGTTTTTGAAGGATGCCGCGCTGGCCGTGACCGACTGGCCGCTCAGCGTCCCGTTGCCGTTATCGAGTGTTCCGCTCACGGTCGCGCCAAGCGCCTGCCCGGCCGTGATGCTGCCGCCGTTCGTGAACGACGCGGCCTGCACGGTGTTATTGCCCGACGCAGCGATCGTCCCGCCGGTGTTCGTGACGGCGCCGCCGGTGACGCTGAGGTTCGCGTTCGATACGAGCTTGCCGTTCGTGTTGGTCAGCGTGCCGGCGACCGTCGCGGCAAGCCCCGCCTGACCTCCGATCGCGCCTCCCGTGTCGTCCAGGCTGCCGGCGGTCAATGCGACGTTTCCGTTACTGACGATCGAACCGTTCGCGTTCGTGACAACACCTGCGCCATTGCCTGCATCGATCGTCAGCGTGCCGGTGCCGGCGTGCGTGATGGTGCCGCCGTTGTTGTTCAACGATGCCGGCGCGAGCGTCAGGTCCGTGCTGTTCGTCTGGATGACACCGCTGCCGGAGTTGTCGAGCGCGCCGCTGACGTTGACGCCCATCGCACCCGAGCCGAGCTGGGTGACCGTACCACCATGGTTCGTCAGGTTCGTGGCGGTGACATCAAGCTGGTTCGCCGTGATCTTGCCGCCGCTGTTGTCGAACTGCGGGGCGTTGAGAGACACGACGTTACCGCTGACTACGCCGTTTGCATTCCTCAATGAACCTGAGTGCGTCGTCACTGCCTGGGCGCTCAATGTCCCGTTGCTGTTATCGAGCGTACCTGCGACAGTAGCGCCCAGATTCTGCCCGGCCGTGATGCTGCCGCCGTTGGTCAGCGACGCGGCCTGCAGCGTGGTATTGCCCGACGCCGCAATTGTACCGCCGGCGTTCGTGATGGTCGCGCCGCTGGAGAGGCTCAGGTTCGCATTCGACGCGAGCTGGCCATTGGTATTGTTCAGCGCACCGGCGACCGTCGCGCTCAGGCCGGTCTGCGCAGCGATGGCGCCGCCTGTGTCGTCCAGGCTCCCGGCCGACAGGGTTGCCTGGCCGTTCGTGACGATCTTGCCGCCTACATTGATGAACGCGCCTACGCCGTTGCCGGCATCGATTGTCAGCGTGCCGGTGCCAGCGTGCGTGATGGTGCCGCCGTTATTGTTCAACGATGCCGGCGCGAGCGTCAGGTCCGTGCTGTTCGTCTGGATGACACCGCTGCCGGAGTTGTCGAGCGTGTTGCTGACGTTGACGCCCATGGTCCCCGAACCGAGCTGGGTCACTGTGCCGCCGTGGTTCGTCAGGTTCGTGGCGGTGACATCAAGCTGGTTCGCCGTGATCTTGCCGCCGCTGTTGTCGAACTGCGGAGCGGTGATAGACACGGTATTGCCACTGAACAGCCCGTTCGCGTTCGTGAGCGACGCGGCACTGGCCGTGAGTGTCTGCGCCCCCATCGTCCCGCCGCTATTGTCCAGCGCGCTGGCGACGGTGGCGGCAAGCGTCTGACCGGCGGTGATGCTTCCGCTGTTCGCCAGGGACTGCGCCTGGACCGACCCGTTGCCCGCCGCGGCAATCGTCCCGCTGGCGTTCGTGATGGCCGCACCGCTCGTCACGCCCAGATCGCCATTCGACGTCAGTTGACCGTTCGTGTTGTCCAGGGCGCCAGCCACGGCCGCGCTCAACCCGGTCTGGGCAGCGATCGTACCGCCCGTGTCATCCACGCTCCCCGCCGCCAGGGTGGCCTGGCCGTTCGTGACGATCTTGCCACCGACATTGGTCAGCGCGCCCGCACCGTTGCCTGCATCGATCGACAGCGTGCCGGTACCGGCGTGCGTGATCGTGCCACCGTTGTTGTTCAGCGATGCGGGCGCAAGCGTCAGGTCCGTACTGTTTGTCTGGATCAAACCGCCGTTCGAATTGTCGAGCGCGCCGCTGACGTTGACGCCCATCGCACCGGATCCGAGCTGGGTCACGGTGCCGTGTTCGTTCGTGAGGTTCGTGCCGGCCAGACTCAACTGGTTGGCCGTAATCTGGCCGTTGCTGTTGTCGAGCTGCGGCGCGGTGAGCGAGACGGTACTGCCGCTGATCGACCCGTTCGCGTTCGTGAGTGACGCCGCATTCGCGGTTATCGTCGCGCCGCTCATCGAACCGCCATTGTTGCTGAGTGCGCCAGAGGCCGTCACGCCCAGATTCTGCGCAGCTGTAATCGTGCCGCTGCTGGTGAGCGAGCCCGCCTGGATCGTCGCGTTACCGTTGCCGCCAATCACGCCGCCCGTCGCGCCCTGGGCGGTCGTACCGCCCGCATTCGTAATCTGGCCGCTCGCCGCGAGCGTCAGGCCATCCGCGTTCTCCGATACGATCCGTCCAGCCGTGTTCTGCACGTTCGCGCCCGACACGTTCACCGCACCGGCCGCCTCGATCTGGCCTGCCGTGTTGTCGATGTCGCCGTTCGACTTCAGGCCGAGCGTCTGCGCCGACGTGATCGAACCGGAACCGTTCGCAAGACTTGCGGCAACGATCGTGGCCTGCCCGTTCGTCGCGATGCTGCCGTGACTGTTGTCGAGTGCGCCGGTCTGGACGTTCAGCGCCCCGGAGCCCGCGTGACTGAGCGTTCCGTTAGCATTGGTCAGGCTCCCGGAAACGATCGCGGCATGTTGCCCGTTCGTCGTGAGCGTGCCGCCCGTATTGTCGAATGCGCTGGAGGCGGTGAGCGTCGTGGCGCCCGCGCCGGTTTGCGACAGTGTCCCGCCGCGATTCGAAATCCCGGCGGCCGTCACGCTCAACTGCCCGGCGCCGATCTGCCCCTGATCGTTCGTGACGGTCCCTGCGGCATTGGCCGTGAGGCTTCCGCCGACCTGCAGCGACGCACCCGTATTCACGATGTTGCCGGTGTCGCCTCCCGCCCCCGTCGCCGTCAGCGAGGCATTGCCCTTCGCCGATGTGCTCGCATTCGCCATGTTCAGGTTGCTGCCCGAGAGCGCGACGTCGCCACCCGCCAGCTGCTGGCCGGTCGCGCTCACGGCTCCCGTACCCGCGACCGATAGGCTGCCGGTTCCGGTGACGTTGCCGTTCGCATCGATGCCTGCGCCGAGCGCACCGGACGAATTCACACTTGCGCCCGTGACGCCCGTATTACCGAACGCGGCAATCGTGCCGGTGTTGCCGACCTGCCCCTGGCTGCTGACCGTGGCATTCTGCGTTGCGTAGACGGAACCACTGTTCGATACGTCGCCTGCCGCCTGAATCGCGACGTTACCGTTGGCGGTCGTCGTGCCGGACAGCGTCACCTTGCCCTGGCTGCTCAACTGAACGTCGCCCGATTGCGATGCGATCGTGCCGGCGCTGTTCACGCCGACGCCAGCCTCCGTACCCACGAGCCGGATCTTGCCGGCATACATGCCACCGAGCTGCGCGACGTCGATTGCCACACCCGGGCTGTTGCCGTCGGGCCCAAGTGACTGGGTGCCCAGATCGCTGTAGCGCACATCGTTGTTGCCGGTGACGACATTGAGCGACTGGTTCGCCCAGACCTTGCCGTTGACGGCGACGCTACGGGCAATCAGGTCCACCTGGTCGACGTTGCTGCCGTTCAGGCCCGCTGAGCCGATCTGGATCTGGCCGCCCGTGACGTGAAACGCATCGAGACTCCCCGTTCCCCCGAACACCGGCGTGCCGGTCGTCAGGACGCCGCGGCTGGTATTGATGAAGCCGCAACCACTACAGAAAATGCCCGATGGGTTAGCCAGTATCACATCGGCCTTCTGGCCCGCGACCTCGGTATAGCCCAGCAACTGGCTCGGATTGCCGCCCACGACCTGGTTGACGATGACGCGCGCGCTGCCGCCGACGAGATTCGCATTCCCCGCCACGTACCCACCCAGCTGGGTCTGGACATTGCCCGGCGAGTTGTTGAGGATCAGGCCCGGCGTGCCGACGTTGAACTGGGTGTAGGCGTTGTTCGATACGCCTGCTCCGTTGGGCGTGGCGATCTGGACCGCTGGCACCCCATTGCCGGCCACGCCGACAACCGGCCTGCTGCCGGACGTGGGCGCGGCGACGACCTGGGCGTCTGCAAAAACCGGCTGCAGACCGAACACACACAAGGCCGCGAACGCGACGTGCCGCATCGACAGCATGTCGATAAAGCCGAGGCGTCCGTCAGGATTGGCAATCCGACGCAGCGTGCCGGCCGACCGGCCGCGACCATTACCCGTTGCCGTTTCCTGCACCACGGCCCACAGGCCGCGAGCCGCATTGAAAATGACGCGATAGATATTCTTGTTCATAGCAGGGCGCTTACGCTGAAGCCCGCCACGGGCCAGTGGTTCGGGAATCCGGCGGGCTGGTACAGCGGGCCGCCGATGAAGACGTCGTAGCTGACGTGCCGAAAGAGGTTTCCGCGCAGGCCGACCACTGCGCCGGCAAGACGCCGGCCAAGCAGGTTGTTCGCTTCGGGCCCGAAGACCTCGCCAGCGTCCAGCCCCAGGTACAGCGCCTGACCCGTGTTCATGACCGGCATCTCCAGGTCGTCGCGGATGAACACACCCTTCTCGGCCGCCAGCATCGTGTTGCCGTCAAAGCCCCGCACCGTGTAGCGGCTGCCGATCGAAAAGTATTCAGTCGGATACAGCACGTCGGGTGAGTTCTGCGCGCTCACCGTGCCTGTGTAGCGAAGCGCGACGCGGCCGAGCGTGAACGGCACCTGTAGCGTCGCGTTGAGCGTTTCAATGTGGTAGTAAAAGGTCGGCGTGCCGCTGCCGACACCCGGCAGATCGGTCTGCGCGCCGAACCATGGCACGCCCCAGCGATACGCGAGCTTGCTGTCGAGCTGCGCCGCCCCGAAGTAGTGCTTGTGCTCCCAGCCGATCTCGGCAAAGCTGTTGTCGCGGTGCTGGACGTCGAGCTCGCTGCCATCAATAAAGGCTTCGCTGAAGTACTTCCCCACGCGAAACTCGAGCGAATTCTTCTGTACCTGGTTGCGATAGAACTGGTACTCCGTCTTGACATCGAAGGTCTTCGACGTGCCGCTGGATACAAGCGTTGAGAAGGCACCGGCAATCTGCTGGTGATAGTCGTACTGGCTAGCGGTTCCGGTGAAGGTCCAGTTGCCCCACGGTATCGAGTAATACGCGCTGCTGCCGTGCGTACCGTACCGGCTCTCGTGTCCGTTGATATCGTGGGTGTAGCTGACGTTCAGGACGTCGGACAGCCCCAGCGGATTGTCGATCGTAAGGCTCGCCGTCCCCTGAAGCTGCCCAGTCGACTTCAGTCCGCTGTCGTCGACGCTCAAAGCCAGCGACCACGGCTTCTGACGCTTCACAGTAATGACGACATCGCTCTCGCCCGGCGACGGCCCCGGCACGATCTGCATGTCGACGTCCTGGTTCGGCACGCGCTTCATCTGCTCGAGACCCTGCTCGAGGTTACGCAGATTCAGGAGGTCGCCCGGACGGGTTGGAAATGCGTTGCGCCAGGTACCGTACACAGACGGGTCGGAAAAGCGGATCGCGCTGATGACGCCGGGGATCAGTTCGAGCTTCAGCCGACCCGTAGACAGGTCTTGCGGCGCGATGACGACCCGGGTCGTCGAGTAGCCCTTCTCGATGATGCGCGCCATCAGGCGATGCACGATCAGGTTGAGCCCGTCACGGCCCACGCACTGGCCGCGATAGCGCTGCAGGTAGTCATTGGCGAAGGTCAGCTCGCCAGGAAAGAGCGGATTCGGCGACAGCGCGCGTGCGCCGGCAGCCTCGACGGCAGGGCTCAAGCCCTGCGGCAGTTCCAGAGCGATTTCCTGAACGCTGAAGCACGGCGACTCGACCGGAACCTTGCTGTCATCGACTTCGGCGCCCGCGGCGGCCTGAAGCTGGACATTGGGGGCCTGGAGCGTGCGTTCGCGCTCGATGGCCTGCTGTTGCGCGCGACGGCGCTGTTCCTGCTCGGCGGCCGGATCTGCCAGCTGTGCATGCGCGGTCCCGGCAGCGAGAAACACTGCGGGACACAGGTACACCAGCAACGCCATCAATGGGACGGTCGCGCGCTTCCCCGCGGCATCACGCCGCGTTTCACTTGCATTGCACATGCTGTTGCTTCTTGTTCGACTTCTTCGTTTTTTACGGCATGCCCAATGTCCTGCGGCGCACGCCACGGTCTCCCCGCCGTATCGGTGTGGGCATGCGCTGCATGCCGACCGCAAGGCCGGAACAATAAATAGTCCTCAATAACCGGATTGACCTGCCGCGGAAGGTGCGCTCGGGCGGTCAGAGACATCGGCGAACGTCTCGCGATGTCTTACCGGATATTACTCAGACGAAATAGACGGTGCGCATGATAGCAGGGTGCGTCGCGTTTGCGCCCCCGGACTATGCGCGATGGATATCCGCAAACGTTTTCCCTGAAAAATTAATATGGGCGCGGCTTTTGGCATGTTTCGACCACAGCTAATTGTCGTATTCACGCGACAATTAACCGGACAACACGCCTGATCGCCTTTCTGCTGAAGCGTTCAATCTGTCCGGCCATTGCAAATCTCGAGGCAGCATATCTGATTTCTTTCGACAAAATCCCAGAATTGGGTCTGCTCAGGAATTCCTGACTTTTACGAAGGGATTTTCTGAGTTCGATTACTACTGCATCAAGCGGCAAATGGCCAATATGGCGTGGATGCCACCCTCCCTTCGAGACACTTCGTTCAGGAGGAACACTGAAGCTTTCGAGAACCGACCCGCGTCGGTGTGCCAGAGTAGGGTTTCAACGCGCGACAACGCCCGTCACCCCTCCGTTTCAGGGCGAACCTTGCTATTTTTCTCGGTACGTCCGAATAGAATTCGGCTACATACACTTGATGTGACTGCATCGTTGCCGGTCAGAGCCGCAGCACCCTTCAAGCCCCCGGATCACCTGGCGTTGACTAATGGAACGTCGGCATCCCCCACTGGAGCCACATGCACTAAGCAGCGTCTGGAGTAAGCAGAATCTAAATTAATGCACTCAAGTTTTCCCGCGTGGTGCCGATATTACCTCTCGACCTATACGCGATTCTGAAAGAAGCGGCCGAGAAAAATGTCTGAAAACTTGCAGATCAAACTGCTTACGGCACTCGTGACTGGATGTGCTTGCGTGGTAGTGCTGGGCGGATGCTCCACTGCCCACAGTGTGTCTGATGACTATTCCGGTGAGTTTCAGGGACGATATCTCGTTTCTGACACAACGGGTGACGACTCAATGAAGGGTAAGACCATAGGTGTGGTTTTCGGTGAAAACCACACCGCAACCGTCACGATTGAAGAAAGTCGTCACGTCATTCATCTAGACAGTTGCCGTTCGCTCGCCGGTTCGTTCGCGAATGCGCTGGCAAATGCAGACCCTGATTTGACCGTTCATGGAGTCGATTGTGAGGACGAGGACGATCGATACTGGAGCTTCATGCATGGTCGGCCAGGCGCGAAGACGAGTGCTGGATACTCGATGCTCTGGAACGTCACTTCGCACTCAGGGTACCTCGTGCGTCGTAGTATGCGAGGCCGCTATCCCAGTGACCTCGCCTTGGAGCCTGTTTCGCGCTAGAACAGTTCCATCGATGAAAAATCGATCATCGACGGTGCCAGACGAAGAACCGTGTGCTTTTCGTAGGCCTATTCTGCGCAAAACGGGCCGTGCTCACTCACCGGGCGATGCCAATTGCGGTCCGTCTTGGGCGTTGACCTGGGCGGTGAATATTCACCGGCAGCGCTTCCCTCATCGGAAAGTTCTATGTGACATGTCAATTCATGCCCCCTAATTTGCGCGATATACCGATGGTTTGCCTCGGGAGTAAAGGTAACGGTACTGATACAGCCGCTGCTCAGGTAGTTCTCCGTACGCGCAAGCGAAAACGAAATCGGCTGCCCAGCCTTGATCTTCCGCGCCAATTCGCCGTCATCGGGAATGGAAGGCAAGCGTGTTCTGTCGGTGCATTCAGCCGCACCAGAGTAGATGCTGGGTATTACGAGCATGTGCCCGCCTTTGCTGAAGACAAGAGTCGCCGTTTCGCCTTCCAGCGGTTCCTTATATTCCGAAGGACCGAGGGCGCCACAGCCTGAAAGCGCCGATATGGCCAAACCCATCAGAATAAAATTTTGATAGCACATGCTTTGTGGAATCCCCTCTCGTATATACCTATCAGCCAGACAGGTATACGACCCGCTCTGGTAAAAACTTGAGCGATATTTCATAGAATGTCGGGGATCGGCCAGCGGACATTATCTATATTCGATCAGCTCACGGATCGAGAACTCATCTTCGATTTGAAGCGTTCCGGAGGCCAGGAACCGGCACGACTGAAGGCGGGGAGCAGCAAGCGAGAAATCGATTCGCAACCTGAACTGCAGGCCTATTGCGATCGATGTGTCCGGGCGCTTGCCGAACTTGACGCCACCGAGGCCGAACTCGAAAGTGGCCGCGGCGAAGGAACTATGGAAGTGAGTTTTCGCCTGATAGCGCTACAGGCCGAGGCGGGCCTGCGAGCCCTCTCTCGCCAACATGTGAACGATTGCATCGTAACGGCACTTGAACCAACCCTGACATGGTTCCTGATTCGAACAAAGACAGATGCGGAGCGTGACTTGCTGACCGGAAACCAAACACTTTTGACGGAGTTCAAAGAAGTGTTTCGCGTCCGCGGATGCTCTGATGCTCTCATCGACGCGCTCATGTTCACTTTCGAATCTCAGGAAACGGTTGACCGGCAATATGCGGGCGACTGGTATTGGGCGTTAAAGTAACCGTTAGGATCGGAGAATGCCGTCAGCGTATCGTGGAGCGGCTACGCGGCATAGTCGGTCGGGAGGCGGCCACATTCGGTCACACGAGCGGATAGTCTAGATCGCCAACAATCCGGGGCCGAGCGTTCCGGTAGACTTACGTTCCTGCCAACCGCGCGCGACAGCATGGACACCCAGCTTTTGATCATCTGTGGCCTTACATTTGTAATCCATGTGATAGCGACATTGGCTTACGCTGTCCGTATCGCCGGTGTTCGCACGCGTCGTATCGCCATCTCATTTTCTCTTTTCGGGATCATCGCTTTGGTCTCGAGAACGGCAAACTCATTTCAGGGGCCATTCATCGCGAAGCGGGTCGAGCTTGATATCTCCCGTCACATTGGGCAGGGTTTGCTCGGTGACTTCCGCGTTTTCCTGCTCACTGCCACATTCGCAAGCATCGTTGGAACATTCCTTATTCCCACTTTCCAGCGTTATTTCAGCCGCGCCGTCAGTCATTTTCAGGCGAACCGCTCCGTTCCTCGTCTGCTGCTCCACGCCTTTAGTCGAGGTGGAATCAACTACCTGCGGATGGGGGCGCGACTGCCCTCGCGATGCAACGTCACACAATTAACGGCAGGCGCAGGGGTTTCTTGGAAGGTGATAGCACTGAACGTCCTAGCAATGGCTATCTGGACTGTCGGCGTCTTCGCATCGCTTTACGCCGGTTACTTGAAGCCCGACCTGCGAGTCACGTGCGCGAATCTTTCGTCGGTAATCAACGGCTTGGCGACGGTGGTATTGGCAGTCGTCATCGATCCGCAGGTTTCGGTGATGACTGACGACGTAATCGAAGGCCGACTTTCCGAAAACCACTTCCGGCGGGCCATAACTACCCTCGCAGGTGCACGGGTTCTCGGGACGTTGTGCGCGCAGGTAGCGCTCGTTCCCGCCGCGTTCATTATTGTCCGTGTCGCCGAACTCATTTAGCGTAGTAGTCGATTCGCAGGAACTGGGCAGGGTCCGGCCAGTTTGGGACAGTCGCGACGGCGAGGAAGATTGTCGACATTTGGCACCTGCGTGGTGCGGGCCTCGCGGATCCGGGTGCAGCCCGGTAATCGCTAGCGAACTATCCCCTCGGATGCCTCGATCGCCTTACCTAGCTTGATCAGATACCTCCTCGCTGCATCGTGCTCTCCACGCCATAGCCATTTAAGGCAGTTGAAAAGCTCCCAAGCCAAGCCACGGTCACCATATGGAAAGACCGTCATATTTCGATCGACCGGCGCACGCCGCTGTGAAGCTCTGGACTCCAGACACTGGCCTCGATTCACGATCTCAACGAAGGGTAGTTCCAAATCTAGTTTGATATCAGGCGCGATCACGTGAAACTCAAACGCGGTCATATCGGCAAAAATAATTTTCTGGAACGGGCTGTCCGGACCATGTTCGCCGTCGGCGGTAAAGAGTATTTCCGTCGAGGCAATTTGCTGCCTTACCGTACGGAGCACCGATTGGCCGGTACCCTCTGAGCAGAACGCCACTAGGTCTATGTCAGACAAGCGATCGGCGCTTTCCTTGGCAAATGACCCGATGACTACTGCACCAATGCATTCGTCCGATTTTCGGAGCGCGGCGGCGACCCGTATAAGGAGCGCAATTTGCAGCGTCGTTGCAGGATTGCTTCGCCAACGCTTAAGAAACTCTTCGAAGCGCATGTGAAGGTTGCTGAAAGAAGGACTGAAGGTAGGCGTCAATGATAAATTTAAACATCCGCCTTTAGCAAAATACTAGTCGACTACTGCCCATGCAATCCGCATATACTTTGCCGACCGACCACACACGGTTGTTGCGACAGGCTGAATGCGGGTGGAGCGGCCCCACGTATCTGAGGACACGAGGACTCTCTTAAAATAAGAGGTAGTCTTGTGCCTAACAGTAAGCCTAGTCATTACGTGGAACCCATCGAAATTCTGACCGAGCCGGAGCGCCGTCGT
>NZ_JBFRCN010000092.1:0-20172 GCF_040965835.1 Paraburkholderia sp. BR10872
GCCGAGCATCATGGCCTGCTGGGCGTGTGCAACCCCTGCCCAGAAGTCATGCTCGCGCGCCTCGGCAGCGTCACGAAGCGCATCCGGATCGGCTCGGGCGGCATCATGCTGCCCTATTACAGCCCCTTCAAGGTCGCCGAGCAGTTCATGATGCTCGAAGCGCTCTTTCCCGAACGCGTCGATCTCGGTGTCGGACGCGCGCCGGGCGGCGACATGCGCACGGCGCAGGCCGTGGCCGCGGGCACGTACAACCGCGGCGACCAGTTCGCGCAGCAAGTGCAGGATCTCGTCGGCCTGATGGACGGCACGCTCCCCGCCGATCATCTCGCGAGCGGCGTCGTGCTGCAGCCGCAGATCCAGACGCGCCCGCAGCTCTGGGTGCTCGGCTCGAGCGATTTCGGCGGCAACCTCGCCGCGCAGCTCGGGCTGCGCTTCTCGTTCGCGCACTTCATCAACGCGCACTTCGGGCATCTCGTGGCCGAGGCCTATCTCGACCGCTTCAGGCCGGGCCACGAAGCGAAGCCGTATCTCGCGTGCGCCGTGTTCGCGATCTGCGCCGACACCGAAGCGGAAGCCGCCGACCTCGAAAAGGCCGTCGATCTGCGGCGCGTGCAAATGGCCTACGGACTGAACGCGCCGATCCCGAGCCTCGAGCAGGGGCGCGCGCAGGAGTACGGCGAGCGCGAACAGATCGTGATCGACCGCGAGAAGCCGCGCAGCGTCATCGGTACGCCCGAAAGCGTCACCGAGCGGCTTCTCGCCATCAAGGACAACTTTCGCGCCGACGAACTGATCGTGCTGACCGTTGCGGGCAGCTACAAGGCTCGTCTGCGCTCTTATGAACTGCTCGCCGAGGCCTTCCAGCTACCTCGCGCCTGAGCGATCCACCACCGCCCCCTCATCCTGACTTCATGAAAATCGACATCAAGATCCTGAACGAGCGCATGCGCGACCAGCTGCCCCACTACGCCACGCCGGGCAGCGCCGGCCTCGACCTGCGCGCGTGCCTCGACGCGCCGATCACGCTCGAACCGGGCGAAACGAAGCTCGTGCCGACGGGCCTCGCCATCCACGTGGCCGATCCCGGCTACGCGGCGCTGATCCTGCCGCGCTCGGGCCTCGGCCACAAGCACGGCATCGTGCTCGGCAATCTGGTCGGCCTGATCGACTCGGACTACCAGGGCGAACTGATGATTTCGACCTGGAACCGCGGCCACACCACCTTCACGCTCAACCCGCTCGAGCGCCTCGCGCAGCTCGTGATCGTGCCGGTCGTGCAGGCGCAGTTCAACGTCGTCGACGACTTCGAGGCGAGCGAGCGCGGCGCGGGCGGTTTCGGCAGCACGGGCAAGCACTGATCCAGGCGGCTGCGCCGACAACAAAAAAGCACGCCTTGGCGTGCTTTTTTGCGTTTAGACGGAGGCTTCGGTTCGCTGCGCCGCGCCGGGACGCCGACGATACCAGAGCGCATACACCACGACGAGCACCGCGAGAAACGCGAGGCCATAGGCGAGCGTCATGCGGAATTCGCGCGTGAAGGCCGTGCCGGCGAGAATGCCGAGCATCAACAGCGCACCCAGCACGCTCGTGAACGGAAAGCCCCACATGCGAAACGCGAGCGGCGCGCCGCCTTCGCGCGCCTGGCGCACGCGGAAAAAGATCTGCGTGACGAAGATCATGAACCACGTGAACATCGCGCCGAACATCGCGATCGACATCATCAGCGTGAACGCTGCCTGCGGCCAGAGCGCGTTGAGCACGGCCGCCACCGCAATGCCGATGGTGGACAGCGAAAGCGCTGCCGTCGGCACGCCGTGACGCGTGAGGCGCCCGAACGCCGCCGGCGCGTAACCCGCGCGCGAGAGGCTAAACATCATGCGCGTGGTGATGTAGAGCTGGCTGTTCATGGCCGAGAGCGCCGCCACGAGCACGACGAAGTTGATCGCACCCGCCGCGTAAGGCACGCCGGTTGCGGCCATGACCTTCACGAACGGGCTCTCGTTGCCGCCCGCCTGGGTCCACGGCACGATGGCGAGCATGAGCGCGAGCGTGAGCAGGTAGAACAGCACGAGGCGCAGCACGGTTGCGCGAAACGCGCGCGTGACGGCGCGCTGCGGGTCCTGCGCCTCGGCAGCCGCCACGGCGATCGTCTCTACGCCCAGGTAACTGAAGAGCGAGACGATCGTCCCCACCCACACGCCCCACCAGCCTCGCGGCAGCAGGCCGCCGTGCGACGTGTAGTTCGCGAAGCCCACGCCGGAGCCGGCCGGCGCGCGCCATACGAACCATGCGCCCAGCACGATGAACGCAACGATGGCCGCGATCTTGAGGCTCGAAAACAGATATTCGATGGCGCCGTACGCGCGCACGCTCATTGCGTTCACAACGATCAGCGCTGCTGAAAATCCGACGATCCAGTAGAGCCCCGGCACGTAGGGAAACCAGAATTTCATGTAGACGGCGATTGCGGCGACCTCGGTGCCCACCGCCAGCACGTACGCCGACCAGTACGCATAGCGCACGACGAAGCCGGCGAGCGGCCCGATGTAGTGCTCGGCATACGCGCCGAACGAGCCCGATACGGGATGCGCGACGGTCATCTCGGCGAGCGCGCCCATCAATAGCAAGGCGATCAGCGCGCCGATCGCGTAGGAGATCAGCACGCCCGGACCGGCAAAAGAGATCGCGAAGCCACTGCCGAGAAAGAGTCCGGTGCCGACTGCGCCGCCGATGGCGATCATTGTCATCTGCCCGGCGGACAAGCCCTGACGCAGCCCCTGTTCGCGCTCGACGATGGCGTCGAACGCGCCCGATTTACGTGGTATCACTGTTACACCCCTGCTACGCGCGAGGCGCTACTCAGCGCCGCGCATCAAAAAACGCCGACGGCGGACAAACGTGCATTTTACCGGCTGATTGCCGGCAAACGGCGGACGCGCCTGTGCGTCACGGCGCAACGCCTCTACCCGCCGGCGCCAAAGAAAAACGGCGCAGTCCTTTCGGACTGCGCCGTCTTGCCTGAAGGCTGTTTGCGCCGTAGCGCTGCCGCTTACTCCACTTCCACCGCTTCCGGATTGCGCGGCGCCGGCTGCTCGTCGAACGTGAGCTGGACCTTGTCTTCCGCATCGACGTCCACGGTCACGCGGCCGCCGTTCATGAGCTTGCCGAACAGCAGTTCGTCGGCGAGCGCACGGCGGATCGTGTCCTGGATCAGGCGCTGCATCGGCCGCGCGCCCATGAGCGGGTCGAAGCCGTGCTTGGCCAGATGCTTGCGCAGCGCGTCGGTGAAGACCGCGTCGACCTTCTTCTCGTGCAGCTGGTCTTCCAGTTGCATGAGGAACTTGTCGACCACGCGCATGATGATTTCCTCATCGAGCGCACGGAAGCTGATCGTCTGATCGAGCCGGTTGCGGAACTCGGGCGTGAACAGGCGCTTGATATCGGCCAGTTCGTCGCCCTGCTCGCGCCGGGTCGTGAAGCCGATCGTCGACTTGTTCATCGCCTCGGCGCCCGCGTTCGTCGTCATGATGATGATGACGTTGCGGAAGTCCGCCTTGCGGCCGTTGTTGTCGGTCAGCGTGCCGTGGTCCATCACCTGCAGCAGCACGTTGAAGATGTCCGGGTGCGCCTTCTCGATTTCGTCGAGCAGCAGCACGCAGTGCGGCTTCTTCGTGACGGCTTCGGTGAGCAGACCGCCCTGGTCGAACCCGACATAGCCCGGCGGCGCGCCGATCAGACGGCTCACCGCATGGCGTTCCATGTACTCCGACATGTCGAAGCGGATCAGCTCGATGCCGAGCGTGAACGCGAGCTGGCGCGCCACTTCGGTCTTGCCGACGCCGGTCGGGCCCGAGAACAGGAACGAGCCGATCGGCTTGTCCGTCTTGCCGAGACCCGCGCGCGCCATCTTGATCGAAGCCGAGAGCGCGTCGATGGCCGGGTCCTGGCCGAACACCACGGCCTTGAGATCGCGGTCGAGCGTTTGCAGCTTGCTGCGATCGTCCTGCGACACGCTTTGCGCCGGCACGCGCGCGATCTTCGAGATGATTTCCTCGATCTCGCTCTTGCCGATGGTCTTCTTCTGCTTCGACTTCGGCAGGATGCGCTGGGCCGCGCCCGCTTCGTCGATCACGTCGATTGCCTTGTCGGGCAAGTGACGGTCGGTGATGAAGCGCGCCGACAGTTCAGCCGCCGCGTTCAGCGCGCCCGACGAATACTTCACGCCGTGGTGCTCTTCGAAACGCGACTTCAGACCGCGCAGGATCGCCACGGTTTGCTCGACGGTCGGCTCGACCACGTCGACCTTCTGGAAGCGCCGCGACAGCGCCGCGTCCTTCTCGAAGATGCCGCGGTATTCCGTGAACGTCGTCGCGCCGATGCACTTGAGCGTGCCCGACGAGAGCGCCGGCTTGAGCAGGTTCGACGCATCCAGCGTGCCGCCCGACGCGGCGCCCGCGCCGATCAGCGTATGAATTTCGTCGATGAACAGAATGGCGTGCGGACGCTCTTTCAGTTCTTTCAGCACCGTTTTGAGGCGTTGCTCGAAGTCGCCGCGATATTTCGTGCCCGCCAGCAGCGCGCCCATGTCGAGCGAGTAGACCTGGGCATCCGCGAGAATGTCCGGCACTTCGCCGCGCGTAATGCGCCAGGCGAGCCCTTCCGCGATCGCGGTCTTGCCGACACCGGCCTCGCCCACGAGCAGCGGATTGTTCTTGCGGCGGCGGCACAGCACCTGCACCACGCGCTCCACTTCCAGTTCGCGACCGATGAGCGGATCGATCCGGCCGTCCTTCGCCATCTGGTTCAGGTTCTGCGTGAACTGGGCGAGCGGGGTTTCCTTCTGGCCGGCGGCGTCTTCGGCTTCGGCATTCGCGTCGCTGGCCTTGGCGGCTTCGCCGCTGCCCGTCTTCGCGATACCGTGCGAAATGAAATTCACGACATCCAGACGCGTGACGCCCTGCTGCTGCAGGTAATACACCGCGTGCGAGTCCTTCTCGCCGAAGATGGCGACCAGCACGTTCGCGCCCGTCACTTCCTTCTTGCCGTTGGAAGTGGACTGAACGTGCATGATCGCGCGCTGGATCACGCGCTGGAACCCGAGCGTCGGCTGCGTATCGACGTCATCCGTGCCGGGCACCGTAGGGGTGTTGTCGTGAATGAAGTTGCGCAGGTTCTGTCGCAGGTCTTCGATATTGGCGGCACACGCGCGCAGCACTTCCGCCGCTGTTGGGTTGTCCAACAGCGCCAGCAGCAGATGCTCGACCGTTATGAACTCGTGCCGTGCCTGACGTGCTTCCATGAACGCCATGTGCAGGCTGACTTCCAGTTCCTGGGCAATCATGCTTCCTCCATCACACACTGCAGCGGATGCCCGGCCTGCCGTGCGTGGGTAACGACTTGCTCAACCTTGGTCGACGCGATGTCCCGCGTATAGACCCCACAAACACCCCTGCCCTCGCGATGGACCTTCAACATGATCTGCGTTGCGGTCTCGCGGTCCTTATTGAAATATTCCTGCACGACCATCACGACGAATTCCATCGGCGTGTAGTCGTCATTCATTAGCACGACCTTGTACATGGAGGGCGGTTTGACCTTTTGCTCCTGCCGCTCCAGTACGGTTGAATCCTGCTTGTCCGGGATAATCGCCATACACCCATTCTAAACAACTCGGACAGGCCCGCAATCCTGCCGTAACCTGACCGGCCGGCCGGTGAACCCGGCGCTCCCGACCTGCGACCCGCTGCAAGCAATTCATGCGCCCTGGCCCGGCTCCGATCCCTTGGACCGGCTGCGGGGCCGGTACACAATCCTGCTCTCAGCAGCTTTCACGCCACCGTTGAATCGAGTATCGCACAACCTTGCCGTTGCCGTGGGAAGCGACTGTAGGCGCCCGCACGCTCAGTGTCAGATTACATGGTGCGGTGCATCGCATATGCGTCACCTGTGCAATTTTTCAAGACGCTGTCCTGCACCTGCTTTATGCACCGGTGCTCAGCGTCGGCGAAAAGCAGGAAAAACCCTGGAAATGCGCTCTTTACAACGTGTCAAGGACCGTCTCAAAATATTCTTGACAGCAGATTAAAGACCCTCAACAATCAAGCTGGCACTTTTTTCAACCGCCTTAAATTCGAAAAAATGCCGTTGGTGAGCTTGTGAGGAGGGGGCGATCGCATCGCGATCGTTTAGCTTTTCGAACTGCTCGTGGTAGTGACATGAGTTACAGGGGAAGTTGGTATGGCAACCGGTACGGTCAAGTGGTTCAACGACGCGAAGGGTTTCGGGTTCATTACGCCGGATGAAGGCGGTGAGGACCTGTTCGCTCACTTTTCGGCTATTCAAATGAATGGCTTCAAGACCCTCAAAGAAGGGCAGAAAGTGAGCTTCGAGGTCGTGCAAGGCCCGAAGGGTAAACAGGCATCGAACATTCAGGCAGCAGCCTGATCTGTTCGGTACCCGTACCTTGGAAACCCGGCTTCGGCCGGGTTTCTTTTTGGTGTCATGGTTTTTTAACGTTCGCGTGCTAGCTCACCCGCAACGTACCCATCATGCCGAGATCCTCGTGCTCGAGGATGTGGCAATGAAACATGCGATCGCCCGCCTCGTGCTGGACGGTCGCGATGTGCACCGTTTCGCCGCGCCGCACGTTCACGGTGTCGCGCCATGCCAGCAGTTCCTCCTCATAGCGCACACCGCCACGCTCGCGCGCCAGCACCTGAAATTGCGTACCGTGCAGATGAAACGGATGATCCATGTCCGTGCCGTTTGCTATCGTCCAGTGCTCGACTTCCCCGCGCCGGCTCGCCAGCGTCACGCGCGCCGGATCGAATACCGCCCCGTTCACCATGAATCGCATGCCGCGCGGCATGGGCTGCGCTGAGGCACCCGGTGCGTGCATCGCTTTCATGTCCATCGCTTCGCTGAACACCACGCTCTTTTTCGGAACCGTTAGAAGACCTGACGATACGAGCGGCGCAATCTCGCGCAGGCGCAACGGCAGTGCCGATTGCGTCGCGCTCGCCGGTGCGAAGCCAACGCTCGCGAGGATCAGCGATGGCCCCGCGGGCAAGCTGCCGTGCGTCATCGCCATCTTGTGGCGGTCGTACTGCGCGGCAATCAGCGACGCACGCGAGGCGCCCTGCCCCGCGCGCACGATCAGCTCCGCGCGCTCGCCCGGCGCGAGCAACAGCGAGGTGACGCCCTCGCGCGGCGCGCCCAGCAGCCCGCCGTCGGTGCCCACCTGCGTGAAGGCGCGACCGTCGTCGAAGGCGAGTTGCAGATAGCGCGCGTTGCAGCCATTCCAGACGCGCCAGCGCTCGTCGCGCACGACCTCGATATGCGGCTGACGAGCGCCGTTGACGAGCACGTACTGACCTTCGCGGCCGTTCATCCAGTCCATCATGCCGTTCGCGGCAATCGCGCCGTCTGCCGCGAGCTTCAGGTCGGACACGAACAGATGCCGCTCGGGCCACGACGCGAGTGGATCATCGGCGGCGCGCACGACGAAGGGGCCCGCCAGTCCCCGGAACACCTGCTCCGAACTCAGCATGTGCGGATGCGGGTGATACCAGTAGGTGCCCGCGCTCCCCTGCGGCAGCGTGAAGCGATAAACGTGCTGCTCACCCGGCGCGACCGGTTTCGAGGGATTGCCGTCCTGATCGGGCGGCACGGGCAAGCCATGCCAATGAATCGTCGAAGGCTGCGGCAGCCGGTTCACGAACGTGATTTCAACAGTGTCGCCTTCGCGTACGTCGATCATCGGGCCGATGACCGGGCCGTCGTTTTCGGCCGCTGCGAGCGCGTCATATTGCCAGAAGACCGTTTGCGGCTGTCCGGGCAGGAGCGCACGCGCCGCGGGCTGCGCAACGAGCGTCGCGCGAAACAGGCCCGGCTCCCGGCTCTGATTGGCGAGCGTGCGCAGCGCGGCAAGCGGCGCGCCGGCGGGCAACGCATCGGCAGGCGCAAGCGGGACTTGCGCGTGCATCATGCCGCCCGACATCGACGGCATGTCCGTCATGCCGTGCATGGCGTGCATCGCATCGCCCGCATCTTGTGCGAATGCGCGGCGCGCGAACAGGGTCGCGGTGGCGGCGCTCAATGCGCCGGATAGAAATGCTCTTCGTTTCATCGATGAAATCCTCATACCTCGTTCATGCCTGGCACGCGACGCGCGAGAACACGCACGCCTGGCGCGCGGGAGTCGTTTCGCTCGCGAAAAAGCGCGAGCGCAGTACGCCGCCCGGAGCGAGCGGCCCGGCTCAGGCGATGGGAGGAGGCAAAGGAGGCGCGTGCGTAATGCCGGCACGCAAGGCCGCGGGAAGCACGACAAGCGTGGAACGGGCGCCGGTTTGCGCGTCGAATGCAGTCACGGCAGAAGGCACGCTGCAATGCGCGCAGCAGCCCGCGACACAGCAACTCGCGCCACAACTGGAATGCGAGCCGTGACGACGGTTGCTCGTCCCGGCGCAACGATCCGCGACGACGTGCGGCGTGAGTGCGACGTGCGCCGCCATTGCATCGTGCTGCGTGTGCTCGCACGCCATCGCGCCGCGCATGGAAAGCAGCGCGAGCAGGCAGACGAGAAGGAAGCGATAGACGACTGGCACGATGAACGAAACCGCGGAGTGACTCGATTGACCAATGCCATGATAGCGCACGGACTGATCGAAGTCGGCTAGCCCGTCCATCCGTGACGATTTTGCGGCGAGCCGGATAAAAAACCGGCAGACCTTTCGGTCTGCCGGTTTTTTCTGCCGGGACAGCGATGAACCGTCTTGCGCCTACATATTCTCGATCATCACCTGCCCGAAGCCCGAGCACGACACCTGCGTCGCGCCTTCCATCAAACGCGCGAAGTCATAGGTCACGCGCTTTTGCAGAATCGACTTCTCCATCGAAGCAATGATGAGGTTGGCCGCTTCGAACCAGCCGAGATGACGCAGCATCATTTCCGCCGAGAGAATTTCGGAACCCGGATTCACGTAGTCCTTGCCCGCATACTTGGGGGCCGTGCCGTGCGTCGCCTCGAACATCGCCACGGAGTCCGAAAGATTCGCACCCGGGGCGATACCGATGCCGCCCACCTGGGCCGCCAGTGCGTCGGAAATGTAGTCGCCGTTCAGGTTCAGCGTGGCGATCACGTCGTATTCGGCCGGGCGCAGCAGGATCTGCTGCAGGAAAGCATCGGCGATCACGTCCTTGACCACGATGTCGCCGCCCGTCTTCGGATTCTTGATCTTCATCCACGGGCCGCCGTCTATCAGTTCCGCTGCGAACTCCTTCTGCGCGAGCGCATAGCCGTAGTCGCGGAACGCGCCTTCGGTGTACTTCATGATGTTGCCCTTGTGCACGAGCGTGACCGAGCGGCGCTCGTTGTCGATCGCATACTGGATCGCCTTGCGCACGAGACGCTCCGTGCCCTCGCGCGACACCGGCTTGACGCCGACGCCGGAACTGTCCGGGAAGCGGATCTTCGCCACGCCCATCTCTTCGCGCAGGAACTTGATGAGCTTCTTCGCGCCTTCGGACTCCGCGGGCCATTCGATGCCCGCATAGATGTCCTCCGAGTTCTCGCGGAAGATGACCATGTTGACCTTTTCCGGCGCGCGCACCGGCGAGGGCACGCCCTTGAAGTACTGCACGGGACGCAGGCACACGTACAGATCGAGCTGCTGGCGCAGCGCGACGTTGAGCGAGCGGATGCCACCCCCCACCGGCGTCGTGAGCGGCCCCTTGATCGACACCACGTATTCCTTCACGACGTCGAGCGTTTCTTCGGGCAGCCACACGTCGGGACCGTAGACGCGGGTCGCCTTCTCGCCCGCGTAGATTTCCATCCAGTGAATCTTGCGCTTGCCGCCATAGGCCTTTTCGACTGCCGCATCGACCACCTTCAGCATGACCGGCGTAATGTCCACGCCCGTGCCATCGCCTTCGATGTACGGGATGATCGGCTGGTCCGAGACGTTGAGCGAGAAGTCCGGATTGACGGTGATCTTTTCACCGCCGGTCGGAACCACGATGTGCTGATACGGCATGATCGACTCCAGTAAGGGCAAGGCTGTTGTAGCGGGTGTGACGCGCGCTCGGCGGCTCGCGGCGGCGGCGAAGCCTGTTCGCCCGGCGAGAGCGGGCGGCTTGCCTTGGTGGCGCGAACAGCCCGTCGGCGTGAGGATCTGGCGGCTATTCTAGCCCACGCCTCGCGCATGCGTGGCGCGCCCTTCACACGAACGCCGGCGCAAGGCAAGCCGCTTGCGCCCCGATGGGTGATCGGTTCCGCTCGTGTCTTATATCTTATATAAGACATAGCAAACCGCTTAACGTAATATGCATTAAGATCTCGGCGCCAGCCCGTCATCTATTCGTCCACGTCGCCCTGTCATGCGTTTAATCGCCCTCAATAAACCGTTCGGCACCATCTGTCAGTTTTCGCCGCACGAAACACGTCAGTCTCTCGCAGACTGGGTGAAGGTACCGGGCGTCTATCCCGCGGGCCGGCTCGACTCCGATAGCGAAGGTCTCCTGCTGCTCACCGACGACGGCGCCTTGCAAGCGCGCATTGCCGAACCGAAACGCAAGCTCGTGAAGCGCTATTGGGCACAAGTGGAAGGCGAACCCGATGCGGGTGCGCTTGCCGCACTCGAGCGCGGCGTCGATCTCGGTGACTTCGTGACACAGCCGTGTCGAACAAGAATCATTGTTGAGCCCGACAATCTCTGGCCGCGTAGTCCGCCGATTCGCTATCGCGCGTCGATACCCAGCACGTGGGTCGAGATTGCGATCAGCGAAGGCAAGAACCGGCAGGTGCGACGCATGACCGCGGCAGTGGGCTATCCAACGTTGCGGCTAGTACGCGTCGCGATCGGCGCGCTCGATATTTTTTCGCTTGGCCTCGCTCCCGGCGAAAGCATCGACGTGCCCACCAATGCACCCTGGCAAAACACCCCTCACAAACACAAGTGATTGTTGTGCAAGCACTTTTCGCGTGCTGATCATTTTTTTTCGAATTACGCGGCACGTCCCGCGCCTTTCTGTTGCGTCTCGTTACGAAGCAAATGAAAAGATTGCGTCAACCGTCTCGCGAGACCATGCGTTATTCGACGCAGATGCCGCCAGAAGCTATCCGGCATTTAGCCTTCAGGGTCCTCGCAGCAATGTGCGGTCCCGACCGCTGGCAGACGCAAAAATCAAATTCACGCGAATTTGTCGAAAGCGACTGTCAACCGAAAGGTGGATGGCACGTTTACCGACCTGACTCCAAAAACCGGGTCACTTGGTTAATTAACTCAAGCTTGAGGATTCACAACATGAACAAACTGATCGCTGCTCTGGTCGCTGGTCTCTTCGCATCGGCTGCATTCGCACAAGCTTCGGCTCCGGAAGCTGCTTCGGCTGCTCCGGCTGCTGCTGCTTCGGCTGCTCACAAGTCGTCGCACAAGAAGGCCCACAAGAAGTCGTCGCACAAGAAGGCAGCGAAGGCTGAAGCCGCTTCGGCAGCTTCGGAGTAAGCTTGTTGTAAGACGCATGAAGAAGCGGCACGCGTTGCCGTTCTTCAGCGCGACGAAAGGCAGAGCGCTGCAAGGCGTTCTGCCTTTTTGTTTGGCTGCCTGTTTTTTTAGCCATTTTTTCGTCACGCACGCTCGCCGTATCACGTCGATGACGTGAACCGCGCCGCGCATTTTGACCCGCTCTGACCTGGTCGCGTAACATGCGCGGATTAACCTACAGCAAGGAGTCTCTCGTGCGATTTTCCCTGCGCTCGTTCTTCGTGCGCTGCGCGCTTGTCGTCGCATTGCCATTGGCCGCTGTCGCGGCGCTCATGTTCACCGCGACAGCCACGTCGAGCATCGCGCAGGCGCAGCAGATGCCGCCGGGCGCCAGGCAGCCGGGCGAATTTCCGCGCGTGAAGCTCACGGCAGGCATGTTCGTGATCGACGCAGCGGTCGCCGCCAACGACGCGGACCGTGAACAAGGCCTCATGTACCGTTCGCAGCTCGGGCCCAATGAAGGCATGCTGTTCGTGTTCGGCGAAAACGCCGTGCACTGCTTCTGGATGAAGAACACGCTGATCCCGCTGTCGATCGCGTTCATTCGCGCCGACGGTACGATCACCGACATCGACGAGATGCAGGCCGAAACGACCAACAACCACTGCCCGCGCAACAACGGCGTCTTCGCGCTCGAAATGCCGAAGGGCTGGTTCACGGCGAAGGGCATCAAGCCCGGCATGAAGATTCAGGGACTGCCGCCGCTGCAGTAAGCGCGCGTTGTCCCAGCGCGCGCCATTCGCGCGCTGCGCGAAAAGCGCAAGCCGGCCCCGCACGTACGCGGCGCCGGCTTTTTTTGCGTCCGCCTGCCCGCCGGCGCACCGACTGGCGCCGCTGCGCAGCGCTGTCGCCGCTTCCCGCGCCGCGGCATACGCCCTGCAAAACCGGCGCGCAAGCGCTATCCTATAAATCCCCCGCATGACGCGTGCCACCAGGGCGCGCTCATGCGGCGCATCGGGCCGCGCGCTGGCCGCGCCGCGTGCCGCCCGGCAGCTTCCATGGCGCGTCATTCCAAGGAGATCACCGTGCCTCGCAAGACCCCCATCGAGCGCTATCGCAACATCGGGATCAGCGCTCACATCGACGCCGGCAAAACCACGACGACCGAGCGCATCCTTTTCTACACCGGCGTGAATCACAAGCTCGGCGAGGTTCACGACGGCGCGGCGACCATGGACTGGATGGAGCAGGAACAGGAACGCGGCATCACGATCACCTCGGCCGCGACCACTGCGTTCTGGAAGGGCATGGCCGGCAATTACCCCGAACACCGCATCAACATCATCGACACCCCGGGGCACGTGGACTTCACGATCGAGGTCGAGCGCTCCATGCGCGTGCTCGACGGCGCGTGCATGGTGTACGACTCCGTGGGCGGCGTGCAGCCGCAGTCGGAAACCGTGTGGCGTCAGGCGAACAAGTACAAGGTGCCGCGCATCGCGTTCGTCAACAAGATGGACCGCGTGGGTGCGGACTTCTTCCGCGTGCAGCGGCAGATCGGCGAGCGCCTGAAGGGCGTGGCCGTGCCTATCCAGATTCCGGTGGGCGCGGAAGATCACTTCCAGGGCGTGGTCGATCTCGTGAAGATGAAGGCGATCGTCTGGGACGACGAGAGCCAGGGTGTGAAGTTCGAGTACGAGGACATTCCCGCGAATCTCGTCGAGCTCGCGCACGAGTGGCGCGAGAAGATGGTCGAAGCCGCCGCCGAAGCCGACGAAACGCTGCTCGAAAAGTACCTTCACGATCACGAAAGCCTGACCGAAGAGGAAATCAAGGGCGGCCTGCGCAAGCGCACGATCGCCAACGAGATCGTGCCGATGCTCTGTGGCAGCGCGTTCAAGAACAAGGGCGTGCAGGCCATGCTCGACGCCGTGATCGACTATCTGCCCTCGCCGGTGGACGTGCCCGCGATTCTCGGCCACGACCTCCACGACAAGGAGATCGAGCGCCACCCGAGCGATGACGAGCCGTTCTCCGCACTCGCCTTCAAGATCATGACCGACCCGTTCGTCGGCCAGCTGATCTTCTTCCGCGTCTATTCGGGCGTGGTGAATTCGGGCGATACGGTGCTCAACGCGACCAAGGACAAGAAGGAGCGCCTGGGCCGCATCCTGCAGATGCACGCGAACGAACGCAAGGAAATCAAGGAGGTGCGGGCGGGCGACATCGCCGCGGCCGTGGGCCTGAAGGAAGCGACGACGGGCGACACGCTCTGCGATCCGGCGCATGCCATCGTGCTCGAACGGATGATCTTCCCCGAGCCGGTGATCTCGCAGGCCGTCGAGCCGAAGACCAAGGCCGACCAGGAAAAGATGGGCATCGCGCTCAATCGCCTCGCGCAGGAAGACCCGTCGTTCCGCGTGCAGACCGACGAAGAGTCCGGCCAGACCATCATCTCGGGCATGGGCGAGCTGCACCTCGAAATTCTCGTCGACCGCATGAAACGCGAGTTCGGCGTGGAGGCGACCGTCGGCAAGCCGCAGGTCGCGTATCGCGAGACCGTGAAGAACAAGGTCGAAGATGTGGAAGGCAAGTTCGTCAAGCAGTCGGGCGGGCGCGGCCAGTATGGTCACGCTGTCATCACGCTCGAACCGCAGACGCCCGGCAAGGGCTACGAGTTCGTCGACGCGATCAAGGGCGGTGTGATTCCGCGCGAGTTCATCCCGGCGGTCGACAAGGGCATTCAGGAAACGCTCAAGGCAGGCGTGCTCGCGGGCTACCCGGTGGTCGACACGAAGGTCACGCTCACGTTCGGCTCGTACCACGACGTGGACTCGAACGAAAACGCCTTCCGGATGGCCGGTTCGATGGCCTTCAAGGAAGCGATGCGCAAGGCGAAGCCGATCCTGCTCGAACCGATGATGGCCGTGGAAGTGGAGACGCCCGAGGACTTCATGGGCAACGTGATGGGCGACCTGTCGAGCCGTCGCGGCATCGTGCAGGGCATGGAGGACATCGCGGGCGGCGGCGGCAAGATCGTGCGCGCCGAAGTGCCGCTCTCGGAGATGTTCGGCTACTCCACGTCGCTGCGCTCGCTCACGCAAGGCCGCGCCACCTACACGATGGAGTTCAAGCACTACGCAGAAACCCCGCAGAACGTGGCCGAAGCGGTCATCAACGCGAAGAAGACGTAAAGCCGGCGACGTGCAGGCGTTGCTGTGCACACGAGAGCCCGTCCCCTGCGGACGGGCTTTTTTGCTTGCGCCCGGCGCAATTTTGACCATGCCACAATGCGCCGATGACGCTGCGCCGCCACAGTCAAGGAGACACGACGATGAGTCACGAACACGACCATGAACACCCCCACGACGACGCGCCGATCGACTGGCGCGAAAACGGCGTCAAGGTGATACGCGGCGACCAGCTCGACACGAACACGGCGCAAACGCCCGGCATGAACCGCGCGGCCGCGATCAATGCGGCGCGCGTGGGCGCGCAGAAGATCTGGGCGGGCACGGTGACGATCCATCCGAACGCGAAGACCGGCGCGCATCATCATGGCGCGCTGGAAAGCGTGATCTACGTCGTGCGCGGTCACGCGCGCATGCGCTGGGGCGAGCATCTGGAGTTCACGGCCGAGGCGGGCCCGGGCGACTTCATCTTCGTGCCGCCCTACGTCCCGCACCAGGAGATCAACGCCAGCACCGACGATCCGCTCGAATGCGTGCTCGTGCGCAGCGACAACGAGGCCGTGGTGGTGAACCTGAACATCGACGCCGTCGAAGCGCCGGAAACCGTGTACTGGGTCGATCCCATCCACCGTCATCCGCACGACCATTGAGCGCGCGGCAGCCCGTTCCGCCTACCACGACGCAATGATCCACTGACGATGCCCGCCGCCTCGCTCCGCGCCCGCCTGATTCCGCTCTATGCCGCGCTCATCGCCGCCAACCTCGGCGCGTGGGCGTGGGCGCTGATCGCGTTTCGCCACTATCCGCTGCTGCTCGGCACGGCGCTGCTCGCCTACGGCTTCGGCCTGCGTCACGCGGTGGACGCCGACCACATCGCCGCCATCGACGCCGTCACGCGCAAGCTCATGCAGCAGGGGCAGCGCCCGCTCGGCGTGGGACTCGCGTTCTCGCTCGGCCATTCGACGGTCGTGATCGTCGCCACGCTCGGCATCGCGCTCGCGGCGCTCTCGCTGCATGGCCGCTTCGAGCAGTTCCACGAGATCGGCTCGACCATCGGCACGCTCGTTTCGTCGACGTTCCTGCTCGTACTCGCGGGCGTGAACCTCGTGATCCTGCGCGACGTGTGGATGCGTTACCGCCGCGCGCAGCAAGGCGACGACGCAGCGCTCGCAGCCGGCGCGCCCGCGCCCGCCGGGCTCTTCTCGCGCGCGCTCAGGCCGCTCTTTGCGCTCGTCACGAAAAGCTGGCATCTGTACCCCGTGGGCGTGCTGTTCGGCCTCGGCTTCGACACGGCCACCGAAATCGGCCTGCTCGCCATCGCCGCCGCCGAAGCGGGCAAGGGCCTGCCGATGTATTCGATTCTCGTGTTCCCCGCGCTCTTCACGGCGGGCATGACGCTCGTCGATTCCACCGACAACGTGCTGATGGTCCACGCCTACGGCTGGGCGATGGACGATCCCAGGCGCAAGCTCTACTACAACGCGAGCATCACGTTCGTCTCGGCGCTCGTGGCGATCGTGATCGGCGGCGTGGAAGCCCTCGGGCTCATCGCCGACAAGCTCGGCGCGAGCGGCGGCGCGTGGACGCTCATCGCAGGTCTGAACGAGCGCTTCGGCGAACTGGGCTACGGCATCGTCGCGGCATTCATCGCCTGCTGGATCGGCTCGGTGCTGTTCCATCGCTGGCGCCGGCCCGCCGTGGCCCGCTAGGACACTCGCGCCCCTCTGACGACTGCACGGCGCGCCACGCGCGCGCAACCCCGCGAAACCCTACCCTTCGCCTCGTTTGCCGAAAGCGCGTAAACTAGGCCCTGCTATTGCGCGCCTCGTGCGCCCGATAGCCCCGTCAATCGTTTCACCTTGCTGCACCCATTCGTCGTCTGCCGTACCGCATCCCGCCGTCGCGCACGCCCCCGGGCCTCGCGCGCCCCCTGAACGGAAAACGCACGGAAACCCGCACCGATGAAACGACCGCAGTCCCGCCGTCCGCTCCTCCCCAGCCTCGAAGCGCTGCGCCCCCAGGCCGGCGATCACGGCAACCACGCACTCGACGAATTCGCTGCCGGCCGCCTCACGCGCCGCGAGCTGCTGCGCTATGCCAGCGCAGTAGGCCTCACGGCACTGCCCGCGTTTGCGGGCTTCGCCGTGCCGCGCAGCTCGCACGCCCAAGGCACGGCGAAGCCCGGCGAGCAGACCATCCGCGTGGCGCACCTGATGCCCGCGGGCGCGGTCGATCCGCTCACCGTGACCGATGCGGGCGCGCTGTGTCTCCTGAACCAGACCGGCGAATTCCTCGCCAACGACGACGCGCAAGGCCATTTGCAACCCGCCCTCGCGCTCTCCTGGCAAGCCAACGCCAAAGCAGACGTCTGGACGTTCAAGCTGCGCCCCAACGTGAAATTCCACGACGGCCAGCCGTTCGGCGCGAAGGACGTGGTGGCGACCTTCGATCGCCTCGCCGACCCCGCAAGCGGCTCGGCGGCGCTCTCGGTGCTCAAGGGCGTGCTCTCGAAAGGCGGCACGAAGGCCGTCGACGATCACACGGTCGAGTTCCACCTCGACGCGCCCAACGGCAACTTCGCCTACTACGTTTCTTCGGACAACTACAACGCCGTGATGCTGCCCGCCAACTATGCGGGCAATTACGAAAAGAGCTTTATCGGCACCGGGCCGTTCAAGCTCGACAAATTCGAAGCGCGGCGCGGCGTGAGCTTCGTGCGCAATCCCGACTATTGGGGCGACAAGGCGCTGCCCGCGCGCGTGGAGTTCGCCTTCTACGCCGACGAGCAGGCGCAGTTGCTCGCGCTGCAAGGCCACCAGGCCGACGTGATGGGCACCTTCACCGTGCAGGGCGGCATCGGCATCCTGAACAATCCCGACTTCAAGGTGATCGGCGTGCGCTCGAGCGCGCATCGCCAGATCCACATGCGCAACGACTCGCCCACGTTCAAGGACAAGCGCGTACGCCAGGCGCTTGCGCTTGCGCTCGATCGCGACGTGCTCGTGCGCGGGCTGTTCAAGGGCCGCGCCGTGGTGGGCAACGACAGCCCGTTCGCGCCCATCTTCCCTTCCACGGCGACCGACGTGCCCCAGCGCAAGATCGACGTCGCGAAGGCACGCCAGTTGCTCGCGCAGGCGGGCGTGCCCAACGGCTTCGACGTGACGCTCACCACCGAGAAGTACATGGAGATACCGGACCTCGCCGTGGTCGTGCAGAACGCGGCGAAGGCGGTCGGCATCCGCATCGCGCTCAAGGTGGAAAGCCAGTCGCAGTACTACGGCGCGGGCACGTTCGGCAAATCGGACTGGCTCGACTCGCCGCTCGGCATTACCGACTATGGGCACCGCGGCGTGCCGAACGTGTTTCTCAACGCGCCACTCACCTCGGGCGGCACGTGGAATGCTGCGCACTTTCGCAATGCGCAGTACGACAAGCTGGTCGCGCAGTTCGCGGCGACGCTCGACGTAGCGGCCCAGAAGCAGGTGGCGAGGCAGATTCAGACGCTGCTGCTCGACGAGACGCCCGTGATCATCCCGTACTTCTACGACCAGTTGATCGCACAGCGCGCCGTGCTTTCGGGTGTGCGCTTCACGGCGCTCGCCCAGCTCTATTTCGACCGCGCGACGCTCGCCGCCTGAACCGGCCCAAGCGCACCCGAAACGGAGGTCCGATGGCTACTCCGCTCCCGCCCATATCGAATCCGGCCCGCACCGCGCGCGCATTCGCCCCACGCGCGGGCGTCGGGCGCTTTCTCGGCCGGCGCGCCGCCTGGGCGATCTTCACGCTCTGGCTGCTCTCGGTACTCGTGTTCGCGGGCGGCCAGCTGCTGCCCGGCGATATCGGCCGCGCCGTGCTGGGCCCGCTCGCCGACGCGCGCGCCGTGGCCGCCCTCAATCACGAACTGGGCGCGGACCGGCCGGTGCTCGACCAGTACGTTTCGTGGATCACGCATGCGCTGCGCGGCGACTTCGGCATGTCGTGGAGCTACAAGCAGCCCGTCGCGCCGTTCGTGGGGGACGCGCTCCTGCAGTCGGCCAGGCTCGGCCTGCTCGCATTCGTCGTGGTGGTGCCGCTCGGCATTGCGGGCGGCGTATGGGCGGCGCTCCACGAAGGCCGCCTGATCGACCGCGCGATCAGCACGGGCGGCCTGTGCGCGAGCGCAGTGCCGGAATTCGTCTCGTCGATCGTGCTGATCCTCATCTTCGGCGTGTGGCTGCGCTGGCTGCCTATCGAGGCCACCGCCCCCAGCGGCGCGGGCGCGCTCGAACAATTGCGGCACCTCGTGCTGCCCGTGCTGCCGCTCGTGCTCGTGTTCTTCGGCTATCTCGCGCGCATCGCGCGTGCGGGCACGATCACGGCGCTCGACGCCGACTACACGCGCACCGCGATTCTCAAGGGGCTGCCGAGCCACGTCGTGATCGTGCGGCACGTGCTGCGCAATGCGCTGCTGCCCAGCGTGACGGTGGCGGCCACGCAGCTCGGCTATCTGATTGGCGGGCTCGTCGTGGTCGAATCGCTGTTCCGCTATCCGGGCGTAGGCTCCCTCATCTTCAACGCGGCGAAGGCCAAGGACTTCCCGTTGCTCGAAGCGGGCGTGCTTGCGGTGGGCGCGGTCTATACACTCGCCAATCTCGCCGCCGACGCCCTGCACGCATTGCTCGACCCGCGCCTGCGCGCGCCGGGAGGCACATGAACGATACGGCATCCGAAGCAATTCCCCCGGGCGGCGAACCGGGCGAAGAAGCGCTCGCCGACACGCGTCTGCGCGACACGCTGCATCTGCTGCTGCGCTCGCCCTCGTTCGTCGCGGGTGCGCTGATCCTCTTATGGTGGATCGGCTGCGCACTCGCGGGCCCGTGGTTAGCGCCGCACGACGCCTACGCGTCCGATCCGCTCAGCTCGCTCCTGCCGCCGGACCATACGCACTGGTGCGGCACCGACCAGCTCGGCCGCGAGATCTGCTCGCGCGTGATCGTGGGCGCACGCGACATCCTCACGATCGCGCCGCTCGCCACGCTCGTCGGCACGCTCGCGGGCGCGGCGCTCGGGCTGATCACGGGCTATTTCGAAGGCGCAGTCGGCACGCTCGTCGCGCGCACGCTCGATGCCGTGCTCGCGCTGCCGCTCGTGATCGTCGCGCTGCTCGTGCTCGCGGCCGTGGGCGCCTCGAATCTCGCCGTGGTGCTCGTGATCGGCATCACGTTTGCACCGCTCATCGCGCGCACGGTGCGCGCGGCGGTGCTCGCCGAACGCCATCTCGACTACGTGGCGGCGGCTCGCCTGCGCGGCGCGAGCGCGTTCGCCGTGATGTTCACGGAGATTCTGCCCAACGTCTGGCCGCCCATCGTCGTCGAGGCGACGGTACGCCTCGGCTATGCGATCTTCGCGGTGGCGACGCTCTCGTTCCTCGGCTTCGGCATCCAGCCGCCGTCCGCCGACTGGGGGCTCGCGCTCGCCGAGTCGTACACGCTGCTCGCGGGCGGCGCATGGTGGAC
>NZ_JBFRCN010000093.1:0-19658 GCF_040965835.1 Paraburkholderia sp. BR10872
CGTGTTGCTGGTTCAGCAACAGCATGCAGCTGATTCACTGCTGGATTTGCAGCGATGCCTGAGCGATCTCGTGATGCCCGGACTGGTCACTGGCGTCATCGCTGCCCGCCTGTTTCGCGACAGTGCGGCCAGCCGCCAGCTATGGACCAGAAATGTAAGCGCAAGCTTCCCACGACGGTATAATTGTTCCATTCGCTTTTCCTTCCCCAATCATAGCTGACCCGCGCCTTCGCGGCGTGCGCACCCATCGCGTATGGGCGAAAGCAATGAAACGACCTGCAGACATCTATCTTCGTTTCCTGCAACTGACTGAAGCCATTCGTGGCTTGCCCACGCTGCCAGCGCTTGATCCGCTTGAAGAGAAGATTCTCGAGTTCGTGGCTCGCGCGTCACAGAACAAGGACCGGTTGTCGGTCCGGGACATGATTGGACACGGTGAACTGGGCTCTCCTGCGACACTTCACGGTCGCATCGCGTCCATGCGCGAGAAAGGATGGCTCACCCTCTCCGACACCGAGGACACCCGGCGCAAGCAGATCGAACTCACGCCTGCCGCGCTGCGCTACTTCGACAAGCTCGCCGAAGCGCTCTCGAAGGCAGCGAAGGGCACCTGAGCCGGCGGCATACCCCGCGATCCCGAGCCCGCCAATAGAGGGCGTTCTGCCCGGATCGGCTAATCAAGGCAGTTGTCCCCGTTCAGCCGTGCTGCGTGATTGCGAGCGGCCTTCCCAATCGCACAGAAATCGTTCGCGATCCGAAGTAACCAAAAAAGAACCCACGGACCATATCGGGCAGTGGGTTCGCAAACACACGCCAAAAGCTCGGGTTTTCACAAACCGTCATAACTTTTGGAACAGTAAACATACCGGGTTTGCGAGGCCAAGGCAACCTGGCAGTGGCTTAAAACAACGCCCAGGGGAAGCTCAGTTCGGTATTTTTGCGCCTGTCACAAAAAGGGCCCCGCTACCGTCTCGAGGCTGCGGTGAGCCGCCAGCAAGTGCATCTGGTTTCGACAAAAGCAGGTTCCAGAACATCCAGACCCGATGTAACGCCTGCAGGAGCGCCCACCGCCGCGGACCAGACGTAGTTACGTCGCCTCACGCCATGCAGAAAAGCGATGGCCGGATTTTCGCCGCGGCTTTGGCGCCGTTGGGCGGATCGTCAGTCAGGCGCCCATACAGGGCCTGCCAGTCGACGGCAAGCAACGGGATCGTCCTGTCATTGCGGGACCAGTACGCGAGAAAGCGCGCCCAACCCTCGAGGAAAAAGCCCACGCCGGGACTGAGCAGGCACGGAGGTCTCGCCACAAGAGGCACCCGGGCCGCAGGAAATATCGAACAGAGCGTTTCAAGTTCGTCCGCGGCTTCATTGGCAGTCTCCGGTTTGTTTGCACCGGCCAACAGGTGATCCCGCACGACGTCCGCAACACAGGATGTACAGAGCTCGATATAGGAGACGCGCACCCCACCCAGATCTGCCCACCGGGCAGACGACGCATCCGTCGGCTCCGTCATCCTTCTCGGAACGGGAAGCCTGACGTACGACGGCAGTGCGACAAAATCCGTTTCCTCGCGTTGCAGGGCGTCGCGAAACATCGGGTAGGACAGCAGCCATGAACTGACTGACGGACTGCCACCCTGACGCGAAGGCAGATTCAATTCCGGAAGGCCCGGGTGCAGCGTAGCCATGCTGATCTCCATTCGTTATAAAAATAATAACGAATGGCTGCGCTGCGTGCAAGGGTCTGCCATGGGGATGAAGCGACGCGGCCCTGTCCGTCACACTTGATCAGGCGCCCGGGACGCGGGGAAGCGCCATACGGACATGCCAGGGCGCTTTGCTCCCACTGACATCAATGAGACTAAATTCCTGCACCGAGCAACTCGAATATGCGTCTCATATCTTTCCGAATCGTGGCGGGTGGGCCCGCAAACAGGAATGGCTTTTATTCAAGTATTGGCCGCGGGCATGCAATTGTTATCGATGCCCGCCGAGGTGATCTATTTGTAAATCAGGAACCGGTCGCGATTCTTCGCGTCCTTGATCCATGCATGGACGCCCCCAGTTTGCCAAGCGCTCAGTTTGTGACAGGTTATAGGTCAAGATTGCAGCCATGCATTCGGACTTCGCACGGCACTCGCCGGCGGTCCCTGATGGAATTTGCTGGTCAAGGTCTCATCAGTTTGGCGTGCTCTCGCGCACACTGGATCAATCAGATTTTCTTGACCACGGTCTTACCTATCTCGCCATCACATCTTGATAGCCTGTGCAATCGGCTGAAGTCTCCTGCTGTTCGTTACAATTTATAGGTGCATCGAAGTTTATGCCGCACTCGCGCTCGCCATGTAGTCACTTCGGAACTCGCGTGCATGAGTCAATAGTGCCCACACGACGCGCACGTTCTTGTTTGCGAGTGCTACCGCGGTAACATTCGCGTTGCGCCGCTGCAGCAAGTTATGCAACCAGCTCTCCTTATCTTCTTTCCGATTGGCCGCGTAGATGACTGAACGCGCTCCATGTATCAACAGCGTCCGCAAATAGGTGTCGCCTCGCTGATATGACTCCCGCTGTCAATCGGGATCGGTTTTCAAGATCTACTCCATGGTTAGAGCAAATTTCCTGAGGGCGGCGTAGCAGTAAATCTCGACGGTGAATCACGCTGATATTCGCGGGTTGGTTGCCGCATTACAGAGGTCCGTCTCATGAGCCTGCCGCTTTCTTGCTACGCAAGTCGACTGATGCCGTTGCCAAACGAGGTCGCGGGCTACTCGAATACCGGGCTGCGCCGCCTTCAGGAAACTTCCGATGGTCGTTGGTCTTGCTTCAGTAGCGTCCCCTGTTTATGCCGTTTGCGCATTGTGCGGTACCGCCAAAGCTATCCCGAGTCGACCGACGTCCCAGATGAAGGCAGCCAGCTCGCGCGCGACAGCGATGATGGCAACATGTGCGGATTTGCCTTTGGCTACGAGTCTCCGATACCGGCGGCATAGCCTTAGTTGAGCGTCCCAGGCACGATCGATTATCGGTTTGGGTAGACCTTCATGCCGGCGCTGGATGTCGATACTCACCCGTGCAGGATGCCGATAGCTCCAGGCGGATTCGACCAACAGCTTGCGCGCGTAGCTGTTGCCAGTCTTGGTAATGCTGCCTTGGCGTCGCTTTCCACCGGATGAATGCTCTGATGGTGTCACGCCAATCCATGCCATCAGCTGTCGCGGATGTTCGAAGCGCCCGAGGTCGCCCAATTCGGACGCCAGGCCGATCGCCGACGTGAAGTTGATTCCCCGCATGGCCTGTAACGCGAGTACCTCCGGATAGAAACGCCAGTCGGGAACGGCCTCACGTAATGCCACTTCCAGCCGCTCGCATTGCGCGAGCCGGTCCTCAATCGTGCGCCGATGCTCGTTAAACGCCAGTTGCTGCCACGCACTATCGAATGAGAACGTACTTAACCAGCGCCTGTGTGTCGGTCCCCAGTTCGGACGGCCGAGATAGTGAACACCGTGGGCAAGCAGGAACGATTTGAGCCGGCAGCGCGCTGCCTTCAGGTCTTCCCTGGCGGCCGACCAGGCGCGTGCCAGGTCGCGAAACGCTTCGTCTTCAACCGTGGGCACATGCACTGCCGAAAGGTCGCCGGCGCGTAGCGAGCGTACCAGTTTGATCGCGTCACGGCGGTCCGTCTTGACACGCTCACCTGGCTTACGGGGAACTAGTGATGGTGCGCAAACCATGCAATCGAAGCCTTTATCGATCAGCCGTCGGTAGAGGCCGTAACCGCAAGGGCCGGCCTCATAGACAAAGAAGATATGTGGCACTTTCGATTGCAGACGTTTGCACAGCCGATCCACGTCAATCTGCATGGTGCCGACTTTGCCGAACAGTTCGACGTCGCCCATCCCAACTGCATAGGCGACCGTAATCGAATCCTTGTGGACATCCAGGCCCACGTACAGGGTGCTATCGTGTTCCATGCTGGCCTCCGCGTTGGAATGAACCATTGAGCCGTGGTTTCGTCCCCGCTCAATGCGGCTCTGGCAGCAATGCTAACCCGCGTCTACAACCGCACGGCGGCCAGCCTTGCCGAACGGGAGTCATACTGACTTGCTTATGCCCAGCAGCACATTCTTGCCGCCACTGGAGTTCTGTCTGGGCACCAGACCCAGCCATGCAGCAAGCTGGCGCCCGTTTGCGAAGCTCTTGGCATCACCGATAGAGGCCACTAGCGCGCTCGCAGTAATCGGACCAATGCCCGGCACGCGCGCGAGCCTGCAGCTGACTTCGTTTTCGCGGTGCATCACCCGGATTTGCGCTTCCAGCTCACGGACCTGGCGGTCGAGTTCCTTCACGTGTTCCAGGAGACGCTCAATCAGCTGCCGAAAGGATCCTGTCAATTCGTTGGTCGCGTCTTCGAGCAAGCCGGGTACTCGCCCGGCGAGGTGTGTGATTCCTTGTGGGATAACAAGCCCAAACTCACTTAGCAGACCGCGTATCTGGTTAGCTTGTGCGGTGCGCGCCCGAACGAAACCTTGACGGACGCGATGCAGCGACAGCACCGACTGCTGCTCAACGTTCTTGATCGGGACGAAGCGCATGTTCGGCCGCGCGACGGCCTCGCAGATAGCCTCGGCATCCGCGGCATCATTTTTGTTTGCCTTCACATACGGCTTCACGAACTGCGGCGCCATCAGGCGCACAGTATGTCCCATGCCCTGCAGCTTTCTAGCCCAGTAATGGGCGCTACCACATGCCTCCATTCCTATAAGACACGGCAGGTTGGCAAAGAACGCCGCCATCTGATCACGCTTTAGCACTTTCTTCAGCACGGCTCGACCGTGCTCATTCACGCCATGAATTGCAAAAACGGTTTTTGCCAAATCAATGCCAATCGTCGTAATCTTCATGTTGGGCGCCCTCCTCGATTAAGTGGTAGCTTCGACACTTCCACTTTGGCACACCGATGCCGTTTCGGGTGGGGGCGCCCATTCCATTAGTTTGGCGCGCGTCCCCGCCCGGACCAGGTAGCAGGATCGCGATATTTCGCAGTCAGTGGACCGTGCGCGACCCTTGGTCTGCCGCGTCGGCTCCCGAAGATATCCCGCTCGGTATATCCGAACTCCACAACCTTTGCACGTATATCGGCAAGCACCGTGTCGAACTCCTGCTGCCGCATAGCAGCCGCCTGACTCTTGAGTTCGTCAAGTTGTGCTTTCAGTTCCTTGTACGTTGCCACGGACTTCCCCCATGTGGAGTCCTCGCGGTCATGATAGTGACTTTGTCACGGCATTGATCCGAATCGGGATGACCGATCGACGAGTCCGGCCTTGGGCCTGTGTCCGCGAATTCGCAAATCACGGGCAATATTCGGCGGCCGTTCCATGACGAACGTTCACACTCTTTTGCAGGGATGGACTGACGCGTGGCCAGTTCGTTCCAGCGCTTTTTACGAGGGTCGGCGGACACGACGGACCCTTGAAGCGGCGCATCATGCAGTTTTGAACACCGCGCACACCTTGTCGGCCACGCGAGCAATGAACAGGACAAGGCGGCAAAGGCTGCGCATTGCGTTATCCTGAAGCGTCCGCCCAAAGGGAACACGCATGAAGCTTTCGAAATTCCTGTTACTGATGGCAGTGCCGCTGTCCACCACCGCTTACGCGCAAGCCTCGCAGACGTTTCACTTCGGCGAAGGCCAGGACTCGCCGCAACGTGCTCGTACCACTTCTCCTCCGCCACTGCCCGCAGCCCAGACTACGGAGCCGCTGCCCCAGGGTGAGCCGCATCCGCACACGAAACCGACGTTAGAGTCCCAACCAAAGGCGAAATCGAAGTCGAAGCACCGGCAGCACCATCGGCACCATCCAATCCACCCGTCACCGCTTCAGAATCCGTATTCACATCCTTGAGCCGGGCAGCACGCAAATCGTGTGTCAGCCATGCAGCGAATGATTGGACTATCTGGCATTCCTCGCCGGCTGTCGCACAATTAATTCGCTATACGAATTGATATGAGGTGACGACACTCAGTGACCAACGATGAAGTTTCACCAGAGTCGACATTACAGCTCGAATGATTGCAATTTCAACGGCCGCCCAGACTGTTTTGCGTAATCTATTGAACGCGTCCGTAGTCCAGCCCGTACTCATATTCGGTGCACGGTAGCTGGCTAAGGATCCGACGCGACGCCATTGAAGGACAGTGCCTGTGGGATGCGCGAACAACCGGAATGACGGCATCCACACACGGAACGCGCGGTGACGGGATGGCATACAGCACGGGGGTTGATCATACGTATTCCGGGCCAGTCGGAGCGCGACATGGCCCGTCAGGCGGCAATGCTTTCCTCAAATTCGAATAGCGCTCCTTCGTGAGCCTCGAGCATGGTGCGTATATCGGGCAGCGCACGGCGAACCATTGGGCGCGCAGACCTCGGGAGATTCGAGCAGGCGAGCTCGATATCGCCGCTTCTGTGCTCGCCGAGCATCGCGAGCATCACGCACGCCTGCTGGATATCTTTCTGCGACTTGACCAGCATGTTGGTGCGCAAGCGTGAAACGAGGATCTTGTGGATCGCGAAGCGTGCGGGGTCCGGCACACGAACCGGCACCGCGCCGTGCCTTGAAAGCAGCGTGCCCATGTGGGACTGGCCGAGCAGGTAGGCGAGATAAGGCATGCCGCTCGCATGCGCACCGAGCTCTGGAACAGCGACGGTCGGAAATGTGTTGTCCTTCGAAGGCACAAGCAGATCGACGTGAAAACGCGTCCGCCCCGCCTGCTTGAACGACGTGGACGGATCGCCCCTGTTGAACCCCGGCACCGGCACGAAGTCGATTCCGGTTTCTTTCAGGATTTCGAGCAGGCCACCCGACGGCACACCCTGTAGCGCGAGCTGGCGGGCGCGCGCGATATCGATGTCCTCGGTCTCGTAGGCAAGCGCCTTGATGCCAAGGCTGTTGAGCAGAACCGCGTACGCGTGAGAGCCCACGAGCACCGCGCCGGCCTCGAAAAGTCCGTAATTGTGGAGGACCGCCATGGTCGCGTAGGTCTTGTTGTCGGCAATCTGGAAGCCGAGCTTCGCGAGCTCCCGGATGCGGCTGATGAGGTCTTTGGACTGCTCGATCTGTGCCATCACCGCAGCGACGCGCTCCTCGACCGCCGGATCGCCCTTGGGTCCGCCAAGACTCTCCTGCTGCCGCTTGCCCTCCGCGTTCATGAACTGCCGATAGTAGTAGACAGCGTTCCCGCGATGGTGCTCGGTGATCGTGCCCGGCGCACCCACGAGAACCCGCCCCTGGCTGGCGGCCGCCTGCTCGACGTTCGCGTACTGGGAGCAGAATGCCTGATCGTGTCGCTGGTAAAGAGGAAGTCCGTGCATGCCAGAGAATTGCAGTAATTTTTTGGATTTTACTGCAAAAGGCGAGTTCGTGATTGCAGTAATTTTATAAGAATTACTGCAATCAACTTGGAATCCCTCAGGTCACCAACCCCTCGCCTGTCCGATACCCCAGGCGAACGGTACAAGGTTACCCGGCGGTACCGGGCGCATCGGTTAGGATTTGTTCGGGCCATGCCCGGTCCGCGACCTCATTGTCGGACTTCTCACCACGCACCGGCTGACGAATCGCCGACGTCTCGAATTCATGTTCCGGCGCATCGCTGGGCCAACGTCTGTGGCCCCGTCCGCGTGCTTTAGCACGCCGAGGGCCACCCAATGCCTGCGCGCGGGCATCGGGTCTCACCAGATGCAGGACTTCGAAGCCTGTTAGCCGATTGATGAAGAGAATGACGCAAACTTACGTTTTTCAAATTCCGGTTGCGGCAGTCGATCGCGCACGTCCATGCAGAACGTCGAGCCACGATTCTGGCTTTCTATCAATCACCTTTTCCCGGTTTCCGACATGAGCTCGCCGCACGTCTTGCATGTATAAGAGGCGTATCCGTGCGAGTCCCTGCCGTTGTTCACCAGTCCGGTCGTGCGAATCGAGTCCCACTGAGAAGAGTACGGTTCATCGTCATCGCACGCCACCTCTTCGCCGTCGTGTCCGTTGACGCACACGAAGTATCTACGTATCAACGTCGTCATCGCTGCCCTCCTGCGGCTTACGGTTACTGCGAAGCGGCGCTCCAGCCGCGCGAGCTGGCCGTACAGGCCCATTCGTGCAGGTTCGCGTTCCTGAAGAGTCGTGTCCTGCACCATCCGCTCCGTATTGCGCTGTCCATTCATCCCGCGACTGACGTGAGCGCTAGCGAATCGCCGTCCACGAGATGGCCAGGCTGGAATCCCGGTCAATTGTTTGACAATTTTCAATGCCGAGGCCTGCAGAAAAAAGACGCCGCGCAAGTGACGCGCTGCATTGCCCGGCGCCAGCTATCCGATGGCCCTTGCATGACCGTCTCCGTCAAGGACCGGCACACGCAGCGCGGCGCCGCAGCCTGGGTGACAAAGCGGCACGCCAACGTGGTCGGCGCGTCCACGGTCCGGAACGGAGGGATGCATCTCTCCAAAGCGCGAAGATGTCCGGCGCAGTATAGATGCCATGGTGCGTCGCGCAACGATGCTGGAGATAATCATCCAATACTGGATCAGCATTGCGGTTCGGGCCGGCTCAACCGCGTGTTCCCATTAGAGCGAAGCGCACCAGCCTGCCCGCCTGCGACCGCAGTTCCACCCGCGGAGCAGGACACGACGGGCAGCGCACGTCGCGCAACGGCGCGTCGGATAACAGCGTCGACTTTGGGAGCCCTGGCCTACGGGACAGGCCTTAAAATATGCGACTCCAGCATTCCGCTACAGGGAAGTATGGTCGGTCCAAACCGGTTTCACAACATGCAGTGAGTTCTTCTTCCCTGTTCCGCTAAACGCACGCGCACGTGCCGGGCTTTGGCCTGTCGCGCGCCCGTCGAAACGTCCGCGTAGGTTAGCGACGAGTCATTCGCCCGCTCGCCGACGCGAAACTGTTGAAATGCCGGATCCCCGGACGCAGTGTGACTCTGGACTTCGGGAATCCCCGCGGCGCAGAAATGTTCTTTGGCAGTCGGTCAGTCTGGCGACGCAGCTGTTGTGACAGCGCACGGCCTCACACGTCGAATGCATGCAGTGCCCGCAGGCAGCTTCGGGCAGATGCAGGCCGGAGCTGATCGCGACGGCTCAGGCATCACACCGCCCACTCACGCGCCACGGTATCAACGTTTCAGTGCAGCCGAGCGAGGGTACGAAGGAGCGAATCGCCGTCCCGCGTAACGCGAGGCCGTATGGCCCCGCCAAGTGTCTCCAGGGCAACCAGCTGGCGTTCGAGCAGGGTGTGGCCACGCTTCTGGCCACGGCGGCGGCGGTCGAAGGCTCGGTACCCAGTTGCCGGGTGACGCTACGCATCATCCAGATGCCGATACCGAGACGGACAAGCGGGTTCGTGCCCAGTTCGACGCGGTATCAATCCCGAAAAGTCCGGCAACCCTGTATCGATTAAACGAGCACGTGCAAGTCAGGTTTCATGGTGCGATGGATGTCTGGCCTGACGCCCGGGCACGCGAACAGCGCAGTACCTGACTCGGTTATCGGCGGCATCATTTATTTTCTTCATACAAATTATGCGTTTTCGCCGCGAGAATTTTTTTACAACGGAGGTCCCTGGAGCAGTCAGCATTGTCCGATTCAGCCGCGCACAGTCATGGTGCGCGGGAAATTACACGGCTATCCTGATCGACGGCAACGACGCTTACGCCGCAGGCCAGATTCCGCGCGTTCGCGACTGCGCCAGTCTCGTCCCCTCCCTGGTAGCGAGCGTTCGCACGACGCCAGTTGCCGAGATTTTTTGGAATCCATAACATCGGCAAAGGTCCAGGCACGAAGGCCCCCGCAGGGTGACCCGCGCCTGGCGTCGTTATCCGACCACCCGCGCCTCAAGCCCGCTGCGTACCGCAAGATCGAAACGCTCAGGGCGAATATGGAACACCGTCGCCTCGCACGCGCGCCCGTCAGCAAGTCGCGAGGTCCGGCGCAGCACGAGCAGCGGCGCACGCGGGGACACTTCCAGATACGCGGCGATATCGCTCGCCGCGGCAACCGCCGTGATGGTCATGTCGGCATCGACGATATGCCAGCCCGGCAGCCGTTCGAGCATCTCGTACGACGGGAGAGCTTGCGCCTCCTCGCGCGAAATGACACTTGCCTCGGGCAGCAGGCAGGTCTGCGCGAGCGCGACAGGCGCGCCATCGACGCGGTGCAGGCGTTCAAGATACACACAATCTGTGACATCGGCGGCGAACGTCTCGCGCAGGCCGGGCGGTACCGCACACGCTTGCATGCGCAGCAGTTCCATGCTGGCCCGCGCGCCCTGCGCCGCCAGCGAGTCGTAAAAGCCGCGCAACACGTCGAGCCGGTGCTGCAGACGCCGGGGCTTCACGAACGTGCCCTTGCCCTGCTTGCGCTCCACGACGTGCGTCTCCACCAGACGGCCGAGCGCCAGCCGGACCGTCACCCGACTCACGTCAAAGCGCTCGCCCAGTTCGGCTTCCGACGGAAGCTTGCCCGACGGCTCATAGATGCCCTGCCCGATTTCCTGCTCAAGCGTCGTCGCGATCTGCTCATAGAGCGACGTCACGTCTTCCCGCACCAACATGGTTAAGGTCCCTCGCTGCACTCGCGCCTCGCCTTGAGCGAGATTCGCAATATCGATATGAAAAGCAATTGGATGGCCCCACTTGTATTAATACGTATTATGCCATCCAGACCCACTGACGATAGCAGCATCGGCTCGAATAACGAACGCAGGAAAGCATGACCGTGACCGACAGAATCCTCGACGCGCCGCCGCTTGAGCGCCCACCACATGATGGAGCGGCCCTCCATACGCGCGAAACCTTACCTGCTGGCGCTTACGGCCACACCGGCCCGCGCAGCGGCGCCGCGCTCCTGCGCGCACGCCTTGGCTTCGTGGCCGCATGGTTCGCCTTCATCGCGCTCGCGTGGCTCATACCGACACCCACCGGACTCGACGCGAACGGCCAGGCCACGCTCGCGGTGGTCGCGTGGGTCGCGATCGTCTGGGTGACCGAGGCCATTCCCGTCGGCGTGAGCGGCATATTGATACCGATGCTGCTTGTGCTTTCACACGCGAGTCCGGGTTTTCAGAAGGCCGCAAGCGGTTTTGCCGCGCCCGTCGTGTTCCTCTGCCTCGCGGCATTCCTCTTTTCGGCGATCATGCAGGCAAGCGGCCTCGACCGCCGCATTGCGCTGGCGCTGCTCGAGCGCCTGAAGGTGCGCACCGCCAACGGCGTGATCTGGGCAATGTTCGCCGTCAACTTCGTGACGTCGATGGTCGTGCCGGCCGCAAATGCGCGCTCGGCCGCGCTGCTGCCCGTCACCAACGGCATCGTCCAGCTGTTCGGCGATTCGCCGCGCGAGCGTGCAGCGAAAAAGGCCATCGTGATCCAGTCGCTTGTCTACGGGGCTATGATCAGCGGCATGTGCATTCTCACGGCGCATCTGCCGAACATGGTCGTGTCAGGCCTGCTCGAAAAGCAGCTCGGCATCCACATTTCATACTTCACGTGGTTCAAGCTCCAGTGGCCGTATCTGGGCATGTTCGCGATCACGCAGTGCTGGGTCCAGTACTATTTCCGCTCGCGCGCCGTGCAGATTCCCGGCGGACGCGCCGCCATCGCGACAATGCGTCGCGCACTCCCGCCTGCCTCGCGCAATGACTGGCTGGTGCTGGTCCTGTTCGCGGGCGTGGCGGTCCTGTGGGCAACGGAGCCGCTGCATCACCTGTCGTCGGAAATCGTCGCGCTGATCGCGCTTGCCATCCTGTTCGCGCCGGGCGTGCTGCGCTTCGGCTGGGCGGAAGTCGAGCAGCGCACGATCTGGGGCACACTGTTTCTGCTCGCAGGCGCGCTCTCGCTATCCTCTGCGATCAGTTCGTCGGGGCTCGCCCAATGGGCCGCCGATCACATCTATCTCGTCGCGCACGGTCATGGCTGGTGGCTCGCCATTGGCATCGTCATGGCCGGTACGCACATCATCCGTATCGGCATGCTGTCCAACGTCGCTGCTGTCACCATGATCGCGCCGATCGCGCTTGCGCTCGCTCCGCGCCTTGGTCTGCATCCGGTCGCGTTCACGATGCTGGTCAGCGACACCGACAGCTTCGCCTACCTGCTGCCAACGCAGATCACAGCGGGCGTCATTGCCTACAGCAGCGGCGTGTTCACGACCGCCGATTACGCCCGCGTCGGCGTGGTCTCGGTGCTGATCGCGATCCTGTACGGGCTGTGCGTGATCGCACCGTGGTATGCGTTCATGGGCGTGCCCGTCTGGGACGCGTCCGCGGCATGGCCGTTTGCGCATTGATACTTGCGCGCACTCGCATGGTCACGTGCGCGCGATCCCTTACCCGCCTTATGGACACCCACCCCCAGATGAGCGAATCGAACGAAACCGGTCTGCACGCCCGCGCGCGTGCCCTGCGCGAGCGCCTTGGCGATCATGTCGCTCCGGCCGGCCTCTATGAGCAACTGAAACAGCGCCCCTTCGCCGGCAGCGTGCGTTGCAGCGTTTCGCGACTCGAAGCGGGCAGCTGGGCCGAAGTCGTACTCGACTACGAAGTCGGCTCGTCAGGCATTGCCGATGGCGGGTGGCTGAAGGCCACGTTCAAGTTCTACTCGGACTGGGCGCTTTTCCAGACAAGCGACCCCACCGCCGCGAACTACATCACCGCCGAGTATCATGCGGCGCCGCTCGTGCCGGGCCAGAGTCCCGCAACGGTGCAGGCGCTCAATGTGCGCTTCGACCAGAAAGGCCACGAGCGGCCGTACCAGAAGGCCGTGATCGTCGATGTCGTCGACGGGTATCTGAACGCAGGCGACCGCATCGTGATCCGTCTTGGTGATCGCCGACGGGGTCCCGGCACGCGCATCCAGACGTTTTCCGAAGACGATTTCCGCTTCCGCCTCTACGTCGATCCGCTGGGCACGTCGCGCTTCGTTGCGGTGCCTGGCGACATTGCCATCGACATCCACCCGGGCGATCCAACGGACGTGCTGCTCAACGGGCCGCGCTTCGTGCGTCCTGGCGAGGCTGCGCCGTTTCGCCTTGCGTTGCAGGATCGTTGGGGCAACGCATGCCGCGAGCTGGGCGCGAACGCGAATGCACGGCCGGTAGTCGCCAATTCGATCGCCAGTTTGACCGCCAACGTGATCGCCCGCGACGCAGAAGGCACAACGGTCTATCAGCGCGAGCATGCATTCCCGACGCAAGGATTCGCGACGCTCGCGCTCGACGACCTGCCAACGGACCGGGGCACGCTGCACATCGTCGCAGACGTGCCCGGGCGGCCGGAGATCCGCGCAGCCGTTGCCTGGCTCACGGTCGACGCCACACTGCCCGCCCCGCGTGCACTCTACGCCGATCTTCACGTCCATGCGCACGACACGGTCGGCACCAACAGTCCCGCATACAACGCGCAGTACGCGCGCGATATTGGTGGAATCGACATCCTGGGTTATACAGCGAACGACTTCCAGATCACGGATGCGAACTGGCAACTGGGCGTCGAGGCCGTCGATCAGTTTAACGAACCCGGCCGCTTCGTCGTCTATCCCGTGCAGGAGTGGTGTGGCAGTTCGACGGCGGGTGGCGACCACAACGTCGTATTTCTCGGCGACGAACGTCCCGGTTTTCCGTACAACGCGCGCGGTGAGCACAACCGCACCCTTGTGTGGAACGAGGACATGAAAGGCAACGCGGTCGAACTCGGTCGCTGGCCCGTCGAGGAACTGTGGGATGCCTACGCCGACGACGCCGAACACCACCTCGTCATGCCGCACGTTGGCGGGCGGCGCTACATTCCGGACTGGCACCATCCGAAGCTTGAGCGGCTCGTCGAAATCGCTTCGACGTGGGGCCACTTCGGCTGGCTCTACCAGGACGTCATCGCACGGGGCTACCAGCTCGGCGTCGCTGCGAGCGGCGACGAACATCGCGGACGTCCCGGCGGCGGCGCGCCCGGCGTGCAGGTATTCGGCGTGCATGGTGGTCTGACGGGCGTGCTCGCCGATGCACTCGACCGGCATACGGTCGGCCAGGCCTTACGCTCACGCCGCACGTGGGCGACAACAGGCGAACACAGCGCGCTGCTCGTGCGCAGCGGCGATCACTGGCAAGGCGACGCGTTCACGCAGCGCGGTCCGGCCACGCTCGATTACCGCCTGCTCGGACGCGCCGGCTGGGAATACGTCGCCGCCTATGACCACAATGGCCTGATATGGGAGCGGAACCTGCATGAGGAACTCGGCTATGCTGAGCGTCTGATCCGCGTGCGCTGGGGTGGTGCGCGCATTCGGGACCGGTATCGCTGGGCGGCGTGGCGTGGCCGCATCCGCATTCTCAACGGCACGATTCACAACTTCGGTTCTCACGGCTTCGAACACGTCGAGGAATCCGCGTGGCGCACAGGCGCAACGGACATCGAATTCAGTAGCGACACGTACGGCGACGCGGACAGCATCGAGATCGATGTGAGCAATCTGGCCGCGGCGACCATCGTGATCGAAGGCACCATCGACGGCTTCGTGAAGGTAGGCGATCCGCTCGCAGGCAATCCATTCGCGCATGCGCCCGCGTTTCGCTTCGAGATTCGCGGCGCGGATCTGCTTGCGCGGGGTAGCGCAACATATGCGCTCGGCGGCACGGAGTTGTTCGTCGCGGTCGAGCGACTGACCGACAGGCCGTTGCCGGTCGATCTGGCGGGCAGTGTCGAGGTTGCCGCGCAGAACGCGCCGTTTGGTTTTCGTCCGGCGTACTTCTTCGGGCGGCAGCGTGACGACAGCAAGGTGTGGTCGTCGGCGCAGTTCATTACTTTTGACCAGGTTCGCCGCGGGCGCAGGTGAATAGCGCTCGCAGCGACCGGCTCCGGTTTGAATCCGCCATCTAGTTGTGAATCAGGAACCGGTCGCGGTTCCTGACGTCCTTGATCCAGTTCGGCGCGCGCCCTCTGCCAGACCAGGTGGCGCCGCTTGCCGGATCACGGTATTTCGCTGGCAGCGCGCCGCCTGAACCTCTCGGCCTGCCGCGGCGACGTCCAAAGATGTCCTGTGGTGTATATCCGAAATAGGCCACCTTTGTACGGATATCGGCAAGGACGGCGTCGAACTCCTCCTGACGGACTGCTGCTGCCTGATTCTCCAGCTCGGCGATCTGCGCTCTCAGTTCCCTGTACGTTGCCACGAAGCGTCTCCCGCATATGGAAATCACTGGGTCATGATAGTGACTTTCGTATGTCGCTGATCCGAACTGGGACGACGGTCGCCGGGCATTGCGTCAGGCTGGTGTCGGTGGATTTTTTTGCAGATAGAGGTGCCTCGCGACTCCATCCACAATGGCGGACGCTCGGGCGTCGTGAATCACGATGGAGAGGAGCAAAGCCGGTGCCGCCTACCGCGGTATGCAGATTCATGGAAAGCCAGATGCTTTACGCAGCCTCAGCAAGTCAGTATGACTCCCATTCGGCGAGGCTGGCCGCCGTGGGGAAGTTTGCGCGGGTTAGCATGGCTGCCAGAGCCGCATTGAGTGGCGACGGAACCGCCACTCAACGGTGTATTCCGCCGCGGAGGCCAGCATGGAAGACGATAGCACGTTGTATGTGGGGCTTGATGTCCACAAGGACTCGATCACGGTTGCCTATGCGATCGGCATGGGCACCGTCGAACTGTTCGGCAAGGTGGGCGCCATGCAGATTGATGTCGACCGGCTCTGCAAGCGACTGCAGCAGAAGGCACGGCACATCTGCTTTGTCTATGAAGCGGGCCCATGCGGATACGGCCTGTATCGAAGGCTGGTCGATAAAGGCTTCGACTGCATGGTCTGCGCACCATCGCTCACCCCACGCAGGCCGGGCGATCGTGTCAAGACGGACCACCGTGACGCGATCAAGTTGGTGCGCTCCTTGCGCGCCGGCGACTTGTCGGCGGTACATGTACCAACAGTTGAAGACGAAGCGTTCCGCGACCTGACCCGCGCCTGGTCGGCGGCTCGAGAAGACCTGAAGGCAGCACGCTGCAGGCTCAAATCGTTTCTGCTTGCCCACGGCGTCCATTATCTCGGCCGTCCCAACTGGGGACCGACACACCGACGCTGGTTAAGTACGTTCTCATGCGACAGCGCCTGGCAGCAACTGGCGTTCAACGAACATCGGCGCACGATTGAAGACCGGCTCGCGCAATGCGAGCGGCTGGAACTGGCATTGCGCGAAGCGGTAACTAACTGGCGGTTTTATCCAGTCGTACTTGCCCTGCAGGCCATGCGCGGAATCAACTTTACGTCGGCGATCGGACTGGTTTCGGAGCTGGGCGACCTCGCGCGCTTCGAACATCCGCGGCAGTTGATGGCGTGGATTGGCGTGACGCCTTCAGAACATTCATCAAGTGGGAAACGACGGCAAGGCAGCATTACGAAGACCGGCAACAGCTACGCACGTAAGCTGCTGGTGGAATCTGCCTGGAGCTACCGGCATCCCGCCCGAACAGGCGCTGCTGATCTCTACTTCCGAACTGGGCGCTTTTTCACTTGCGCCGTGACTTTACCTGGCCTCGACGTACGGTCTGACAGGTCAGTCCCATGCTGCACGTCGATTTTTGCCGCCGACAGGCGTTCGTGGTTCGAAGTGGCGATTGACGGTTAGTTGCATCTGGTACTCATGATTCCCGGTGCTGTTTGCCCGGGAGTCCCACCTGACCAGGAAGCTTCGCCGCGCGGCACACAGTCTTGCGCGGACGCACCGTTCCGATGAGTTCGTCCGCTGCGCAGCGTCGGGCGAACTCATCGGAGTGATAGAGGACCGCCGGAACCATCACACTGGGCGGCCGCTTTCGTCTGGACCCGCCACCGAACTCGCTGACCCGGTCATGCAAATTAAATCGGGTGGGCGCTCTTGATCCCGGGGTGACGATCTCAATATGACGTGTCAAATCCAGATCAACCGCCTACCGGACATGCCCAACAAGAAGAACTCTCGATCCACGCGTCGGCCAGTTGCCGGAACGCACGCAAAGTCGCTCTATCTCCCGATGCCCCGCCACGAAGCCTCGGATCTCGCACTGCGTGCACGGATCGCGCTTGAGCGTCTGCGCAATGGTGAGGCGGACCGCTCCCTCGTCAATCTTGTCTCGCAGGTGGCTATCATCACGAGCTTCATCAGCCGGGCGGGACACGGGCAGCTCGATATCGCGGAGATCGAAAGTGTTGAGCGTGGCCTCGGAGAGGTACTTAGCGAGGCCGATCACACCGGAGGTGGCATGTGTCTGAATCGTTGGTCGCGGGACTCACGAACGTGATTAACGAGTACGACCGCCAGCTCTGCGCGACCCGGATGGAGATCGTTGTCCGGGCGAGTGATCACCTTGGAAAACTTGTTGCTCTGGCTGCGAGAGACACGCACACCAACGACAGTCAACTCCAGGTTGCACGGTAACTTCACGTCGGATCGCGTGCCGGATTCACGGATCCGTCAGGGCGACATGCATGAAAGCTCGCCGGACAAGTGAATACGCACGGGCGAGAGAAGGTCGCGTGCAAACGTCATACGGTTGGTATTCGCCAGCCCGATGGTAACCAGCCCCCATAGATGGAGACCAAACCCTGCGCGTGTGTCGCGAAGTAAAGTGGATCGCCAGCGGTACAGCCTGCAATTGTCTGGGAAAGCGCGCAAGCGCTCACAACAGACAATCCAGTAACGCTCAATGCAACGAAGACAGGTGCATCCCGCGCTACACTGCGTCCACATCCCTGCTTAGTCCTGCGCGCGATAAATTGTGCGGCTGACAACCACGTCCCCAAAGAAAAAAAACCACATGGAAATCCGCGTCGCTTACGAACACAGCCTGGCGTCCGCGCCGGAAGAATTCATCGTTCTGGTGCCCTCGCAGCTCGTGACCGATATTCCCGCGAACGTGCCGCGCGCGCTGTTGCCGGAGTTCATCACCGGCCTGATCGTCGAACGCTCCCCGACAATCGGAAAGATTCGCAATCTCATGATTCTCTAGCAGATGGTGATCCCGCGGTGACACCTGCCTGACGAACGGCGTTGTTGCGCGGCCTCGAAAAAACTCAGAAAAGGCTTGGTTGCCTGATATCGCGCGCTGGAGGCAGTGACGGTTTCTGGCGTCTTGCGCCTGCGCGTCGGCGAGCGAGACGACGTACGTGGGCAACCAGAACGAAATGCGCGTCCGCAAAGCTGAGCGTGAGCCTGAACTGCGTCAGCCCATCCGGTCCGATACCGGGCTGCGCCCGCAGCGAAGCATGCATGTCGAGCCGACGAGCACGGTCCACGAGCTGTGCACGGCTCATACCCGGCCACGCGAGCGAGATCAGCCGACTGACCACCGAAGGAATCGACTCCGGTGGACAATCAGCCGGCAACGCTAGAGAAACAAGCTCGAAACGGTGTGCCATCGGGTTGAAGGCGTACGGTTCTGTGTCCGTGCTTCCTCATGTACATACGTGGCGTCGCCCAGACGGAGGCGATGCACAAGGGGTCCTGAGTGATCAGTCGTAGCGGGACGCCAAAGCACTGCGTTCGGCATCTTGCTCCGCCAGCTACGACTGGATCGCCCGTTCCCCGTTACGCCGCGGCGACTTCAGGCGTCGCTGTAGTCTCAACTGCGGCCGGTGCCTTTTTGGCTGCAACCTTGCGCGGCGCCGAAGCCTTTTTCGCGGGTGCTGCAGCCTTGCGTCCACGCACACCCTTTGCGGGAACAGCCGCTGCCCGGCCAGCCTTTTTCGTCGCGACCGTCGTCTTCGCTGCCTTTTTAGCCACGACACGTTTCGCGGCAACTTTCTTCGCAGGAGCAGCCTTCTTCGCGGGAGCAGCCTTGACGCCGGCGACCTTTGCCGTTGCACCGGCTTCGATCAGGAATTTCGAACGATCCTTGACATCGCGAATCCAGAGCGGTGCAAGTCCTCGGCCCGACCAGGTCGCGCCCGTTTTCGGATCCACGTATTTCGGCGCAACGTGATGCACGGCCGCCCGCGGGGATTTTGCTGCTGCCTTCGCACCCGTAGCCGGCTTGCGACCGCGCCGTTTAGCGACAAAGCCTTCAATATCGGCAACAGTCAGTCCGTGCTTGTGCATCAGTTCACGGATTTTGGTCAGGCCCACCGACGACTGCTTTTCGGCAATCGCTACTGCCTGCTTCTGGAGTTTTGCAATTTTCGAGTTGATTGCGTCCAAGGTAACCATGTCTATTCCTCCCTGTGGGGTTTACCGTCCATGCGATCCTGGAACTTCCCTAGCTTATTTCCCAGGCACTTCGAAGTTCGGTCTGCCCGTCAGAATTGACGCCATCGTCGCGGTCGTGATTATGACTTCATCAGTACGCTCGTGCAAATTTATCGCACGGTGCGCAGCGATTTAAATTGTCACTGGAGATTAAAATTGAGCTGCGTCCGGTATTGCCTGCGGGTACTACAACGCTCCTTTTCCGTTCGAATGCTACCTTGCAGCAAAACACTCAATTCTCAATTGTCCAGACATGTACGCACAGAGGTGGCGTCGCTTGTTCGGACAGGGTCCCGAGATTTTAAGTGGAGCGTCCGGGGCGATCATGCTGCCGATTTGATCGCTGGCAGCGTCGCGAAGTATGCCTCATCGGGCGTCTGATCCGCCAG
>NZ_JBFRCN010000094.1:0-19553 GCF_040965835.1 Paraburkholderia sp. BR10872
CGGTGATCACGCCGCGCTCGAGCTGCGCGGGCGAGAGATGCGCCATCTTGTTGTAGGCGCCGCGCAGCTTGAAGGAGAACACCGGCTGGTTGTCCTCGCGCTTGAGGAACACGGCGTTGCGCAGACGCGCCGAGAGGTTCGGGGCGCGCTCGAGTTCGGTTTCGCGGGCGGCGTCGTAGACACGCGCTGTGAGAATCTTGCGGAGATAGTCGTTTTCGTCGCGTCGGGACTGAGCGGAGTCCGTAGCTTTGACGACTTCAGTGGCTTCGGCGGTGGGGCGGCTTTGATGCACCTGCATGACGGCTCCTGTCTTCACTTTCGTTTTGGCCAGGAGGCGGAAACAAAAAACCCGCCTCGTGGGGCGGGTTGTTGTTGTCACTGCTGCCAGACGTACGCTAACCCACCATTCGTTGAATGGTGCTAATAATCAGCGCAATCGTGAAAAGGCGGCAGTTCATCTCTGTAGGATGACCTGAGGGGCGAGCCTTGTCAATTGCTCACAATCTTGTTGATTGTAATGCACTACAAATTACGTCTTATTTGCTACGTTTTTCGCTTGCAGCGGGTATCTTCGTGGCGAGAGACGCAAAAAACGTGATTTAGCCCGATCCAAGCTAACAAGTTTCGTGAAACATTCTAGAAAACCCAGTCTAAGCCATTGATTTTAAATAAGTAAGCCTGATCCGGTATTTTTTCGCGCCTGTTTCACGGATTCGACCCCGGTGTTGACTGGCGCATAGCCCGCGTCGCCTCTACAACGAAAAAAGGGCGCCTGACGACGCCCTCCCCTGCCACCGTTAGCCGCTACTCGCGACGCTCAGGTCGCCCCGGTCGTATCCATTTCCGAAGCCCACTGCTCGATGACTGCCTTCACGCGCTCGGCAAGACGTTGCTGATCGGAAGGCGCGATGCCGTTCAGGCTTAGCTCCGCGCGCCCGTCGCCGAACAGCTTCAGTTCGCCCAGCGCGACGCCGTCCGGTCGATTGAACTGGACGCGGGACTGGTAATGCGTACGACGCGGCCCGACGCTGCGCGCACCCGCTTCAGCCGAGGCCGCCGCCTCGAGCTTGCGCACGCTCGCCTTCCCTTCGACCACCTGCGCAAGCCAATGCTCGGCAACGGTTGCGCCCGCCCGGTCGAAGATCAGCTTGATGTTGTAGGCGTGTCCGAGTCCGACGTCCTTGCGATGCTGCGCCATTCTTTGCAGCAGATAAGGCGGCAGCGACGTGAGTGCGATCACCTTGCTGATGTGCTTCGGATCTTCGCCGACCGCTACCCCCAACTCGATCTGGTCGACGTAGACGCGATCATCGAGCAGCTTCTTCCACGCGAGCGCGTCGTCGAATACCGTCTGCTCCTCGCGCTCCTTGTTGGCGTGATAGGCGCGCAGGTACAGGTTCTGGTTGTCGAGGCCCTCGCGGACATCGGCGTCGATGAACTTGTCGCCGCGCGAACGCGCAGCACGAATACGGCGCTCGCCGTCGACGATCACATATTGACCGGGAAACGCCGCGAGTCTGGTGACCAGGATCGGCGTGATCTGCCCTTGCGTCGCAAAGCTTTCTGCCAGCTCGTCGATCGTCTCGGCGCTGTAGAACGCGCGCGGATTGTAGGGATTGGAGACGACATCTTCGACCGAAATCTTGCGGACCGCATGCAGCGAAAGCGGTGCCTCGACGACTTCGGCAGGCGGAGCGGCGGGCGTGTCCACGGCGTTGGGTACACCCGCGTCGCGCTGCGCGATATTGACGACATCGGCTTCCGCGAGACGCTCGCCAGCCGAAACACGCTCGGCGGCCATGCCTGCGCGGACCTTGCTGGTGAAATTCAGCTTAGCGGCCATTGACGACCTCCTCCTCTTCTTCTTCCTGAACCAGCGCAATGATCTCGTTGTAGACAGCGCTGATCTCGTCCTTCGCGACTTTCGCCCCGCGCACGCCGCGCACATCGAAGACGGTGCGGCCAAGCGCTGCCGCCTGACGGTAGAGCTCACGCTGCTTGATGGTTGCCGAAAATACGCGGACGTTGCTCTCAGCGAGGATGGCGCTCATCTGCGTATGCAGCAGCGTCTTCGAATTAGATTTATTCAACAAAATTGCGAATTTTCCGGCCGGATTGGCTACGCGGGTTCGCTCGACCAACTCCATCATCCCTTCGCTGCTCCAGATGTCGATCGGTGATGCGTCCGTCGGAATGACAGTTGCGTCGGCTACGGCAAGCACTCGCGCGGTAGTCAGGTCGTTGATATTAGGCGGACAGTCGACGATAACGACGTCGTAGTCGTTCGCCAGTGCGGCGATTTCCGGCCCAATCATCTTCTCCAGCTTGTGAATGCTGCCGACGCGGAACGGTAGAGGCGTTTCGGGACCGGCCGCTGCACACCAACTCATGCAAGATTGCTGACCGTCGGCATCGGCGACATAGACCTTATAGCCTTCAGCCTGAAATGCCCCAGCCAGATTCATGCTGGTAGTGGTTTTGCCAACCCCACCTTTTTGGTTCGCTACGGCTATCACGAGACCCATTCGTTTCTCCATGCAATTGTTCAACAGCGGGCGAGTCTCCGAGGTGCACTCTCCACGTGGAGACTCCAGCAAGTTCTTCGACAGTCTACTGGCAACTTAAAGTAAATTCTAGAAATTCCGCCCCGGACGTTGTCAGTTCACAACCAATTGGCTGAACGGATAAGAATTGGATGCAATGGAGAGCGCTGGTGGGCGGGGTGGATTGACGGGATCGCGATGTTTCAACAGTGACGGGCGCTGATCTCCACGTGGAGATCGCAGAATGCGCCCATCGAAGTTGGGGAGGTCGTCTGCTCGCAGGTCGATTAGACACTGGATCTTTGCACAGCCGTGCATTACGTTTGTGACGCGGGAGGAAAGTTCGAGTTGCGCGAGAGTGCTCGATAGGTATCTTCGCGGAGGGAGACGAGGAGCACCGAGCAATTCTCCACGTGGAGAGTGATCGACTTGACCTCGATTAGCGCAGTACTGTGAGTGCGATGTCCAGAAGCGATCCGGCCAGCAAGTGTTCTGAGCGATTCTCCACGTGGAGAGTCCTCAATCAGCATTCGGGAGAATGATGACGCGTGAGCAGGTACTGCCCGGGATGAAGGGATGGGCAGTGACGGTAAGCGAGTTCCATCCATTGCGTGTATCTCGCCGCCGCATCCACACATTCTTGCTCGTTTAAAGCAGCGACTCTCCACGTGGAGATCAACGCGAACAACACGAAGCAACCAAGCGCCATCGGCATCCGCGTACGCCGAGACAGAGCATAAACATCAGTCCGAGGCACTCAAACAGTCGAAGCCTGACTCGTCACCAAAAAAAGCGGTCGATCTAACACTCAGAAGCTTCGAAATATATATTTAGCTACGAATTCTACGTCGTTATATTTAGCTAATTTCCTTGCGCACTATCCGCATGTACTCACAGCGAATCGCACAAAAAAACGGCGGCCGAAGCCGCCGTCCCGTTAGATCCATCGCCTTCACTCGTCCCGAGCTTTCAGCGCGAGATCGATTTCCGCCGCCTGCAGGCCTTCGCCCCCGGCCGGCGCCTGTTGTCCGCTCAGCAGGAATTCAAGCAGATCCGCAGCAGTCGGTTGGCCCCAGGTGTCCAGAACCACCCAACGGAAGAAGTTCGTCGATGCCATCTTGCTCGGCACCTTCGCCGTCGACACCTTGAGCTTGTCCATACCGACCGTCTCGTTGTAGCGCTTGATCAGCGCAGTCTGGTCGTCGTATTCAAGTTCATTGAAGTAGGCGCGCGCCTCATTGATCTTCGCAGCGATATAGCGGTCCTTCACCTGATCCTGACTTTCGCGCGCGCGGCCAGCGTCGGTGGCGGGCGCGGCGGCATTCGCACCGGGCAACTCGTAGCCCTCGGTCAGCGCCTTGCGGAAATACGCCGCAACGTTGGCGAGCGGCGCCGAATTTTTCTGCGCCACCCGCGCCGCGGTATAGGCCACCGCCGTGCGAATCTTGTCCTCACCGTACTGCTTGAGCAGGCGCCGCGCCTCGGAAACCGGGATGCTGAACTTCGACATCTCGCCAATCAGCAGTGTTTCGTTTGCACGCAACTCCTGGGACGGATCGGTCTCCGGCTTGCGGGTCACGCGGAACTGCAGGGCGACGACCGAGCGTCCCACCTTGTGCTCGATGAGCTCGAAATTGTGATCCGAAATCTCATTGACTTCCTTGATGCAGGGCACCAGCACACGGCTCTTGAACTGCTTGTAGAGCTTGTACGATTGCGCCGAAGTATCCTGCCCAAGGATCAGGTCACGCAGCGTCGCGAGCGGAAAGCGCGCCGTCACACCCACGGCCTCGTAGCGAACGACGTTCTCCCACAGCGCAAGCGAATGCGCCTTTCTGAACTGACGCGTGATGCGCATATCGATCATCGCGTAGATTTCAGGATTGAGCAGTTCGCCGCGAATCTGTTCGGAGAAGGTGTAGCGCAATACCGATCGCTCGAGTTCGGCGCCGGCGAGCAAGCCGGACGCCTTCCAGATGCTGCGTTTGTCCTGCGTGAGGTAGTCCCAGTTGACGACCGTGCTGATGAGCGAGTTGATCGTTTCTTTGACGTACTCGGTGTTGTTACTGTTCAGATCGACGTCCTGGGAGAGGGCGGAGATCGTGATCTCGAACGAGGAGCGGCCGCGGTCGAGGGAATCCTGGCGAATGGCGTTCTTGATCAGCGAGCTGAACATCTTGCGCTGCTGCAGGCTGATCGATCCGGACTTCGGTGCGATATGAATCGCCGGAACGGCCTTGCGGAACAGATCAGGCGGCTGGCCTTGCTGGAATACGAGTGCACCTTGCTTGTCGGCGTCGCCGGCTTCGGCCTTTTTTCTTGCCATATGACCCACGATGAAAGGGAACCTGGTCGGTTGGTAACTGTATACCAAGCGATCAGGTGACTCAAGGCCACAGACGCAATCGTGACGCGGCACGACACCCAAGGGCTAAGAGCATTGACAGCCGGCGATTCTCTGCCTCGATGGCCACCGGGAACCCGTCCTGGGCACTCTGAACAGGCCCCGCGCACGGACCCATAAATGGTGACCTTTGCGTCGCCGCGTCCTGAAAACTATCCCATAGGCAGTGACCTTTATGCAAAATGTGAGTACTCACTCCGAGAATTTAGCCTCAATAGGTAGCTGTCCATGGGATTTTTCACATTGCTATCCAGGTTGTCACCCGGAGCAGTTCGGCCAAGCGTCTTCATGCCCAGTACGCCCATAAATGGTGACCTGAACCGGCTCCCACAAATGGCTACCCTTGCGGGGCCAAATACGGCGCTCGAGGTCAGCGGATCAGCACTTGCCCCCATAACTGGTGACCCACGCCTGATCCCATAGGCTGTTACCTGGCTCCAGCCAGCTTCTCCGCGTCCAAGGATTCATGCGGGTGGCCAATCCGGCGCACGATAACGCCGGAATTCCTCTCCCGACAAGCCACCATATCTGGTTACCCATACCGATTCCCAAAGACGGTTACCTGAACTCAAGCGACGGGTCCTCTTGAACACCCTCAAGAAAAGCCTCGCATCCCATAAGCAGCGACCTTCACTGACTCCCATAAACAGTGACCTGAAGGCAAAACCGCTCCTTTTCCCATAGCGGGCGACCTTCTCCCCATATCCACAACCCGTAAACCCCATGCCCGGGTACCGAAGTCCCATATCCACAACCCCGAACTCCCATACCCGGGACCACAAATCCCATAACGCGCCACCAAATCGGCCGCAAAGCCTTGCCTGGTAAGGGTTCGAGCCGTCTAAAGGTTTACTAAAGTTGTTAAAGCGTAAAAGGTAAACACTGAAACACGCGTTCGATGAGAAAGACGTCTCCCAAAACCGGGGACCTAATCGCATGTAAGTGGTCACCAACCTCCGTAACCCCATTCCGGGTTACCTAGCCCGTCTACCAACGCTTTGCGGGCACCCTGGAGCATTAGCTAAGCCCCCTTTTCTTGAGAATAAACTTTTAGAGATCGAATCAAATCATTGATTTACCGAGGAAAACACCCGGATGGTCTACGTCTATGGTGCTGTTCTTCGTCCAAAGGTAACTGCCTATGGGACCGGCTGAATCACTACGACACCAGTTGGATCGGAACCGTAAAGCGTCCTGCCAGCCTTGGACGCCCGCTGAACCAGGTCAGGGGAACCAGCGATCCGGAGATGCGCACTTGTGGACGAACCGTTCCTCCCATTTCCGGTTACCCACCTCAGGTCACCAAACATGGGAGTCACCGAAGGTCCACTTGGGCCGCGACCCAAAGCAATCAAGGAAAGTCAGGCGCCAACCGGACAAGGTGCACTGCACAAGATTTATCGGTAACCTACGGCCCACCGAGCGCCTGCCGGATCTCAGTGTGAATACGCGGGAAAGGTAACCGCGGCCGCGGTGTGCCGCCGCAGGCAATCGCTGCGGTACCGGTCGGCGAGACGCTGCTGGGCGGCTTCGATATCGGCGGGTGTCGTCGTCCGAGTTCGGGTCGTAACGCACCGCCTCGAGTACCGTAATTTGCGGTATCAGACCGGCATGCGTGACCTCGTGGGCCGGTTTGACGAACGGGTACCTGTGACATGCCTGCTGAGTCAGATGCGGTGCGGCGGCCGCATCCGCGTTCGTGGGTTCGCCAGTGAGTCGTCGAGCCGACCATTCATGGCCCATGGTTGGGTAGCCGCGTCAGTCAGCGAGAAAGCACCGTGCGCGCGATGCACGACCGCGCAACTGCAGGCGTTGCACGACGCCGGGCCCTGTGTGCGAGGCGCGCGATGAACCTGCCTGGCTGGCGCTCGGGCCTGGCCTGTTCGTTCCGGCGTCGTCGCGGGCGGTGCCGGACGTGCGGGTCATTGGCCCGACCACTGGCAGAGGACCACGTTCCGCTGGTTCACCGTTTCCGCAGCGATCTTCTCGCTCGCGTTCATGGCGCTGCTCGGCATCATCGAATACTCAGTGACGCGCGCCTTGCCGGCGCCATCGACGCGCGCTTCCGACGCCCCGACCAGCGCGACAACTTCTACGGCCTGTTCGCGCCGGACTGGCGCTGGCTCGTCGGCGATATCCGCGCGATGCCCACCGGTCTTGCGCTGGGACCTCGAAGGTGCTGCGCGCGGGCGCCGACGCGTGCTTTCGCTACAGTTCTCGTTCATGGAAATGCACGAGCGTATGCACACGCTATTGGGCGCCGCGCGGCCAGATGATTGCTACACGTGGCCCGAGAAAGAGCACATCGACGCTTCAACCGTCAACCTCGTCGTCTCGCGGCAGCGGCGCAAGCTCGCGCGCGAAGGCATCGAAGTGCGCATCGATACCATCAGCCGCGACGGCTATCAACTGACCTCGCCGACGTTCGACTGATGCGCGCGCTCAGGTAACCGTTTGTGGGAACCGGTTACCTATCCGGGCGCGGACGCATGGGTTTGTTAACTCAAAAAGCAAACGGTTCTACGATCAGGCCGTCTACATCGGGCGCATCGAGCAGGGCGGCTCGACCGCTTACCTTCACACACACCGCGTGCTGGCCGTATTCGTTGACGAGTTCGATCGGCCCGACGCATGGCCATCGTTTCATGCAGCGCGTCGGGCGCACTTATTCTTATACGTGCTGATTGCGCAATTGCGGCGCGTGAATATTGCGCCCGCTGGCGAGCAACGCTGCAACGAAAAGCAGAATGCCGATAATCGCAACGGTTGTTGCGAACGCGCGAGCCACCTGCGCGCTGCTCGCATCCGGCCCGGCAAGTGCAAAAAACAGGCCACCGAGCAGCGCCACGGCGAGCGCGGCACTGACCTGCAAAACCGAGCTGACGAGCCCGGCGGCAAGACCGGACCAGCGTCGATCGACGCATTCGACATTGCGCCTGACGAGCGCGGGCAGCGCCACGCCCTGGCCGAAGCCGATCAGAAAGAGCGACGCGTTGAGTGCGTGGAGCTGAGCATCGTGAACAAGCATGGCAGTCCAAAGTAAACCGCAGCCCTCGATTGCCATACCGGCCGCCGTCGCACGATGCCCGAACTGGCGCACGATCAGTGGATTGAGCAGCGGCCCGACCAGAAAGCCGACGCCCAAGGGCAGAATGCGCAATCCGACTTCGAGTGGCGCGAGCCCGAGCGCACGCTGGACGTAAATCGCGAACATCATGAAGAACGGTGCGAGCGAATAGAAGAAGAGCGTGGCAACGAGCCCGCGCACGAGGCCGGGCGCGGCGAAGATGACGGGCGGCACGAGCGCGTCGCGCCCGGCGTTCGCGACGCGCGCCTCGTAGCGCCAGAAGATCGCGAACAGTGGCGCGGCGCCAATGAGCAACGCCCACGTCCAGACCGGCCAGCCGCGCTCGCGACCTTCGATCAGCGGCACGACGAGCGCAGCCAGCGCGATGCCGAGCAGGACCATGCCGCCGGGATCGAGCTTCGCGGGGTGGTCCGAGCGGCTTTCACGCACGAGCCAGTACGCCGCTGGCGCGGCCGCCATCACGACGGGCAGGTTGATGAGGAAGATGCTGCGCCAGCCGAGTCCGAATACGTTGGCCGAGACGAGCACGCCGCCGAGGGCCTGACCGGCGACCGCGGCGATCCCGTAAGCCGCGCCAAAGAGGCTGAGTGCAAGCCCCTTCTGATGCGCCGGAAAGAGCGCATGGATCGATGCAAGCGCCTGGGGCGCCATGACGGCTGCGGCGCTGCCCTGAAGGATGCGTCCCGTCACCAGCGCTGCGGGCGAACTGGCGAACCCGCACACGGCCGAAGCCGCCGCAAACGCGAGGATGCCCACGAGAAAGATGCGCCGCCGTCCGTACAGGTCGCCGAGCCGGCCGCCCGTAATGAGAAAGATCGCGTAGGTCGCCGCATAGGCCGAAATCACCAGCTGCGCGATAGCGGGGCTGGCATGCAGGTCGGCCTGCATCGACGGCAGCGCGACGTTGACGATAAAGAAGTCGAGCGGCGGCAACAGCGTGCCCATCAGCAGCACGGTCAACGCCCACCAGGTGCGTGCGCCCGCTCGCGTGGACGGCATTTCGACAGTCGAAAGATTCGTCATGCAGCCTCCATATGGAACTAATCGGTTCCTAATTGGCCAAAAAAACTAGCGGATGGCGCTCAGCGCGATTTCAGCAATTGCATCGATCGCGTGCCCGCCGGCGTCAGTCTTGCCCAGCACGCGCATACCTTCGATCGTGCAGAGCAGGAAGCGCGCGAGATCGTCGGCATTCTGGTCGGCGGCCAGTTCGCCCGCTGCCTGGCCTCGCCGGATCGCGCCGGCGAGCAGCGCCTGCATGCGCGCGAACATGTCCGTGACGCGGGCTTTCACTTCGGCATCGAAGGGCAGGCATTCGGTGGCGGCGGCTGTCACCGGGCAGCCCGCAAGCCCTTCGAGGCCGACGGAAAGGCGCACGTAGTGACGCAGCGCCTCGCGCAGCGCGGTGCGCGCCGACGCGTGCCGCAGATTGCGCGTAAGCCGCGCGATACCGCGCTCGGTATAGAAGTCGAGCGCCGCGAGAAAGAGCTGGTGCTTGTCGCCGAACGCCTTGTAGAGGCTGCCGCGCGAGAGCTGCGTACCCTCGATCAGGTCGGGCAGCGACGTTGCCGCATAGCCGCGCGCGCGGAACACCTCTAGCGCGTTCTGCACGGCTTCCTGCTCGTCGAATTCGCGTGGACGGCCGGGGCCAGAACGTGTATCGGATTTCATGTCGTCATTCTAGACCAATCGATTCCGAATTGCCGAGAAAAACGTGCGTGGCGAATCCAAACATGCATACAGGATGAATTATATGTACGCACAGAAATATCAATTGTTGATATTCGGCGCGCGTCGGTAATCTGGCCGACATACCGACCAGCTAGCCCCGCTATGACCCGCACCGCGCTCATCGAATGGTTCACGAGTTTCGTGCCCAACCCGGCTGCGCCGCAATGGCGCGAGCGGGGGCGACGCTGTGGCGGAGCGTTGATCGGCATCGCGTTCACGGGACTCGCAACCCACGTGACGTTCGGCGCGGCGGGCGACATCCCGCTGCTCGTGGCGCCCATGGGCGCTTCCGCGGTGCTGCTGTTCGGCGCGTCGGACAGCCCGCTTGCGCAGCCGTGGTCGATTCTTGGCGGCAACTTCGTCTCTGCGCTGGTGGGCGTGGCGTGCGCGCAATGGATCGCATCGCCGGTCGCGGCGGCTTCCGTGGCGGTGGCGCTCGCGATCTGCGCGATGTTCCTGTGCCGCTGCGTCCATCCGCCTTCAGGCGCGGTCGCGCTGACCGCCGTGCTCGGCGGCCCCGCGGTTCACGCGCTCGGCTTTCACTTCGTGATCGCGCCTATTGCGTTCCAGTCCTTCGCGTTGCTCAGTGCGGCGCTGGCCTTCCACGCGCTGACCGGGCACCGCTATCCGCGCGCTGCGTTTCGTCCCACGCCGGAAGCCGCTGCCGCGCCGCTTGCCGTGCTGTCGCAACAGCGACTCGCGCCGCTGGATTTTCCGCAAAAATCGTTCGAACAACTAACTTGCGAGGAGATCATGTCGATCGGCTGTCCCGCCGTGCCCGCAACAATGGGCGCGCGTGCGGCGCACGAGATGTTCCGCCGCCACGGTGCTTCGACGCTCCCCGTGGTCGATGCGATGGATCGCGTGGTCGGCGTCGTCACGCATCACGCGCTCGGCGACCTTGCGCCGGCGGCTGGCCTCAAGCGATTCAGGAACACGCTGCGTCGCGCGGCGCAGCGCGAATCGGCGCGCGTGGAAGAAACGGTCGAAGCCGTGATGGCAGCCGGCGTGCACGCCGTCCATCGGGCCACGCCGCTCGCGCATCTGGTGCCGATTTTTGTCGAGCATGCCTACCACGACATTCCAGTGATGGACGATGCGCGTCGGCTGGTTGGCGTGGTCAGGCATTCGGACATGATCCGCTGGCTCCATCACCACGCGGGCGTTGCCCAAGCCGCCGCCGAGGCAGCCTGAGCCTGGTCTGGCCGCGTCACACCACGAACAGCAACACCGCGAACACTGCATAGAGCCAGCCGACATGTGTGAGCTGACGGCTACGTACCTTCGGCGCGCGAAACGCCCATTGCAGGATCAGGATGGCGATCATGGTCGTCACGGCCGCGAGAATCGAAGGCGTGCCGAGATGCCACGGCGTGAAGAAGAGGCCGAACGCCGTGGGAATGGTGGCCTGAATCATCATCGCGCCGCTGATGTTCGCCAGCGCCAGCCGCTCCTTGCCCTGGCGCACCCAGATGATCGCGTTCATGATCTCGGGCAGCTCGGTGGCGATCGGGCTGAACAACACGGCGGTCAACTGCGGGCTTAGACCGAGCCACGGTCCCACCGCACCGATCTGCTGCACGAACAGATGCGAGGCCGCGAAGATGACGGCGAGCGCGCCCAGCGTCTGCAGCAGAATCCACACCATGGCCGGATTGTCGTCGTGCGGGCGCAGCTTCAGCGGCTCGAGATCGCCTTCCACCTCGCCGCTATCTTCAGCGGAAAGCTCCTTCCAGCAGTAGAACGCGTAGGCCGCGAGAAACGCGATCCCCACTACCGGCTTGAAGCTGAACACCACGAGCCCGAGCGCGATCTTCGCGACGAAGATTGCGAGGAACCAGAGCTGGTCGCGGCGCAGACGGCGTGTATTCACGTCGACGGTGGCCGCGCGCTCGCGGCCCACGCGCTTTGCTGTCGCTAGCAACGCGAAGCCCACGACGGCATAGGCGATCGTGCTGAGCGCGAGCGGGCCGCCAATCGCGGCGCCTACGCCGATTTCCTTGTGCGCGGGATCGCCGCCGAAAGCGACGGCAACGAGCGTGACCACGCTCTCGGGCAGCGCCGTGCCGAATGCGGCGAGGATCGTGCCGGTTGCGGTTTGCGTGACCTTGAGCTTGTGGCCGAGCCACTCGACGCTATTGACGAACGTCTCGCAGGACAGGTAGATGATGCCGGCCGCGGCAATGAGCAAGGCGAACGTCAAGATCATGACGAACGCTCCGTGGCGCAAATGAGGAGGTGAAGCGGGGCGAGACGAGTCATTATTTTTGCCGTGATGTGCGAGCCGGGCACCGAAACCATGACGCTTCCCTTCGCCCGGCCCGGGTGAAAGGGAAAACGTCATAGGTCTCGTCAGGCCGCGCTATTGCAGCGATGCGCTGCAATGATCCGCAATACGGCTGCCGGCGCCATGGTGCAGGGGCACCAATTATGTTGACGGCGGCGCAACGCCGAAGCAGGCGTTGCAGACTACTCCCCTAAGACAGGGGGCGATTATAGCCGAAGTTCATGGCGGCGAGCGATTTCCGGCGCGCCCGCCGCGGTGCCTCGCGCGAAGCGAACCCGAACTTGTGACGCAGCGCGGCCATCACCATCGCCTGCTTGTCGTTGCTCGCATCGTTGTCGAAGTCGCCGAACGAGGCGACCGCGTTGACGAGCTCGCCCGTGCCCGCGTCGATCGTCTTGCCCGACGCCTTCTGGTGGCCCGCGAGCGCTCGAAAGCTGGGTCGCGTTGCTCGACGTGAGCGGTCTCGATTGGCGTGCGCTGCGCGAGCCGCTCGACCCGCGCAGCGGCAAGCCCGCTTCTGTGCTGCTCATGGCGCAGCGGCGCGGCTGACACCGCCCCGCGCGCCGCTGAGGAGGCAAGGTGCCGACGAGGGCGCGCCCGGGCTGCGCCCGCACTATCACCCGAACTACTACGGCGCGTACTTTCGCGACCCCGAAGGCAACAAGTTCTGCGTCTGTTGCCACGATCCCGCGGACCATTGACACCGCGCGGCAAGCCATCACACGGGCGTCCCATTCGCTGTGCTACCCTTGCCCTGCCTTGGGCCGAGGGTGCCGTGCACGCGTGCAAACGACCGCCGGCGGACGGTCCGATGTATCAAAGTCGAAAATCGAAGTCCTGAACCAAAGTCCCGCGCCGCGCCTCATCGCGCGCATGCGCCGGGACAACGACCAATAACAGGAAGAAGACCCAGATGAAAAAGCACGAGATACAACGCGCAGGTTCGCGCGGCCGCTTGCGCGCGCTGATCGCCGCCGTGGTGCTGGCGGGCGGCGCTCAAGCCGCGCATGCCGCCACGGAAATCCAGTTCTGGCATGCCATGGAGTCCCAGCTCGGCGAACGCGTGAACGCGATCGCCGAACAATTCAACGCGTCGCAAAGCGAATACAAGATCGTGCCCGTCTTCAAGGGCACCTACGACCAGACGCTCGCTGCCGGCATCGCGGCTTATCGCAGCGGCGACGCGCCCGCCATCCTCCAGGTGTACGAAGTCGGCACCGCCACGATGATGAACGCAAAGAAGGCCGTGCTGCCCGTGTACGACGTGATGAAGACCGCCGGCGTGCCGCTCGACGAGAAGGCCTTCGTGCCGACCATCGCGAGCTATTACAGCGATGCCAGGACGGGCCATCTGGTGTCGATGCCGTTCAACAGCTCGACGCCGGTGCTCTACTACAATCGCGACGCTTTCAGGAAGGCCGGCCTGCCCGACGCGCCGCCGAAAACCTGGCCCGAAGTCGCCGAAGCCGCCGCGAAGCTGAAGGCCTCGGGCATGAACTGCGGCTTTACCACGGGCTGGCAGGGCTGGATCCAGATAGAGAACTACAGCGCGTGGCAAGGCGCACCGATCGCGACGCGCAACAACGGCTTTGACGGCCTCGACGCGCAACTCGAAATCAACAAGCCGTTGCAGGTCGCGCATATCGCCTTCCTGCAAAACATGGCGAAGCAGGGCACCTTCACCTATGTGGGCCGCAAGGATGAAGCCACCGCGAAGTTCTATAGCGGCGACTGCGGCATCATGATGGGCTCGTCGGGTGCGCTGGCGAACGTGCAGCAGTATGCGAAATTCAAGTTCGGCACCGGCATGATGCCGTACGATCCGAGCGTGAAGGGCGCGCCGCAGAACGCTATCATCGGCGGGGCGAGCCTGTGGGTGCTGGGCGGCAAGAACCCCGAGGTCTACAAGGGCGTGGCGAAGTTCCTCGCGTACCTGAGCTCACCGGCCGTGGCCGCGAAGTGGCATCAGGACACGGGCTATCTGCCGGTGACGAAGGCCGCGTACGAACTCACGCAGCAACAAGGCTTCTACGCGTCGCATCCCGGCGCCGACACGGCCACGAAGCAGATGCTCAACAAGCCGCCGCTGCCGTGGACCAAGGGCCTGCGTCTTGGCAACATGCCGCAGATCCGCACGATCGTGGACGAGGAACTCGAACAGGTGTGGACGGGCGCCAAGACGCCGCAACAGGCGCTCGATTCGGCCAACTCGCGCGGCAACGATCTGCTCAGGCGTTTCGAGCAGCAGGCCGCGAACTGACGGCCCGACGCACGTGAAGTGAACCGATGCCTCGCGTGAGGCATCGGGCAGCGCCCCAAAAGGCCGACGCCAGTCCGGTCTTTTGGGGCGCCTGGCTTTCGCTCCGTGATCGCGGCTTTAGAACCACGCGTCCTGCATATCGAGCGTGGTGCGGTCGAGCGAGGTGAGCAGATCGAACTGCGCGCCGGTTTTCGGCAACTCCCATGCGAAGAAGTAAGCGGCCGCCGCGAGCTTGCCGCGATAGAAGTCCGCCTCCTCGCCGTCGGTTTTGGCGAGCGCCGCGCCGGCCACGAGCGCCTGTTCGAGCCACACCCAGGCGAGGACCACGTGGCCGAACGCTTCCAGGTACACCGAAGCATTGGCGAGCGTCACCGCCGGGTCGCCGGCTGCCCACAACCGCCGCGTGACTTGCGTGAGCCGCTCGAGTGCGGCTGCGAGCGCGCTTGCGTGGGCGGCCTCGTCTGCCGTGCCCGAAGCGTGTGCGCGTTCGAGCGTAGCCTGCACGCGCGCCACGAAGACCTTGAGCGCCGCACCGTCCTTGATGACGACCTTGCGGCCGAGCAGGTCGAGCCCCTGAATGCCATGCGTGCCTTCGTGGATCGGATTGAGACGGTTGTCGCGATAGAACTGTTCGACGTTGTACTCGCGCGTGTAGCCATAGCCGCCGTGCACCTGGATGGCGAGGTCGTTGGCCGCGAGACACCATTGCGAAGGCCAGCTCTTCGCGATGGGGGTGAGCAGGTCCAGCAGCAGCGAGAGCGGCTCGTGCGCCGCGCCGCTGGCGGCACCCGCTTCGTCCACGAGTTTGGCGCACCAGAGGTTGAGTGCGAGCGCGCCTTCCACGTAGCTCTTTTGCGCGAGCAGCATGCGGCGCACGTCGGCGTGCTCCACGAGCGTCACCTGCGGCGAAGCCGGATCTTTGCCCGCCGCGCCCACGGGACGCCCTTGCGGACGGTTGCGCGCGTAATCGAGCGCATGCAGATAGCCGGTATAGCCGAGCATCGTCGCGCCGAGCCCAACGCCAATGCGCGCCTCGTTCATCATGTGGAACATGTACGCGAGCCCGTGATGCGGCTCGCCCACGAGGTAGCCGATCGCGCCCGCGCGGCCGCCCGGCGTGTGCTGCGTGCCTTCGCCGAAATTCAGCAGGCAGTTCGTCGTGCCGCGATAGCCCATCTTGTGATTGAGGCCTGCGAGCACGACGTCGTTGCGCTCGCCGCGCGAGCCGTCCTCGTTCACGAGGTACTTGGGCACGACGAACAGCGAGATGCCTTTGACACCCGCAATGAGCTTGCCATCGGGATCGGGAATCTTGGCGAGCACGAGGTGCACGATGTTCTCGGCAAGCTCGTGCTCGCCACCCGAGATCCACATCTTGTTGCCGCGCAGACGATATTGCGCGCCGAGCGGGGAGTCGCATTCGAAGTCGGCCCGCGTGGCGACATCCGAAAGCGACGAACCCGCTTGCGGCTCGGAAAGGCACATCGTGCCGAAATAGCGGCCTTCCAGTTCGGGGCGCACGAAGGTGTCGATCTGCTTTGCACTGCCATGCGCGAGCAGCAGGTTCGCGTTGCCGATGGTGAGGAACGGATAGGCGCTCGTGCCGACGTTCGCCCCCTTGAACCACGCGAAGCCTGCCTTCTCGACGACGAGCGGCAACTGCATGCCGCCGTATTCGTAGTCCTGACCTGCGGCCATCAGGCCTGCGTCGCTGAACGCCTTCAACGCCGTCTTGACCTCGGGGATGATCGTGACCGTTTCGCCGTCGAAGTGCGGTTCGTACTGATCGTTCTTCTTGTTGTGCGGCGCGAAGAGGTCAGTGGCGATCTTCTCGCAGGTGTCGAGCGCGGCGTCGAAGGTCTCGCGCGTGTGATCGGCGTAGCGCGGAATACGCGTGAGGCTTTCGACATCGAGCCATTCGTAGAGCAGGAAGTTCAGATCGCGGCGGGAAAGGATCAGCGACATGGCGGAACGGTCTCGCATCTTGAGAGGAGAAGGCTGCTAGCGTACCTAAAATAGAACGGTCGTGCTATTGGTAGTTTCTCCAGCGATAAACGGGGCTCGTTCGGCAAGCGGCAAATAAACGGGACCAAAACATTGCAAACGTTTGCAAATACCTGTCCCATAAAGGGTTTCCTGAAGTTTATTGATTTGCTGCCGTAAACTCGTGCGCGGTCCCGATTTTCCTGTCGAGCCCGCCAACGAGTCGCGCCGATGCCTTTACGGCGGCTCTTTTTGCAGCCGAATTCAACCAGGCGCATCAAGGTCCATCAGCTGCCGCCGCATTAACGCCTACCTGCAACTTTTCTTCCTCATCCAAGTGTCGTTCATGCTGGCAGATTCGCCGGGTCGCGCGCAGTCGCTTCGACTGTCCGGCTCGCAACCGCGCGTGGCCATTCGCGCGCTCGATGACGTCGCGCGCGCCGCCGACGCGATCATGTATTCGTGCCTCGCGGTGGACGGCGTTCCGGCCAGCGCGCCCACGGCGGTCGCGCTCAAGGGGGCGATCGCCCAGATGGCGCGCGCCATGCAGGAGGTCAGCGGGAGCACGGCGCACGTGGAGCAGGCCGCGCTCGAAATCGCGGAAGGCAACGCGAACCTGAGTGCGCGCACCGAACACCAGGCGGGCAGCCTGGAGGCCGCGCGTGCGGGCGAACAGGGACGCGGCTTCGTCCGACGTCCGGGTGAACGAGTAGTGAACAAGGAGATCTTCCCATGATGAGCGTGGCGGGCTGCATCGTCTACAAACACAACCTGTGGCTCGTCGTCGTCGCGCTGCTGATCTGCGCCGCGGGCTCGTGGGTCACGGCGCGGCTCGTCCTGCGCGCGTTCGCCACGCGTTCGCTGCAGCACATGGGCTGGTCGTTCATCGCGGCCGTCGTCGCCGCCGCCGATATCTGGTGCACGCACTTCGTCGCCATGCTCGGCTTCGAACCGGGCGTGCCGATCGCCTTCGACCCCGTGCTGACCATCACGTCGCTGCTCATCGCGCTCGTGGGTAGTTTCGCGGGGTTCCTGCTCGCCACGAGCCACGCCGCGAACCGTCTCACGCGTGCTGCGCCCGCGCTGGGCGGTGCGATCGTCGGGCTGGCGGTCGCGCTCATGCATTACGCAGGCATGCTCGCGTATCGCGTGGAAGGCATCGTGATCTGGAATCGCGTCGGGATCGCCTTGTCGATCGTGTTTGCAGTCGCAATCAGCGCGCTCGCGCTGCATCTCGCGGGCGTGGCCGCTCGGCGCCCGCAGGAGAACGCGGCCAGCGCGCGAGCGAGCGCCGACGCGTCCGCGCGCCTCGTGGCGGGCGTGCTCGCGCTCGCCATCGCCGCGCTGCACTTCACCGGCATGTCCGCGTTCCAGGTGGTGCCGATGCCGCTCGACGGACACTTTTCGAATCCCGCCGCGTTGCACGCGCTCGCGCTCGCCGTGGCGTGCATGGCGCTCGTGATCGCGGGTGCAGGCTGCGTGAGCTTTCTGCTCGACGACAGCGTGCGCGCCGAATCCGTCGAGCATCTGCGCACGATGGCGATGAGCGACATGCTCACCGGCCTGCCCAATCGCGCGAGCTTCAACGCACGCATCGACGCCGAACTGGCACGCACGCAGGACACGCGCAAGCTCGCGCTTATCGGCATCGACCTGAACCGCTTCAAGGAAATCAACGACCTGCACGGCCATCACGCTGGCGACGAAGTGCTGCGCATTCTCGCGCGGCGTCTTTCGAGCCTGATGCGCGAAGGCGAGTTCGTGGCGCGCGTGGGCGGCGACGAGTTCGTGGCGCTCACGCGCTTCGCCTCGCGCGATGATCTCGGCGATCTGCTCTCGCGCCTCGAAACCGCGCTGTACCGGCCGGTGCGCTACGACGACGCCGAAGTGCTCTCGGGCGCGAGCCTTGGCGTCGCCATCTATCCCGACGACGCCACCACCAAGACCGTGCTCATCAACAACGCCGACCTCGCCATGTACCGCGCAAAGGCGGATCTGGCGCAGTCGGTGTGCTTCTATGAGCCGGCGATGGACGAGATCGCGCGGGCGCGCCGCTCGCTCACGCACGACTTGCGCGAGGCGCTCGCACGCGGGCAGCTGAGCGTGCACTACCAGGTGCAGACCTCGATCGCGAGCGGCGAAATTTGCGGCTATGAAGCGCTGCTGCGCTGGGAGCATCCGCGGCTCGGCTTCATCTCGCCCGCCGAATTCATTCCGCTCGCCGAAGAGAACGGCCTCATTCTCGGCATTGGCGCCTGGGTGCTGCGTGAGGCCTGCACGCGCGCCGTTTCGTGGTCGCCGCCGTACAAGGTGGCGGTGAATCTTTCGCCCGTGCAGTTCTCGCACGCGGACCTGCCGAAGCTCGTCGAGACCGTTCTGGTCGAGACTGGCCTCGCGCCCGAGCGGCTGGAACTGGAACTGACCGAGACGACCATTTTCGCGGACCGCGAGCGCTCGCTCGACGTGCTGCAGCGAATCAAGGCGATCGGCGTGAGTATCGCGCTGGACGACTTCGGCACCGGCTACTCGTCGCTCGACACGCTGCGCTCGTTCCCGTTCGACAAGATCAAGCTCGACCAGTCTTTCATCAGCGAGGCCGAGTCGAGCCGCCAGGCCACCGCGATCATTCGCGCAGTGCTCGCGCTCGGCAAGAGCCTCGGCATTCCGGTGCTGGCCGAAGGCATCGAAACCGAGGCGCAGCTTACGCTGCTCGCCGACGAAGGCTGCGACGAAGTGCAGGGCTATCTGCTCGGCCGCCCGGCGCCGCTCAGCCATATCGTGGCGAGCGGGCAACTGTCGCTGCTCGCCGACGACGAAGCAGCGCTGGGCGCGGTGCGAGGTTAAGCGCTCTCGCCGCCGTAGTCCACGAAGCGCGGCGCGCATTGCGGCTGCCATGCGCCGCCGCTCTGCGCGAACGCGCCGCGCGCCGTGTTGTGCGCATCGAGCGGCGCTTCCGCAAGACCCAGCACGGGCGTGACGCATGCGTCGCTGCCTTCGAACACGGCGGTCCATTCATCGCGTGTGCGCGTGGCGACCGTGTGGGCGATCCGTTCCTGCACGCGCGGCCGTGGCCGATGAACTCGGCGCGCGCGCGAGCTTCGTGCCCGCCGACGTGACGAGCGCCGACGACATGAACGCCGTGTTCGAGGCGGCTACGAAGCGCGGCGCGCTGCGCTCGCTCGTGCATTGCGCGGGTCGTGGCGGCGCGGTGCGCCTGATCGAGAAGGACGGCTCGCCGGGCTCGCTCGAAGCCTATG
>NZ_JBFRCN010000095.1:0-19152 GCF_040965835.1 Paraburkholderia sp. BR10872
AGAGCCAGCGTTTCAATTCGTAAAGCAAGTCACCGCGGTCGGGCCGACCTGTCAGGCGTTCTTTCAGCCAGCGCACGACATACCGGCGCTGGTGCTCGGCCATCGGCCGGAATCCAAGCGCCTGATAGGCGAGAACCTGATGATCAATCAGCGTGCGAGCCCGCGTTTCGTACAGCGTGCGCAGCGTGCCGAGATCGGGTGGATCGACTGCGAGTTGCGCGCCAAGATGATTCCAGAGCACTTTGGGAATCTGCCTGTACGCGTCGAGCGTGCGGCCGCTCATCCGGATAAAGCCGATGTGGAGCGCGACAGCAAGCCGGTATAGGTCGCCGCGGCGCGCGTCGATTAGTGCGCGCTCATTCGCTGAGAAGGTGAAGAACGTGGCAAGCTCAAACTCGGTGAGTTCGCGAGGAATCTGCCGGATGCCAAGATAAGTGACTTGCCAGTGTTCCATCGTGCTCGCCTTGAAGCGGATGACGGATCAACGAGCATAGCGACGACGAATGACGGGGCGACGACTACCGCCTGGGCAGACATGAGGCAGCCGTGACCGAAGGCACTACCCAAACAGCAAGCTATTGATTCGACGTAACATTTTATTAGGGCCGCCTCGCAAACCCTCGTCGCACTTGGACGATGCTACCGTCGCAAAATGCACTGAAAACAAGGGGTACCCTAGCCGGTTTCGGCAAGCTGCATATCCGGTTCGAGCGAAGTATCGAGACTCATACCGCATTGTTAATGCTGGCCTGCTCCATCATTTGTTCCCGGCATCTTGAGCGCCACTGCCGATGACCTGTTATCGCGCATACGTGGGACCATCCCAGCCGTCGAGATACTTCGGCAAATCATCCGAAACGTCAACCACACGCTGGCGATAGAACAGGTGCATTGTTGGAGCCAACGCCGCGTCGAGCTTCCCATCGGTAGCGCGGGCAACCAATGCATTTGGAACCACACGCATTCCCAGGCGATTGGTACCGAACATCACTTCGCCGCAGACGTCGCAAAATGTTTTCGTCAACTGCTTTTCTGGATGTTTGAAAGTCCGGCCTGCGCCATCGTCAACGCTGACTGCATCAGCCGCCCAAGCTGTTGCAGAAAACATGGACGTCCCATAAAACGTCCTGCATGACGAACAGTGACAGTTCGCACGTGCCGCCGGACCGCCGTGCAGGTTGACGGTAATCTTGCCACATAGGCACGTAACACGAAGTGACATAGTTATCTCGGTCGTAGTGACAGGTTCTCATTGTACCGTGCCATCGCTATGCAACCGCCGTTCGTGAATTCACGAAGCAGTTTTGTTAGCGACACTTATCCTAGGTGAGATTGACGCTCAGCCGGAACGTAATGCTTCCAGCGTTGGGCCCAAGCTCAGGCACCGCAATAGCCCCGAGAATGCGCGTGCCCTGGCCGCCGTCGGAAAGACCGGAATTCTTCGCCAGATAGGCGAAATCCTGTTGCGATACGACTTCCGGCTTTGTGACATACGAGACCCCAGCCCTGTCGAAACCGTTATCTTTAAGCCTGCGCAGCACAGCCTTGCAGAAGTCATCCAACGGGGCCGCCTCGATATTCAGATCCATGGTCTTCCTGGTGGATTTCACGTTCATCGACCTCAAGCGGAGCCCGCATCGCGGAGCGCGACGATCTGCACAAGATGCGCCAGCAAGAACATGGTAATGGAGCCCACGACTTCGTGCTGCATTCCAGCAACGTGTCCAATTCATCGATCTCCAGCCCGAACTGGCTGACGTCGGTGAGTACAGCGAATCCGCTGGAACTCTCTCAATGGCTCCCGGATCTTATGCCCATCGCATACCTGAGGATGTGACGGGCTTTTTCATTCCCCCTCCGCCTTCTCACGGGTGATGATGCCATCGCAACAAATTCCCCGGGCGTCATCGGGCAACGGAGCAGATATCGGCCTGAACGCGGAATAATGGAATTGCGTGAAGTCCGCAGAGCGGTTCTCTTCCGTTGAACGTGAGCAGTGCTTCATATCGAGGCTGATTCGAGCAACCGCTCAGGCCACACAAGGGCCCTTCCGTTGTGCCTGGCGGATAAGCTGATGGCGTGTGGTTCGTCCGAACAAGACGTCGCGATTCCCGATGGTGGACTGGCGGAAATTGACGGCAACCGGGGATCACACACGGGCCGTTGCCGGAAGACTTCACGGGTCACTTCACGAAACCCGTCGAGCGGCGGGCACTGCTGCGGATAGTCGACGACAGTTGAACGACGCCCCGCGCACTGCGTGCACACCCCAAACGCGTCACCTGCAAACGTGACGACCCAAATATGCTTGAACTGAAGCAATGCGAGTGCGCTCTGATCAGTGATTCAGCCGTCCGTCTCGCCGGGATCTTTCCTGGCTGCAAAAGCGCAGGCGGCCGCGGCAAGATTCAGTTCGTTCAGATCGAGCATGAGCAGCAGGCTGTCTATCTCGCCCAGCTGACTTTTGTTGACGCGGCCGGTATCGAGCAGGGCATGCAGCCTATGGCGCCAGTAGCTTGCTGGAAAGGCGGAGCCGGCAGGATTTCCGGCGAGTGATACCGATATCGCGTGCCGGATATGTGCGATATCCTGGTCAATCAGGTTCGACACGGTGCATCCGGCCTGAAGGCGCTCTACGTTTTTCTTTTTCATTTTGGCACCCGTTCCCGCTGGTTGATTGGCATGACAGGAAAGCATGGTCTGAAGATAACGATAGCACTTCGCTGTCGGGAGCGCCGCCCGTGTGTCTCTGGACATTTCACCTCTTCAATATGTGCCGATCTAAAATAGCATTACTATTTAAATCGAATCATGCTGACTTTGAAAGTGAGCGGCGTATTGCGATGGACCGTCGGGCGACTGCATGCCATTCGCAGAATCATGGTTTGACTATTTGTGATAAACGATCCTGCAATGCGCGCCATTGCGCGGGGAGATACCTCCAACCGCCCATCAGATTCGGGTCGCTCCGCGATGCAAATACGTTCAGCCAAGGGTGCTCTATTGTGGCCGGTGCTCCATATTTTCTTTTAATTCGTTTCCCATCGAATTCAGAATTAATATTTGTGCTCCGGCCTTGAAGGCTTCGAATTCGCAAGGTCGGAAAAAAAGACCTGGAATAATTGCCAATTCGGACGTGCTGATGCGTCATCGGTAATAGATGCTCACAGTCAACGCCCAATCCAGAGAGAATACGGAGACACTAAATGCTAAGCCCTCACGAATTCGCTACCCTGATGCTCGTCAAGGCCGCGCCTGAGCAGATCGATCTGGACCGCGAAGAGCTTGACACCTTGCTGGAACACCAGCTGGTCGCTCTGGAACAGCTTGCCTCTGGAGGCCAACTTCCACGCCTTACCCGTGACGGTGACTCGGTGCTTCAGGCAATCGCCGGCAAGCGCTGAGCGGCAATCGTCTGCGAACCTTGTTTCGGATTTGACTCGCCTTACGCGGTCATATCACGCGTATTGCCGAGGCTACGCTGGCAGTCAATTCCGTGGGGATCCCGCAAGCCGGACGTACCCAGACTGGTCGACTGGAGCCATTGGTCATGCGGGTTTCACGCGCGCATCATCGGTCGCAATGGAGGCGCAAATGCATCCGAACGAACATGTGGCGCAGGAACTCGCTCACATCCGCGCTATGATTTTGCAGCTTGAGCATCTGCTTATGGAGAACGATGGCGCGAAGTCAACGCCCGTGATGTCGCCGGGCTACTGGCGCGCGCGGATCAATGGCGTGCGAGGAACTTCAGGGCTGCCCGCAACCCTGGAGGACGAGGCGCATGCCCTGCTGGACCGTCTCGACGCACTCCAGGGAGAATCAGGGAACCGCTGCCAGCAGGCTATCGTATCCGCGCGTCAGCCTCGCTGAACTCGATGAACTGATGGGTGATCGTCCGGAACCGCGTGGTGGTCCACATCTCCTTCTTTAGATTTCCTACGCGACATCCCCATGCGGAAGCCAGAGGACATGCTCGGCTTCGACGTTGCCGTCGCTGAACTCAACGAGGCGACTCAAAACCTGCAGCGCCTTGAGCACGCCGCGACAGCGTCCCTCGCCGGGCTTGCGAAGGCGCGGGACTGTTATTAACTGTCCCGGCTGGAATGGCTGCGCCGCGAGTGGCAACTGCGCGCCTCGAGTACTCATGCAGTACCGAGACTACCGCCCGTCGGTGGACCCAGTGTGATTGTTGGGCACGACAGGTGGGTCCGGGATTCCTTCGCCCTTCTACTCGAGACAAAGGGTTCTGGGCAGTCGAAGGCGCGTGGTTTTGACACCTGGCGCGAAGTCTGGCATGAACCGTCGCAACTGATCGTGCTTGACGTTTCACCATTTTCTCGCGACGCCTCCGCGTTGTTGGCGCAGGGGTTCCATACCGAAGGAGAAAGGCCCATATCATCGCGCTGGCGCGGCCGCAGGACGCTCTGCGTTTCGCCGGCAAGGTTGACGAAGTTGTCGCCAAACCATTGGTTCTCGAGGAGCTGCTCAATGCGATAGACAGAATCAATTCGGGTGCTGCGGCGCCAGGTGCACCGAGAACGTGTGCTGACCGGAGCTGGTCGATGGCAGGAGTGTCATAGCACAACCGGATGTTGGTAAAGCAATGCGCATCGATACCTGATGAACGCGCCGTGACGCATCAGCGTGTCAACGAAAGTGCCCCTGTAGTTCGTGGTCGCGAATCAACCGGTTGATGTGGGAGCGTGAGTATCGGATGCCAAATCTCCGCTCGACGAGTTCGACGACGGCTTCGCGGGTCCAGCGCTCAATCTCGAATCCGTGGAGAACCGGCGCATGTTTTATGGCGGCGATAAGCCAGTTCATGCCCTCTGCGGGGAGTTTTCTGCGACGCCCCACATCGCTCATCTGTAAAAGCGAATGCTTGCCACCAGACCTGAAAAGAGCAGCATATCGGCGAGCAGTGGCGGGGCCAAGCTCCAGTGCCGCGGCCACCTGCTGGATACTCTGCCCTCGCTCGAGCATGTCCGCAGCCACCAGCCGCCGATCTGTCCATGGCGGTCCACCCAACAAGCGTCTTGCTTTCATCGCCCCAATCCAGCGCTGCCTCGTTGTCGTTGCCAGGATATTTGCAGGTCTTTGCGGCAAACGCAATCGGGCGCTCCGAGCCTGCGGCATCAGGGAAAGCTGACTGAAAGGGCCCTTTGCGATAGTAGTCGAATACGCGCCGAAGGACGCCACTTTGGGTGGTCGCCGATTCGCACGGGTTGGCATCTGCCGCCGCAGCCTCCTGTCGAACGTCATCCGGCGTGTCAGCGTGTTCTTTTCCTGTGCTGAATTGCGAGGTAAAAGTCATGGACCCCGATCTGGAGGAGTCCTGTGACGCCTGCGGGCTCATGGGCGCCGCACGACGCTCTTTCAGAGGCCTGGCGGCCAATGAGGCCGACAACAATGAGCGGGACAATTCCGCAGACATCCGCATGCTGGTAAGAGCACTCAACGAGGCCACGTACCGGTACGTGAGCGCCGTTAGCAAATTCAGGGAATCCCTGGACCGGGATTGATTCGAAAACTGGAAGCGGGATCGGGCTCTGACCGTCCGGACGTCGTTTGGGGTTCGACCTTCCCATGCGCGCGTAGGCAAAACCGCGCGGCGAGCGGTGCCGATCGCGGCGATCCGGTTGACTTGATCGAGGTCGATCCGCTGCACGCCGTGGCCGTTCTGTCAGCGTCAATATTCCCGATATCTGGGTTTTCGCTTGCGAGCCAACCGCTTCGCACCTAGACTTCAAGTGCTCATCCGCGAAAACTCACTCCTTCTCCGGGCGTCCATGGACGCGATCGCAATGCGCCTGACGATTCTCATCAACGGTCCTGATCCTACGGTCAATCACGACTACGCGGTCCTGTGGCTGGACCTCGACGAACAACGCTGGTCGCGTGAGGCGCATTGTGGTCTCGCCTTGCCCGAATGGGGTGTGCTTCGCCAAACCGGCGCATCGACTCTCCTGTGCTCGTCGTCACCTGAGGAACCCGTGTGCTCCCTGGTGGGGCTGGCTCCCGACCGCCACAACGAGGTGGAGAGTGCCGAAGGTGTCGCCGCCTTCCCAGCGGAAGTGCTTCCCGGGCACCATGCAGACTGGCACTGGCGGTTGCAGGCAGTCGACCGCTCTCGCATACGCGCTGCCAGTGCGTTCTTTGCCCGCGAAGAAATGCCCCCTTTGCCCCGTTCCGCCGGCAGCCATCGGGAGCCCGGCCGCGCCCATCGTTGATTGCGCCACAAGGCGGGGCGATGAGCGGCGCGGCCCGCCGTTGCGCGCTGCACGCTACAACAGCTGGCTATTGGTCTGAAGCAGGGTTGCCGCTGGCTGCGGATGATCGCTGGTCGCCGACTGATCAAGATTGCGCTGTCGGTGCTGTGGACAGCGCAACCTTGTGACGACCTGTCGCCCTGGCGTTGTACAGTGCTTCGTCAGCAGCGCGAATGACTGCAGTCACGTCTTCGTCGGCTGCTGGTGTCCGGGCCGCCGCTCCGATACTGGCGGTGACGCGGACATACTCGCTGCCGGCACGTTCGATAGCAAGTTCGCTGATCGCCGCGCGGATTTTTTCGCCAATTGACGCAGCGCCCTCCGGTCTGGTGTCTGGCAGCACGACCACGAACTCTTCGCCGCATAGCGGGCCGCGCTATCTGTGGGCCGGCGAATGTTCTCGCCGATGCATCCGGCCACAACGGCCAAGGCATCTTCCTCTGCCTGATGCCCATCGGAATCGTTGTATACCTTGCAGCGGTCCACATCGACGAACAGCACGAAAAGACACTTCGTGTGCGTCTCGCGCGACACCACGCCCTGTCCAGAATCTCGCCGGGCGTGCGGCGGTTGTTCAGTCCGGTCAGGCCGTCCGTGCGGGCAAGCATCGCCAGCTGTGACTCCGCGCGCATGCGACGCCGCAGTTGTGCGCCGACCGCGAAGGAAGGGCGACGAAGCCAGGGGCGGAAGCCGCCATCAACGACCCGATGGTCAGTGCGCGGTCAGGGCACGGAATCCGCAAAGCATGCGATAGTGTTTGCCGAGCAAGACGACGAGGCCAGCGGGCGGCGCGGCGCGTTCAAGGAATTGCCTTGCATCATGGGCGCCAGCGCGAACCGCGTCGTTGTAACCCGGGGGATTGGACGGCCCTAGCCGGCTCAAAAACCGAAAAAGTGCCGTTCCACGCCGCGCTCCGAAGACAGCTTGCAGCACGTTGCGCGTCACGATGGCTGTCGCAGCGCTGTCACGCACGCGATGAATCTGGGCGAAAGTATTGACATAGCTGTCGATGTATCCACAAAGCGGCGCCGCAGTCTCATCGACGCGCAGATCGTCACGCCGAAAGTTCACAGAGTCGAGAATCGCCGAAAAGCGGGTCGCGATCTGCTCTCCTGTCTCACCGGACTGCGCGTAAAACGCGTCGGGTAATCGGCGCTCGATAGTCATCTGCCGGACCTGCCGGCGAAGCATCAAGCACCCAATCCCGCAGAGAGACCAGGTGACGACGCCGAAGATAAGATCGCGCGCCATTTCAGCCTGAAACATCACGGCGAAAATCAGGACCAGATAGAAGTCCCGTAGAGCGGTTCGATCCGGCGCGCGGCATGCCATCACCAGGACGACAATTGCTATCGCTGCGAGTTCGAAGACCCGACGCGCTTCGAACCATTGCACTGTCATCCAGACTGGCGTCAGGAACAGAACGGCACCTAACAAAAGAAGGAATGAACGACCGATGACCTTCATAGCGTCCCTTCTTGCTCTCTACCGTTATCCGACCGCGCCGTCTTCGAGACGACGATATTTTGCCTTGCTTCGCTCTTCCGTCCGGTGGCCGCGAAGCCCGCCCCGGATGCGTTCAACCCTGCGTAGGAATCATGCTAGCGCGCAGTCGAAAAGACCACGCGCGGATTCGTGCGGCGCATCGTTTTCAACCGACCGGACCGTAGTCGGCCATGACCGGCCTGCGATAAGCCCGTACGCCAGGTGCCAGCGTTGGCGGAAGACGACGGACTCCCGTTCGTAGACTCCGATGATGATACCTCGCGTGAACCAGCCAGACCCGGAGCTGGCAATGGCTCGACCTGAAGACGTGCTCATGAAGGTCCTGAACACTCGAAGCGAAGATCAGGTTCAGTATCGAGCGTGATTGGGCCGATTAAACTGGCAATCGAACTCATCGGGCTCATGTCCGTAGGCGGAAACTACTGGCCGGACGATGACGGGGGCAGCCGTGGCGACAGTGTTCGATTACACGCGCGGCGAGTTGCCTTGACCCCGGCATATCCAGGCTCGGCTGTGAAGCGCTTCGGCCTGACCAAACCATAACCACGCGCCTTCATCATCCTTCAGAGCCCCGTTGCGGTAGATGGTGCGAGTTCAGCCGGCGGCACGGGCCGTCCGAGCAGGAAACCCTGAAGCGCATTACAGCCGAGACGCGTGAGATATTCCAGTTGAGCCTGTGTCTCCACACCTTCGGCAACAATATGAAGATCGAGCGCCCGTCCGAGTGCAACGATCGCAGAGACAATGGCGGCGTCTTCGCCATCGCAGGTGAGATCGCGGATGAACCCGCGATCAATCTTCAGCTCGCTTGCAGGAAACCGTTTCAGGTATAGCAGGCTCGAGTACCCCGTCCCGAAATCGTCGATCGCGATCCGGACCTTCATTTCATCCAGTTGCTGCAGGATACGCAGGCTTGCATCGACATCGCGCATCGCCGTCGATTCGGTCACTTCGAGTATCAGCCTGGATGAAGGCAGCCGGCGTCGCTCCAGGGTCCGGCGAACAGTGTCCACCAAGCCTGGATGGCTGAACTGGACTGGCGAAATGTTCACTGCAACGGTCCAGTCGCGACAATCCAAGTCAAGCCACTGCCGCATCTGTCGACATGCTTCGTCGAGCACCCATTCTCCGATCATCACAATCAACCCCGCTTTTTCGGCCAGCGGGATGAAGTGGCCAGGGCCAATCAGACCGCGATCGGGATGGAACCAGCGGATAAGCGCTTCCACTCCCACAATCTGGCCTGAATGCGCAGAGAAAATGGGCTGGTAATGGAGCGCGAATTCCCCTCTTTCCAGTGCACCGCGCAATTCCTGCATCAGTTCAAATTGCCCCTGAACGTCCGAGGTCATCGACGAGTCGAAGAAACACCAGGCATTACGCCCCATCGACTTCGCGTGATACATCGCCTTGTCAGCCCGTGCCAGCAGCAGTTGCCCCTGCTGGACAGCGTCAGGTTCTTCCCCAAGCATGGCGATACCGATACTCACCGTCACACGCAATTCGTGTCCTGCGATGCGACACGGGGTGCGCAACGCATGCAGCAGGCGTTCAGCCTGCATGGATGCTTCATTCGTGTCTCCGCCTTGGGAGATCAGAACGAATTCGTCGCCGCCAACCCGGGCGATGACGTCGTCAGCCGCTACAGCAGCACGAAGGCGTTCGGCGACCTCGATCAGCAACGCATCTCCGGTGTGATGACCGTAGGCGTCGTTGATCACCTTGAAGCCGTCCAGGTCCATGAACATCACAGTGAAACGCCTTCCGGTGCGGGACGCTTCGGCAAAAGACTCCGCGAGTCGCTCTTCCAGGAGGACGCGATTGGGCAACTTCGTCAGGCTGTCGTGCAGGGCAAGGTAAGAAAGCGTCTCGTTTGCCTGCGCGAGCGACCGGGACAGGATCGCAGTACGCGTGATGAGGCGCAGTTCTTCGAGAACCGAAATAATCAATGCCCCCGTTAGTACGGAGAGCGTGATAATCACGAGCGCCACAACCACCCACCCCGATGTGAGGCCATCGCGGGCCGCGCCGCATATGCTCGAAACGGGAAAACGCGCGGCAGCCATGCCGGTGTAGTGCATACCGCCGATTGCCAGGCCCATCACTACCGCAGCGCCCGCGCGTTGCGGCCGCATCCCCGGCGTGCCCTGCCTGAGCCTGAACGCCGCCCACAGGCCCGCACCACAGGCGCCAACGGCTATGACAAGGGACAGGACGAAAAGACGCGGCGCATATTTGATCTCGGGGGCCATCCGCATCGCCGCCATACCGGTGTAGTGCATGCCAGCCACACCGCTGCCCATCAACAACGCGCCGCCAATCAGCCGCCATGGTGACAAGGCGTTCGCGCACGCCACGCGCAGAGCGACGGCGGAGGACGCAATGGCAATGAGCAGCGAGACGCCAGTAATCACCGGGTCGTAACCAAGCGGGATGGGCAAACGGAACGCGCGCATGCCAATAAAGTGCATGGCCCAGATGCCCATGCCCATGGCGACCGCTCCCCCCGTCAACCAGCTGTATGCCGCTTTGCCCGTTGCCGTGAACAGGCGCCCCGTCATCTCGAGCGCGGTATAGGCCGCAAGCATGGCGACCAGAAAGGAAAACAGGACCAGCAGTTCGTTGTAGCTACCGACCAGCATAGGCCCCCTTGGCATTCACTATTTTTCTCGTTGGAGTCGGCCCTCTCTGCTTGCTGCTATTCCGGCTTCATTTCGGCAGGCTCAACGAGGAACGCCGATATTGCCGAGCGCAGCTTCTGCGCCTGTTCATTCAGGCTTTCCGACGTTTGCGCCACCTTCTTCACATGATCGACGTTGACTTCCAGCGCGGTGTCCATTTCATCGACGCCCCGGCTAAACTGATTGACGTCACTGCTCTGCGCGTCGCTCGCGGAGCTTACCTGTTCAATCAATCTGGCAACGCTGCCCACTGTTTCGACGACATGTTCCATCGCCTGGCCGGCACGTCTGGCAAGCACTGCGCCTTGATCGACCTTCCCCAGCGAATCGACGATGAGGCGCCTGACGTCGGAGGCCGCGCTGGCACTCCTTTGCGCAAGCGTGCGCACTTCGGATGCAACCACAGCGAATCCGCGACCGCTCGTTCCCGCGCGCGCCGCTTCAACTGCCGCGTTGAGGGCAAGGATATTGGTCTGAAACGCGATGCCTTCTATGGTTGCGATCATGTCCCCCATGCGCTGAACGGCGGCTTCGATTTCGCCCATATTGCTGACGACTTCGCTAACCACTTTTCCGCTCTGATGGGCAACCGCCGAGCTTTCTTTCGCGAGACTATTCGCGCTCGCGGCGTGCTCTGCACTGCTTCGGATGCGATCGGCGATCTGCACGATCGCGATGTTTGTCTGTTTGAGCCCACTTGCCTGCGTTGCAATCTGCTCGAACAGCAGGCGGTTTTCGGCTGCGATGTCTTCCGACGACTCGGCCATCCGGCCGACGATTCCGGTTACCTGCTGCAGCGCGCGGTGGATGGCATCCAGCGTGTTTTTGAAGGTACGGCTGCTGACACCCTTGAGCGTCATCGGAGCGAGGCGCAGGTCGAACTTGTCCTCTTCATGCGAGAGCATTTCTCCCAGCAACGCTAGCTCCCTGCCTGTCAGCGCGTCGATCTCCATACGTCTCGCGATCACAATCAGCAACCCGGCTTCCGCGACGACATAGCCGGCATGCAGGAAGACCGCCGAGAGCGCGGGTCGCGTAAAACAGTATGCGTTCAGCCCGGCAATCTGCAGATAGTTGAACGTGACGTGATGCAGCGCGATGACGATGGCCGCGCAAACGACAGGCCGCCAGTCCCGGTACGCGAGAAGAAACGCCATCAGGACGAAGACCCCAAAGTGCATCGCAGTCAATCCGCGCTCCTGATAGATCTGCAGCGCAGCGAATGTCATCAGGCTCGCCGCAATACATAACCGCGTGAGAAGCGTGCCGCCATGCCAACGCACCAGGGCCGACGCGCTCAGCACCGCGGGCAGCCCGATCCACGCGACAGCACCCCACGTGAAGGTGTTCTCTGCCAGCAAACAGGAAATGACGAACAGCCCCCAGATCACGACGATCATGAGTTTGTCGGCTCTGGCGTAGAGTGAACGTAATGACGCGCCCGTTGATTCCATGATGTCTCCCGATGCATGTGCAACCGACTTTTTCGCCATACGGATGTTTACCCCTGCTTTTCATTCGACTTTTTTCGCAACGGCAAGATTCAAAAACGTTTCATGCTGGGTGTTTAGCCGGCCTGATAGCCTAACCGGGCTACGCCGGATATTTCGTTGCTTACGCAACCAAATCGAGCTGAACGTTTGTATTTCGGTTGTCCGACGGAGAACTTGATAGGGACTTTCAACAAATTCTTGCGCCTCGAGCATAGCGACGCGCATCGTCCTTTCTTTTCGTGACAGGAGCCTGGAAAAGCTTGTGCGCGATGACCGCTTTGGAGCAGCCGAGGCACTTTTAGCCACAGCGTCACACGCGCGAACGGATCGGAAGACGCTCGCTCCAGTTCCTGCCTGGCGCCACTATAAAGTTTGCTTTATATCGACAGGTTCGTTCGCGGCCTAAGGGGCGGTTGCACGTTGGCTTTGGCCGACAAGGTCTTCCTGGCACCTCTTTACCTCGGTCCTCAGCGGCCAGGCGTGCTGTCAAGACCGTCAGATGGTTGTCCGTCTGCGACACGTGGTTCAGTTTGCCCGGCTTGTGGTTTCGTTCATCGAAGGCCAACCTGACGGCGATTTTCGCTGGCATCGCGAACGTAGCGGCAATTTAGTCAGAAAATCCTTTGCAGCCAGTGCGGACCAGGATCGTAGCAGCGTGGCCGGCTGGACCTCTGAGAGGCGCTGTCATCGTCGGCGACGGGTGGACCCGTTAGTGTGCTGATCGTGCCGGGCTTCCGCGCGCGTCAACCGACCGGCCGCTCGCGGACGGACCGTCCGTCAGACTGTCTTTGCGACCAGGACGCCCCGGAGCTGCGTAAGACGGTCGCGCTGCCCGATTTCGGACCCGCGGTGCCCGCTTACGGCGTGAATTTTGCGCTCAGGTGATGATTGAACTGAGGAGGCGACGATGACTCCGATGATCTGTACCGCTTGCGGCACGCAATTCCCGGCAACGCCGAAGCCGCCCGAGCGCTGCCCGATATGCCACGACTCACGCCAGTTCATTCCTCCTTCGGGACAGGGCTGGACGACGCTGGAGGCATTGAAGGTCTCGCACGCGAACTCATGGCGGCAACTACGCGCTGGGCTATACGAAATCCATACGCAACCCGCGTTCGGAATCGGGCAACGCGCGCTGCTGATGCAGACCGAACACGGCAACTTTCTTTGGGACTGCGTGGCCCTGCTCGACGACGCCACTGTCAGCATCGTCAAAGCCCTGGGTGGTCTCGATGCGATCGCGATTTCGCATCCTCACTACTACACGACCATGATCGAATGGGCGCGCGCATTCGATTGCCCCGTGTATCTGCACGAAGCTGACGAAGTGTGGGTCATGCGCAAAGGCGATTCACTGCGATACTGGAACGGTGACAGGCTGGTGCTGGACGATGCGACGACGTTGCTGCGAGTCGGCGGCCATTTCCCGGGCGGCACCATTCTCTTCTGCGAAGCCGATGATGGTGTGCTTTTGACCGGGGACGTTTTGCAGGTCACACCGGACCGGTCACATGTATCGTTTATGTACAGTTATCCGAACTACCTTCCACTTGACGCGAAGCGGGTGAAGGCTATAGGCGCGGTGATCGAGAAACTGGTATTCGGCCGTGTCTATGGCAGCTTTCTTCATGCCCAGATCGAAAGCGACGCAAAAGCCGCGGTGATGAGGTCGGTCGAGCGGTATGTTGCGCTGCTTGAAGGGCGCTACGAGGAGCATGCCCCAGACGATCCCGGATTCACGAACTGATCGGGCCGGACAGGCGTCCTTGGCGCCCTGCATTGAGACCATTAGTGCCCTGAGGAAGCTGACGCCGCCGTGTTGGCGAGCGCTGCCGGCGACGCGGCCGAACTCTCTGCGAGCGCTTCTCGCACCGTGTTGACCTGCCCACCCGATGCGGCGACGGTGCCGCGTGTTGCATCCATGCTGTCATTGCCGGCCTTATGCGCCTTGTTGCATCCGGCGATCCCGAAACCTAGGGCAATCGTCGCAATAATCAAAAAGAAGGTGATCCGTTTCACTTGGGACTCCCTGCTTGCGCTTCGATACGTGACATGGGGTGCGCAGTTCGCGTGCCTATCGTACGTCCTATACCCTATGGGATAGCCGCCATCAGGTATGTGGCATGCGCGGTTCCGCTTGAATGACACCCAAACGCACGCGTTCGTTACGCCGGTCAGGATGACACTCATGACACTCGTCCCAACCTACCGATCACGATTCGCAACGGCGATCTTCGATTTGCTCGATCCGATCCCCTACGGCTTCTTTGTCGGCGCACTGATCTTCGATATTCTCTTTGAAGTCACGCGGAACGTCTTCTGGGGAAAAGGCGCAGCGTGGCTCGTGACCACTGGCCTTTTCTTCGCGATCATTCCGCGCTTCATCAATCTGTTTCATGTCTGGGGGCCTTCGCGCTATCCCGTGACACGCCTCGAGAAAATAGACTTCTGGCTGAACCTGCTCGCCATCGTGGCCGCAATCTTCAACGCATTCGTCCATAGCCGCGACGCCTACGGCATGGTTCCGCAGAACGTGATCCTCTCGATCGTTACGGTGGCGTTGCTAGGCATTGCCCATCTGCTGCGCGCGGTCGACAGATTCGGATTCAGGGAGGTCGCTCATGAATAGCGTGCTCAGGACCAGCGTGCTCGCGGCGGCGATGGTATGCATGGCGGCGGGATGCCAGGACCGCGCGCAATACGACCCGTCGCAGCAAGCGGGCTCGAATCCGCCGATGCCCGGCGCGCACGCATTCCTCTCGCCGCCCATGCAGGTGCCAACGTTCACGGGCTGGCAGAACGGCAATACGCCGAAAGTGGCAGCGGGACTGAAGATCGAACTGCTTGCCTCGGGACTCGCGCATCCGCGCCAGGTCTATGTGCTGCCCAACGGCGACATACTCGTAGCCGAAGCGAATAGCCCCAACGAGGAAGCAGTGACTACGCCGAAGCAACTGATCGCCGGTTTCATCACTGAACGCTCGGGCAAGAAGGCAAAGGGTGCCAACCGCATCTCGCTGTTGCGCAAACGCAGCGACGGCAGTGGGCAATGGGACAGGTACGATTTCATCGATGACCTGCATTCGCCGTTCGGGATGCAGTTGATTGGCAACACGCTATATGTCGCCGACACCGACGCAATCCTTAGTTTTCGCTATCGATCCGGCGAGACACATATAGCAGGACCAGGCGTAGAACTCGCGGACCTCCCCGATACGATCAATCATCACTGGACCAAGGCACTACTCGCGAGCCCTGATGGCAAGAAGCTCTTCGTTGGCGTGGGCTCGAACAGCAACGTAGGCGAGAACGGTCTGGAGGTCGAATATCGGCGTGCGGACGTGCTGGAAGTGGATATCGCAACCGGCGGGAGCCGTATATACGCTGCGGGGATACGCAACCCGACCGGACTGCAATGGGAACCGAAGACAGGAAAATTATGGGCCGTCGCGAACGAACGCGACGAAATCGGCCCCGACCTTGTACCGGACTATCTAACGTCGGTGCGCGAGGGCGCTTTCTACGGCTGGCCTTACAGCTATTACGGGCAGCATGTCGATCTCCGCGCGCAACCGCAGCGCCCCGATCTCGTCGCGAAGGCGATTCCGCCCGACTACTCAATCGGCTCGCACGTCGCACCGCTGGGCCTGCTGTTCTATACCGGCACCAACTTGCCGCCACAGTATCGAGGCGGCGCCTTCATCGGCGAACACGGGAGTTGGGACCGCTCGCCGCTGAGTGGTTACATGGTTGCGTACGTCGCATTCGATAACGGGCGGCCGGTCGGTGCACCAAAGCCTGTCGTCACGGGCTTTGCGTCGCCCGACGAGAAGGAGTTGTACGGAGCACCAGTTGGCGTCGCGCAGGATCGCGACGGCGCATTGATCATTGCTGACGATGTGGGCAATACTGTGTGGCGCGTGACGAGCGCGAACGTAGCGCCGCATGGTGCCGCCGCAAAATGATCGAAGTGCCGTCGTACGTTTACGTGACCGTTGCCGTCGTTTTGCTGTTCGACGGCGTCGCATCTACTCGCTGCACCGCCGCACGCCGATGGTCGCGCTTGTGTCTCCTTTGCGGCGCGATCAAATTTATTCGGGACAGGTCGCAAACCCGCGCGGAGTCGAGAGTGTTCTAACCGGAAAACTGCACGTAAATCAAGGTCATCCCAACCTGCAACGCGACGGCTGGGGTAATGGCGCCGTGGGCGTTGCAATGGGCCTTCGAGTGTCCCTCCGGCCGTGGATATATGCGGCCGCTCACAGGCCGCAATGGCCGGACGCCGGGTGAAAAGTATGCGGGTACACGTCCGAAAAAAGCCCTTCCAGGCATCGAGGCCTTGTAGCCGGGGCGAAATTGAAGGAGGAGTCGACGGCCGTACCCAATGTAGGACTTCAACTACGACACATGCCTTAAAAAGTCCTTCAATCGTTGCGTAGGCGGGTTATCGATCAACTCTGCCGGATCACCGTCCTCCGCAATTCCGCCGTTTTCCATAAACAACAGACGTGTCCCCACCCGTCTCGCGAAGCCGATCTCGTGCGTAACGACAATCATCGTCATGCCTTCGGTCGCCAGGTCCTGCATGACCTTCAGCACTTCGTGACGCAACTCGGGATCGAGTGCGGACGTCGGCTCATCGAAGAGCATTAGCTTCGGCTTGATAGCGAGCGCCCGCGCGATGGCAACGCGTTGCTGTTGCCCACCGGACAACTCCGACGGATAGTGATTGGCCCTCGATTCGAGACCGACTTTGTCGAGCAGCGCCATTGCCTGGTCACGTGCTTCGGCGTGCCTTGCGCCGCGTACTTGGACGGGTCCAAACATGACGTTTTCGAGCGCTGTCATTTGCGGAAACAGGTTGAACTGCTGAAACACCATACCTGCTTCGAGGCGAATCGTGCGGATGTCCGATGTATTGCCTTTGACGCTCAAACCATCGACGAGAAGTTCGCCGCCGCTGATTTTTTCGAGTGCGTTGATGCAACGAAGCAGCGTTGATTTTCCGGAGCCAGAAGGCCCGACGATCACAACGACCTCCTTGTTCTCGATCCGAAGGTCGATATTCTTGAGCACGGGCACATGGCCGAAGCTTTTCGAGACGCTTTGGAATTCGACCATGCTCATAGTATGCGCATCCTTCTTTCAACGAGACGCAACGACAGTGTCATTACACCAGTGAGGACCAAATAAACCACGGCGACGGCCGACCAAACTTCAACCGCGCGAAAATTTCCCGCAATGATTTCCTGACCCTTGCGCGTCAGTTCGCCTACGCCGATGACGATGAACAGCGATGTGTCCTTCAGGCTCACGATGCACTGGTTGCCCAATGGCGGAATCAGCCGGCGAAACGCCAGTGGCCCGACGATTTTCAGCAGCACTCGCGGCATCGACAATCCCATGGCAAGGCCGGCTTCCATCAAGCCCTTCGGAATGGACAGCAATGCCCCCCGCACGACCTCGGCAAGGTAGGCGCCCGAGTTCACTGTGATCGCGATGATGGCGGCAGTGAGCCCGTCGATCCTGATGTGCGCGAGCAGTGGCAGCGCGAAGTAGAGAAACATCACCTGAACCACGATCGGGGTACCGCGAATGAGTTCAATGTAGACCTGTGCAATGACGTTGAACGCGAGGGGACCGTACGCGCGAGACATGCCCGCTATGACACCGACGACAAATCCACCCACCAGTCCCACGAAGGCGATGAACACCGTCAATTTCACACCGGCCATCAAGTCTGGAAGCGCAGTCCAGATAACTGACCAATCAAAATCCACGAACCGCTCCTGGTTGAGGCATCTTCCGCGCAGCGGACTTCGCTGCGCGTTCAACTTGTGACGACTACGACTTGGGCGGCTCCGAACCGAACCACTTCTTGTACAGCGTCGCGTAGCGGCCGTCGGCTTTTATCCTGATCAACTCCTGGTTGACTTTGGCGACGAGCGGACTGCCCTTCGGAAAACCGATGCCGTACTTGTCCCCGCTGACCGGCGTGCCCGCGACCTGCACCTTGCCCTTGCCAGCGGTGCTGACGAAATAGAGCACATTCGGTGTGTCGTGCATGGCTGCGTCCACACGGCCGGCCTCAAGCGCAAGGTAGGCCTCGTCAATATTAGGGAACTGGCGGATTTCCTTGGGCTTCAAATGCGCCTTGATCCAGTCGATGGTGGCCGTACCGGTTTTAGCCGCGATCACCTTGCCGTTCAGGTCGTCGATGGACTTGATACTGGTGTTACCGGTTTGCACCATCGCGGCGAGCCCGCTGTCGTAGTAGGGGGCGGAGAAGTCGATTGCTTTTTTGCGCTCTTCCTTAATCGTCATGCCAGAGAGCGCGACGTCAATGTTTTGTGTCTGCAGGGCGGGAATCAGGCCGGCGAAATCCATAGGCTGAATCTTGTAGGTCCAGCCCTGATCTTTCGCAATTTCCGCCCAAAGGTCCAAATCGAAGCCGACGTACTTGTCGCCCTGTTTGAATTCGAAGGGCATGAACGAGGTGTCAGTGCCGACGATAAGTTCCTTGCTATCGGCATGGGCGAGGGTTGTGCCGAGCATGGCGACAGCAACCATTGACATTAGGAAGTAGCGACGTCCCATAACTTCTCCGCAGTGGTGGGCAATGCCCCTGACAGCGTCAAGGGACGGCTGACAACACCGGCTGGCGCGCGACATGCGATGCACACCCCGTCAATACAGCAACATGTGTTGTCATGTCTTATACTACGACAACAAAAATGTTCGCAACAGAAATTTCTTGCCGGTGCAGGCCCATGAGGTGACAACGCGCGCCTCGTTGTGGGGCAAGGTGGCACGTCGCGTCAGAGCCGTTTCAAGTCCCATTCGAAGTCCACGTTCGCGTGTGGATAGTTCGGCCGATCGGGCGTCAGGTCGCCGGTGACCTTTGGCCTCGCTGATGGTCGGTAACTCGCATAGGTCTAAAACTAGGCATTTACCAAGGGGCCGATATAACGGCTCGCGATGAACGGCGCGGCGTCTGATCACGGAGGTTGGGCAGTCCCTGGTGCATATTGGGCTGGCGTCCACCGACCTACCGCGTTTGGGGCGGGAGGCAAACAGAGGTGGCCGCGCAAAATCAGACAGCGGGATAAGTGGAACGGCCGGGGCCTGAGCCAGCGATAATGCAGGCAAAGGAACCGAGGAAATGACGAAACGAACCCGACGCACGCACTCAGCGGCGTT
>NZ_JBFRCN010000096.1:0-18384 GCF_040965835.1 Paraburkholderia sp. BR10872
TCAGATGCATCACGAGCACGGGGTTGAGCTTCAGCTCCGCTTCGAGCTGCGCGACCGTGGGCTCGGCCGCGAGCAGATGCAGCAGGTTCAGCAACGCCTGGCGCGGCGCGCTCGAGCGGCGCGCGCCGCCGTGCGGTTTCGCGAAGAAGTAGCCCTGGAAGCGGTCGAAACCGAGCTCGTGCGCGCGCTGATAGTCGGCCTGGGTCTCGACGCCCATGGCCACGAGAAGCTTGCCCGCCGCCTTCATCACGCTCGCGAACTTCGGCAGCACCGCGGGCGCGATCTCGCGGATATCGATCTTGATGGCGTCCACATACGGCAGCAGTTTCGCGAGCGACTCGTCCGCCTTCGACACGTGGTCGAGCGCGAAGCGATAACGACGGCGGTGCAGTTCGACGAGCCGCGCGATCAGATCCGCATCCGCGCCGATGTCCACGGGCAACTCGAGCATGACGCGCTCGGGGCTCACGCGCTGCAGACTGTCGTGAAAAAGCGCGTCGCGAGTCATGTCGAGCCACGCGGGATGGCCCGCGAGCGAGGCGCGCAAGGCGGGTGCGGCGAAGCTTTTGAGGAGCGCGGTGCTAGTGGCGGAAGGCTTGGGCGGCAGGCCCGAGGCCTGGTCTTTGGCGGCCGCTTCGGCCTCTTGTGCGATTTCGGCGCTTTCGCGCCGGTCCACGAGGCGCGGCGACGTCTCGAACGCACAGAGGAGCCCCTCCCGGTCGAGCATCGGCTGGCGCGCGAAATACACGTCGATGGGCGGGCCGGCTTGTTCCGGCGACTGCGTGCTGCCCGCGACTCCCGACATCTGCGGCCGGTCTGCGGCGTTCAAGCTCATGGGGTCCCCCGCGCGGCGCCGCGCGCATGGCGGCGCCCTGGTCTTGTTTCTTGGCATGCCGCAACCGTTTGCGCTTGGCACAGATCGCGCACCCGACGCGGCACTTTCTTGGCTCGATTTTATCCTGGCAAGTAAGGCGCGGAAATGAAGTTCTGCGCAATCCGCGGGATTTTTTTGCAGTTTTTGCAGTGCCACACGCGTCGCTTGCACCGCGTTGCCGCTCGACGCACGAACGATTTGATACGCAATCCGAAGCAAAGACGCGAAAAAAACCCGACCGGCTGGATTTCGCCCAGCCGGTCGGTCTATCGGCGGTACTGGTCGATTACTTGAGCACGACCTTCACGTCGAAATACTTCGCCGCGATGCGGTCGATCGTGCCGTCCGCTTTCAGGTCCTTGAGCGCACCGTTCAGCGCTGCCTTGAGCGCCGCGTCGTTCTTGCGCACACCGTAGCCCACGCCCTCGCCGAGCAGCTTCGCATCAACGACCTGCGGGCCCGCGAACGCGAAAGCCGCGCCCTGCGGCTTGTTCAGGAAGCCCTTGGAAGCGGCTTCGGCGTCCAGAAACGAGGCGTCGAGGCGGCCCGAAACGAGATCCGCGTAGATCTGGTCCTGCGTCGGGTACGGCACGACGTCGACGCCCGCGGGCGCCCACTTCGCTTTCGCGTAGGTCTCCTGGATCGTGCCCTGGAGCACGCCCACGTGCTTGCCCTTGAGCGACTCGGGCGTGGGCTGCAGCGTGCTGCCCTTCTTCGCGATCATCTGGTTCGGGATTGCGTAGATCGGGTCGGTGAAGTCGATGGCCTGGCGGCGCTGGTCCGTGATCGACATGTCGGAATTGATCGCGGCGAACTTGCGCGCCTGCAGCGCCGGAATCAGGCCGTCGAACGAGTTTTCCACCCACACGCACTTTGCCTTGAGCTTCGCGCAGACGGCATTGCCCACGTCGATATCGAAGCCCTGCAGTTCGCCCGCGGGCGACTTCGATTCGAACGGCGCGTACGACGCCTCCACGCCAAAGCGGACTTCCTTGATATCGGCGGCGTGTGCGGCCCCTGCCGCGCCTGCCGTCATGGCGCCCGCGCAGAATGCGAGCGTTGCCAGCTTGTTCCAGTTCGTCTTCATCAGTGTCTCTTTCCAGTCAGATTGGGTGCGTCGGCGAAACCCGTTCTTGCAGCTTCATGGTTGGATTCGCGGCTAAAAAACGGCTTGCCGGCGCCGGCACAGGATCGCTGCACCAAAAACACGGCTCAATCGCGCGCACCGTGTGTGGTGCGCCGCAACAACCGCGAGGGCGCGATTGTACCGCGACGGCGCCGGCGCCCCGCCGCGCGGGCGGCAAGCGGCGCAAGGCGCGCCCGCGCGCGGCAGAGCGACCACGCAGTGCGTTCGAACATGCAAGTGGGTGTCGTGGATGCGCAAGCGCGTGACAGCGCGTGCGCTCGCGGCTAGCGCTCAGGCGAGCGCGGCGAGCGTCTCGCGGGTCGTATCGACGACGAGCAGGCCCGCGCGCAAGCCCGGCTTCACGCCCGGATTCGGAAACACGATGCGCTCCTCGTCGTGCTGCACCACGTAGCGGTAGGCACCGTCTTCCGCCAGCACCTCGCCGCGCGCGAACGGCGTGAAGTTCGGCACGTCGGCGGCCACGTTGAGCTTGAGCGCCGCGCTCTGCTTCGTGATCTGGCCGATCACCGTGAAGATGCGCGGCATCTGCGCGCCCTTCGGCAACGACAATTCTCCCGCCACGAGACGGCGCACCGCGGCATCGGCGCCGGCGAAGCGAGCCAGGTCGTTCTGGCCGAACGGACGCACCTTGCCCAGTTCGAGCGTGCAGGCGAGCGCGCCACACGTCTCCGCCGTAAACGACGACAAGGTCGCGCCCTTCTCGGTGTGGATCAGCACAGCCGCGATGCGCGCGTCGGCGAGCCATTCGAGCATCGCGCGCGCGGGCGGCTCGCCCGTGTGCGGCAGCAGCGCGAACTGCTCGAACGCCGAAGCGCGGATCGCCGTATGCATGTCGAGGTGCCAGCGCGCGAAGGGCGCAGCCGCAGAACTCGCGGCCTTCGCGAAGAAACGCTGCGCCGCCGCTTCGAGCGCCGCGGCGCGCGGTGCCTCGCGGCTCGCCGGCACACGCGCATGGCGCCCGCCGAACAGGCGGTTGAGATCGTCGTCGAGATAACGCTCGCCGGCACGCATCGCGCCGGCATTGCCGAGCACCGTGAGCACGCGGCAGGCGAGCGGCGAGCGGCCCGCCGCGATGTCGGCCACGAGTTGCGAGAGCAATTCGATCGGCGCAGTCTCGTCGCCGTGTACGCCTGCCGAAAGCAGCACGCTGCGCGTCGTCTCGTCGATGTGTGCCGGCTCCAGCTCCACCACGCCCTCGTCGAGCCATTGCCAGCGCACGCCGCCCGCGCATTCGCCGCGCGCGGCTTGCGGCGTGGCCGGGCGCGAGCCCGCAAGCGTGTACGCGAGAAAATCCGCAAGCGGGCTATCAGCGCTGGAAGTCATAGAGCGATCCGAGGCCGAGAATCTGCGTGAGTTCGTCGAGCGCCGTGCGCGACTCGACGAGCAGCGCCGGATCGGTCAGGTCCTGCGGTGCGAGCCGGTCGCGATAATGCCGCTCGATCCAGCCGTCGAGGCGCGTGAAGAGCGCGTCGTTCATCCACACGCCGGGCGCCGTCGCCGCGCGCTCTTGCGCGCTGAGCACCACGCGCAGACGCAGGCACGCCGGGCCGCCGCCGTTCTTCATGCTCTCGCGCAGGTCGAACACGAGCACTTCATCCACCGGTCCGCTGCTCGCGACCAGTTCGTCGAGATAGATCGCCACGTGCGGATTCTCGCGGCACTCCTGCGGCACGACGAGAATCTGCGTGCCGTCCGCGCGGCTCAGCAACTGGCTGTTGAAGAGATAGGACGACACGGCGTCGCCTACACTCACGCGCGCCTCGGGCACTTCGATCACGTGGAATGGCGCGTCGTGCTCCGCGAGCTTCGTGCGCAGTTCGTCGTAGACCGCCTGCTGGTCGACGAACGCGCGCTCATGGCAAAACAGCGTGCTGCGGTTGCCCACAGCGATCACGTCGTTATGGAACACGCCTGCGTCGATCACGTCCGGATTCTGCTGCGCGAACACCGTGCCGGCATCGGTCAGGCCGTGGCGCTGCGCGATGGCGCGGCTCGCCTCGAACGTCTGCCGCGCCGGGAAGCGCTTGGGCTCCGGTCCGCGGCGGTATTCGCTGCGCCCGTACACGAAGAACTCCACGCCGCGCTCGCCGTACTGTGCGCTAAAACGCGTATGGTTGGCCGCGCCTTCGTCGCCGAGCGCGGGCGTGCCGGGCAGCGCCTCGTGCACGACGAAGTGCGACGGGTCCGCGAACACCGTGGAAAGCGTGCGGCGCGTGGACTCGTGCTCGATCGCCCGATGCAGCTTGCTGCACAGGTTAGCGGGCGTGAAGTGCACGCGCCGGTTGGGCGTATCCGCCGAAGGGCTCACCGTGGCTGCATTCGCGGTCCACATCGCCGACGCGGAGCTTGCCGCCGCGAGCAGTTCGGGCGCGTCCTTCGCGGCGCGCGCGATCGCTTCGGCATCCTTACCGCCGAAGCCCAGCTCGCGCAGCAGCCGCATGGACGGCCGCTCCTGCGGCGGCAGCACGCCTTGTGCGAAGCCGAGGTCGGCGAGCCGCTTCATCTTGCGCAAGCCCTGCTGCGCCGCGGCGCGCGGGTTCGCGACGGACTTCTCGTTACTCTGCGAGGCGACGTTGCCGAACGACAGCCCGGCGTAGTTGTGCGTGGGGCCGACGAGTCCGTCGAAGTTGGCTTCAAGGGTTTGCATCGTCGTTCCTTAGAAGTGAAGACCCGGCGAAACGCTCGCGGGCATCTGCAATTGCGCGCTTTCCACCGAGGCCATCGGGTAGGCGCAGTAGTCGGCGGCGTAGTACGCGCTCGGGCGGTGGTTGCCCGAGCGGCCCGCGCCGCCGAACGGCGCGCCGCTCGACGCACCGTTGGTCGGCCGGTTCCAGTTCACCACCCCCGCGCGGATCTCGCGCGTGAAGCGCTGCCACAGCGCTTCGTCGTCGGCGAGCAGACCCGCCGAGAGGCCGTACGCCGTATTGTTGGCCTGCGCGATGGCGTCGTCGAAACCCGCGTAGCGGGTCACCTGCGCGAGCGGCCCGAAGTGCTCCTCGTCGGGCAGATCGGCCACGCCTGTCACGTCGAGAATCGCGGGCGTCACGAAGCCGAGCGCCGGGTCGCGCTGTGTCATCGGCAGCAAGGCGCGTGCGCCGCGCTCGAGCAGTTGCGCCTGTGCACCCATCAGCCTGGCCGCCGCGCGCGCCGAAATCACGGCGCCCATGAAGGGCTGCGGCTCGGCGTCGTACTCACCCACCGTGATGCGCGAACTGACTTCGACGAAGCGCGCGAGGAAGCGCTCGCCGAATGCGTCAGCGGGTACGAGAATGCGGCGCGCGCACGTGCAGCGCTGGCCCGCCGAAAGAAAAGCCGACTGGATCGTGTGATGCACGGCGGCGTCGATATCCTCGACCGGCGCGACGACGAGCGGATTGTTGCCGCCCATCTCCAGCGCGAGCACGATCTCTGGCCGTCCGCCGAACTGGCGATGCAGCAGCGTGCCCGTATCCGAGCTGCCCGTGAAGAAGAGCCCGTCGATCTGTTTGTGATTCGCAAGCGCAATGCCGGTGTCGCGCTCGCCCTGCACGAGGTTGAGCACGCCTGCGGGCAAGCCGGCTTCGCGCCAGAGTTCGACCGTCACGCGTGCCACTTCCGGAGCAAGTTCCGATGGCTTGAACACGACCGCGTTGCCCGCGATCAGCGCCGGCACGATATGCCCGTTAGGCAAATGGCCCGGGAAGTTGTACGGCCCGAACACGGCGACGACGCCATGCGGGCGATGGCGCAGCACCGCAACGCCATCGGCCATCGGCGCGCGTTTCTCGCCGGTGCGCTCGCCGTAAGCGGTGATCGAAATCGCGATCTTCGCGGCCATCGACGCCGCTTCGGTGCGCGCTTCCCAGAGCGGCTTGCCGGTCTCGCGGCCAATGGCCTGGGCGAGCGTTTCCCTTTTTTCGGTGACGAGCGCGGCGAAGCGCTGCATGATCTCGCAGCGCGCTTCGAGCGGCGTTTGCGCCCACGCGGCGAACGCGCGGCGCGCGGCGTTCACGGCGCGATCGACGTCGTCGGCGCTCGCGGCATTGCCGCTCCACACGGTCTCGCCCGTGCCGGGGTTGCGCGAAGCGAACGCGGGGCCCGAGGCCGCGCACCATTGTCCATCGATGTAAAGCTCGTTCATGGTCATCCCTGTTTCTGCTTTGTTGCGGGGCCGAGCACGCGCACCGGATCGCCCGCCGCGACGTTCAGCGCCGCCGCTTCCGTGGCGCCCAGCGTGAACACACCGTCGTGCACGACGCCCGGCGCGAAACCCACGCGAAAATCGCCGAGCGACGTATTGGATACCAGTGAGCGCACGCCCTCTTCGGCATGCGCCTCACCGATCTCGACCGGCACGACCACGCTGTCGCGCACCGTGCGCAAGTCGACGATATGGCATTCGAGCACCGGGCCCGCGTCGAAGATATCGACGTGGTTTTCATAACGCAGCCCCTCGGCTTCGAGCATGCGGCGCGCAGGAATCGTGTCGGCATGCGTGAGACCGACGCAAGCCTGTGCTTCCTCGGGCAGCAGCTCGACGTACACCGGGTAACGCGGCATCAGCTCCGCGAGGAACGACTTGCGCCCGTGCGAGCTGAGGTAATCGGCAGCGTTGAAGTCGATTTGATAGAAGTGCGAACCGACCGCGCGCCAGAACGGCGATGTGCCTTGCGCGTCGAAATGGCCGCGCAGTTCCGCGCACAGGCGCTCGGGAAAGCGCTCGCGAAACTGCGCGATGAACATGAAGCGCGAACGCGACAGCAGGCTGCCCACCCCGCCCGTGCGATAGCGCGGCGAAAGAAAGAGCGAGCACACCTCGGCGTAGCCCGTGAGATCGTGCGAGATATTGAGCGCGCGCATGCGCGTCCAGATGCCGAGCTCCTGGCTTGCGTGCACCACCGTGCTCACGCGGTAGTTGTAGAACGGCTGCTCCAGGCCCACGGCCGTCTCGATGCCGCAAACGCCGGCCACGTCGCCCGTGGCCGTGTCTTCCATCACGAAGAAGTAGCCGGCTTCGCGCGGCGCGGCTTCGCCTGCGAGCGTGCGCCGCGCGCGCTCGATGCGCGCCTTGAGCGCCTCGCGGTCGGGCTTGAAGGTGGTGAGGCCGGGCCCCGTTTCCTGGGCGAGCGCGACGAGCGCGTCCACGTCGCCCGTTTGCACGACGCGTACCACGATCATTGTGCATCTCCCATATAAGCATCCTCAGTTTGCGGGGTGGCGCGATACAGCGGCGCGCAGCGCACCGGCTCGCCGTCCTGCACGCCGAGCACGGCGCGCGCGCTCGCGTCGAGCGGCGCGATGATGCCCGCGCCCTTCTCGCTTTCGGGCAGCGTCGCGAGCACGCAGCGGAACTCGCCCGCGCGCTGGCTCGCGACCAGATACGCCGCGCCTTCCAGGTTCGTAGCGGCCGCCGCTTCACGCACCGTGCGCGTCTCGTTGCCGGCGACCGAGGCCGTGCGGTCCACCTGCGCGGTCAGCACCGGGCCCGCATCGAAAATATCGACGTAACGATCCGGCTCGAAGCCCTCTTCCAGATGGATCTCGTAAGCGAGCAAGGCGCTCGGATCGGGCTCGCCGAGCACACGCTGCGCCGGCTCCGGCAGCAGCGGCACATAGAGCGGATAAGCCGGCATGACCTCGGCGATGAAGGTGCGGCTGCGTCCGCCCGAGGCCAGTTCGATGTCCTTGAAGTCGCGCCCGAAGAACTTGCGCCCCACGGCTTCCCAAAAGGGCGAGGCGCCCGTCTCGTCGGTCACGCCGAGCAGCAGCGAGAACACTTCGGGCGTGAAGCGCCGGCGGTTCATCGCGACGTACATCATGCGTGCGCGCGACATGAGATGCGCGGCCGCGTCGCCGCGCAGCGTCGGCTCGATGTAGAAGCCCGCGAGGCGGCTCTTGCCCGTGAGTTCGTGCGACATCGTGAGCGCGTGAATCTTGCGGTTCACGTGCAGCTCGCGCGACGCATGAATGAGCGCGTCGTTGCGAAACGCGTAGAACGGCTCGGCGTAGCCGGCCGCCGCCACGATGCTCGAGGTGCCGACGAGCCGCCCGGTGGCGGTGTCTTCGAGCACGAACAGATAGAACTCCTCACCGGGGAAGTCCACGTCCGCGCGAAATGAATCCTCGGAAAGCGCGATGCGCGCTTCGAGCGCCGCGCGGTCGTGCGGCAGCGAATGCAGCACCGGCTGCGCGGTACGCGCCATGTGGGCGATCGCGTCGAGATCGGAAAGCCTGGCGGGGCGAACGAATAGCATCGTCGGTCCTGTGTGTGCGCTGGGTTGCGGCTGGGTTGCGATTTAGCGTGCGCCGATCACATCTGCGCAGGCCTGCTCGAAGCGCGCAAAGCCTTCGTCGAGGTCCGCTTCGGGAATGATGAGCGAGGGCGCGAAGCGCAGCACGTCCGGCCCGGCAATCAGCATCATCACGCCGCGATTCGCGGCCGCCCCGTTGAAGTCCTTGGCGCGGCCCGCAAAGCGCGCATTCAGTTCGGCGCCGATCAAGAGCCCCTTGCCGCGCACTTCCTTGAACATGTCGAAACGCTCGTTGAGTTTCGCGAGCTTGCCGCGAATCGCTTCGCCGCGTGCACGCACGCCCGCCAGCAGCGCCGGATCGCTCACGAGCTCGACCACCTTGCCCGCGAGCGCGGCGCCCAGCGGATTGCCGCCATAGGTCGTGCCGTGCACCCCCACCTTGAAGTGGGCGGCAATCGCTTCGGTCGTGAGCATCGCGCCAATCGGGAAGCCGTTGCCGAGCGCCTTGGCCGTCGTGAGGATGTCGGGCGTGACGCCCGTCTCTTCGTAGGCATAGAAGTGGCCCGTGCGGCCCACGCCCGTTTGCACTTCGTCGAAAATCAACAGCGCGCCGTGCGCATCGCACGCCTCGCGCAGCGCGCGCAGGAACGCGGGATCGGCGGGAATCACACCGCCCTCGCCCTGCACCGGCTCGACGATCACGGCGCAGGTCTGCGCGCCGATGGCGCGCGTGGCCGCTTCGATGTCGTTGTACGGCAGATGCGTGATGCCGCCCGGCACGGGGCCAAAGCCTTCCGAATACTTGGGCTGGCCGCCCACGCTCACGGTGAAGAACGTGCGGCCGTGGAACGACTGCGTGAACGAGACGATCTCGAACTTGTCGGCGCCGTGCCGATCGAAGGCCACGCGGCGTGCGAGCTTGAGCGCCGCCTCATTGGCCTCCGCGCCCGAGTTCGCGAAAAACGCGCGGTCGGCGAACGTGAGCGCTTCGAGCTGGCGCGCGAGACGCAGCACCGGCTCGTTGGTGTAGCCGTTGCCGATGTGCCAGAGCTTGCTGCCTTGCTCCTGCAGCACGCGCAGCAGCTCCGGATGCGCGTGGCCGAGCGAGGTCACGGCAATGCCGCAGGCGAAGTCGATGTAATCGCGGCCCTCGGTGTCCCACACGCGCGAGCCGACACCGCGATCCGGCACGAACGGCGCGGGCGAGAAACACGGCACCATCACTTCGTCGAAGGTCTTGCGGCTCACAGTCTGGTCGTTCATGGCGATTCCTCTATTACTCAGTGCGTGTCGAATTCGGGGTCGGTGTGCGTTCGGGCCGCGCCCTTTCGCTTAGTTGGCTTTGCATGAGACGGGACCAAGCGCTCAAGCGCCAGGTCCCGTCGACACCTGTGCAGTGTAGGCAAGCTCGCGGCAAACGTCTTGCGCAGGCGCGACGCGTTTTTTCGTACGGAACCTGCAAGTCCGCGCGTTTGCTGCGCCGCGGCCAGTTTCACTGGACTTCCGGGCGCTCCACGAGCGCGCCCGCGCGCGGCACGGCGGCGGCTCCGCCGTGCTGGCGCTCGATCCAGTTGCGGCGATCCTCGCGCGGCGTCACGCCGAAACGCTCGCGATACGCATTCGAAAAATGCGCAGCCGACGAAAACCCGCACGCGAGACTGATCTGCACCACCGACTTGCTGGTGCGCTGCAACTGCGAGCGCGCCTTGGCAAGACGCAGGCCCAGGTAGTACTTCGACGGCATCGCGCCGAGGTACTGGCGAAAGAGCCGTTCGAGCTGACGACGCGACACACCCACGAGATTCGCGATCTCGTCGGTCGTGAGCGGGTCCTCGATATTCGCCTCCATCAGCTTGAGCGCGTCGTTCAGGCGCGGGTGCCGCTCGCCGGGCGCGGTCACGAACGGAATGCGCTGGCGCTCGTCGCCGCTGCGCAGCGTGCTCGCGCCCAGCGCGTCGGCGATGCGCTCGGCGAGTTCCGGGCCATGGTCGCGGCCGATCATCGCGAGCATGAAGTCGAGCGTGGCCTGGCCGCCCGAGCAGGTCGCGCGGTCGCGGTCGATTTCGTAGATGTGCTGCGTGACGATGGTGCGCTCGAACTGCTCGGCGAACTGCTGGAAGGTCTCCCAGTTCGCGGCCACGCGGTAGCCCTGCAACTGTCCCGCCATCGCGAGCCACCAGATGCCATGGTGAATGCCCGTGACGAGCGGCGTGCGCTGCCCCACGCGCGCGAGACTCGCGAGGAAGAGCCGGTAGTCGGCGAACTGCTGGTAGCGCTCGGTCACGACGATGAGCCAGTCGGCCGAAACGGCGTCGCCGAACGCGCAGTCGGCGGGCCACTGCGCGCCGCCCGCGAGCGGCACAGGCCGGCCGTTCCATGAGCACATCTGCCAGCGGTACAGCGCGCGGCCGTCGATCTCGTTCGCGAGATTGAGCGCGTCGACGATCGGGCCCACGCCCGACATCGAAACGGGCGGGAGCGCGACGATCGCCACCTGGGTCGTGCGGCCGGCGCGCGCGAGCGGCGCCTGGCCCCCGGGCGCGGCGGCCGGAACTGAAGCGGGAGGAAGAGCGGCGGAACGGACCATCGGCAAGACGCGGCGCGAGACTGAACGCGCCGCTTACTTGAGACTGCCGGAGAGGAACTGGCGCAGACGATCGCTCTTCGGCGCGCCGAGCACATCGGCGGGCGCGCCCTCCTCCTCCGTGCGCCCCTGGTGCAGGAACATCACATGATTCGAGACGTTGCGCGCAAAGCCCATTTCGTGGGTGACGACGATCATCGTGCGGCCCTCTTCGGCGAGCTTTTGCATCACCTTGAGCACTTCGCCCACGAGTTCGGGGTCGAGCGCCGAAGTCGGTTCGTCGAACAGCATCACGTCGGGATGCATCGCGAGCGCGCGCGCAATCGCCACGCGCTGCTGCTGGCCGCCCGAAAGATGCGACGGATATTGCTTCTCCACGCGGGGCGCGAGGCCCACTTTCTCCAGATACTGCCGCGCGCGGTCCTCGGCTTCCTTGCGCGGCACGCCCAGCACGTGGATAGGCGCTTCCATCACGTTCTCGAGCACGTTCATGTGCGACCAGAGGTTGAAGTGCTGGAACACCATCGCGAGCTTGGTGCGGATGCGCTGCAACTGCTTGTGATCGGCCACGTCGAGGTCGCCGTTGCGGCCCGCCTTCGTGCGCACGGCCTCGCCGTCCACGACGATCTCGCCCGCGTTCGGCTTCTCGAGGAAATTGATGCAGCGCAGGAAGGTGCTCTTGCCCGAGCCGCTCGCGCCGATGATGCTGATCACGTCGCCCTTCTTCGCGTCGAGCGAGACGCCCTTGAGCACCTCGTTGTCGCCGTAGCGCTTGTGGATGTCGCGCGCGACGAGCTTGCTATCTGAGGATTGCGTCTGAGCCAAGATGGTCTCCAGTTTCCGGTGAATCAGCGGGTGCGCACGGCGAGATGGCCGAGCCAGCGTTTTTCGGCGCGGCGGAACGCGGCCACCAGCACGAACGATACCGCACAGTAGATCAGCGCCGCGAGGCCGAACGACTCGAACGAGCGGTAGGTGGCCGAGTTGGCGTCGCGCGCGACCTTGAGGATGTCGGGCACCGTCGCGGTGAAGGCCACCGTGGTCGCGTGCAGCATCAGGATCACTTCGTTACTGTACAGCGGCAGTGCGCGGCGCAGCGCCGAAGGCAGAATCACGCGCCAGTACATCGTGAACGGGCTCATGCCGTAGGCGCGAGCCGCTTCCACTTCGCCGTGGGTGGTCGCGCGAATCGCACCCGCGAAAATCTCCGTCGTATACGCGCAAGTGTTGAGCGCGAAGGCGAGCACCGCGCAATTCAGGCCGCTGCGAAAGAACGCGTCGAGCAGCGGCTCCGAACGGATGAATGCGAGACTGTACACGCCCGTGTAGATGAGCAGCAACTGCACGTAGAGCGGCGTGCCGCGAAACACGTAGGTGTAGAAGCGCACCGGCAGCGAGAGCCAGCGGCGGCTCGAGACGCGCGCCACGGCGAGCGGCACCGCGCACACGAACCCGAAGGCGACGGAGATCACGAGCAGCCACAGCGTCATCGCGAGGCCCGAGACATGCTCGCCGTCCCAGTAGAGGAACGCGCGGCCGAATTGCTGGATGATTTCGTTCATGACGGCCTTGTCCTCACAGTTGCGCGTGACGCACGCCCACCGAATAGCGGCGTTCGAGCCAGACGAGCGCGAAGTTCGAGAGCGTGGTGATCGCAAGGTAGATGAGCGCCGCGATCACGAGGAAGAAGAACAGGTTGAAGGTGCTGCGGCCCGCGTCCTGGGCGGCCTTCACGACATCGGCGAGACCGATGATCGAGACGAGCGCCGTTGCCTTCACGAGCACCTGCCAGTTGTTGCCGATGCCGGGCAGCGCGAAACGCATCATCTGCGGGAAGAGGATGCGGGCGAACACGCGCGCGCCGCTCATGCCGTAGGCGTGCCCCGCTTCGAGCTGGCCGCGCGGCACTGCGAGAAACGCGCCGCGGAACGTTTCGGTGAAGTACGCGCCGTAAATGAAGCCGAGCGTGACGACGCCGGCCACGAACGGATCGATATCGATCTGCGCCATGCCGAGCGCGTCGGTGGCCTCGTTCACGCCGATCTGGATGCTGTAGAAGAGCAGCAGCATCAGCACGAGGTCGGGCACCGAGCGGATCAGCGTCGTGTACGCGGTCGCCACGGCGGCGAGCGGCCGGTTGAACGAGAGCTTGGCCGCCGCGCCAGCCAGACCGAGCAGCACGGCCACGCCGAGCGAGAGGAGCGAAAGTTCGATGGTCTGGATCGTGCCGGCGAGCAGCACCGGGCCAAAGCCGTAAAGGATCACGCGCGTCTCCGGAACAAAGTTGTTTTGTCGTTTCGGGCGGCCTCGCGCGGCACGTGGGCGCCGCTGAAACCGATGAACTGGCGCGGATCGTCTCAGTGCAAAATGGATTGCTCAAACTCGTGCGGCGCGGATATTGCAGTGCAGCATTGCCGCGCGACGCGTCGGCGCGTGCGGATCAGGCCCGCACAGCCGCGGGCGCGATGCTTTTGAAAGGCGAAAAAAAATGCCCCGGCACGCGAGGCGCGCGGGGCATTTACGCAAGTTTGGGGTCGCTTTTTCGATAGGCGCGCGATGTGCGCGCTGCGGCCCCGGCGGAGCTTATGCGGCGCGCGTTTGCGTGCCGCGTGCGCTGCCGGTACGGGCGTTCGCGCCGAGCAGCTTTTCGGCGAGCGCGCCGAAAAGCAGACCGATCGTCGTCCAGAGAATGAACTGCATGCCGATCGACACCGTGCGGAACTTCCACAGCAGCACGGCCGGGAACGCGGCGGGCACCTCGTTGATCGTCGGCAACGCGAGCTGGATCGCGCCGATCACGACGACGAACAGCACGAGCGCCACGATCGAAGCGTTCCAGAGGCCAAGGCGCGGCACGAACGCGGCGCGCACCTTGAGCGAGAACACCGACACGGCGATCGAGATCGCGATCATCAGGAAAAAGAGCCCGGTGCGATAGCCGATCGTCTCCGGGTCGCCGACCGAGGGCGGATTCGCCGGATACTTGATGTTCGGCACCAGGTAGATCGCGACGAAGGCGGCGAGCGCGAGCCAGGCCGAGAGCGCGCGCGGCGAAAGACGCCCCACGCGACCATTGGCATACGCGAAGACGAGCGCAAAGAGTCCGCCGATCGACGCGCCATAGACCATCACGCCCGTGAAGAGACCGACGCTCGCCTGGGTCTTGCGGCTGACGATTTCGGGCTCGGGCGCTTCGCCCTTCGCGGCGTCGGCTTTCTCCTCGAAGGAGATCGCCTGATCGACCTGGGGCTCGCCTGCGATCTTCGCGAAGCCGAACGTGAGAAGTCCCGCGGCGATGCCTGCGAGCATGCCGCGCACCAGCAACTTGCCAACCATGGTCAGCTCCCGGTCAGTGGCAGGGGAAGCCGAGCAGATGGCGGCCGTCGTGAACGAACTCGTGGACGTACATGCCCGGGAAGATCGACGTGGCGCCCTGCTCGGCGCCCACGAAGTACAGGGCCAGCAGCAGCATCAGGCCGCCGAAGATCGCCCAGGGCAGGATGTCTCGCAGCGCAATGGGCGCCGGCGCGGCCGGGGCGTGCTGCAAGGGGAATGAGGTTTCGGACATGCTGACTTCTCCTGGGGTTACGCGCCCCGCTAGTCGTTGAAAGAGTGGTTCACGACGCGCAGGTCTGACTTCCGTTGCTTCGATGTTTTCGACGGCAACCAGTTACAGTGGCGCGACCGCGCCGGACTTGCACCGGCTTCCGCGTGTCGTGGAGCCCGTATTCTACGCGCTGCGGCGGCCGGCCGCGGCCCGGATGTCAGCCAAAGAGTAGTGAAGCATAAGGAAAAGCATGTCGACGACAGTCTGGCTGGTGAGCCATGCGGCGAACGCTGCTCTGCGCTCGGGCACGTTCCCGCACGTGCCTGAAGTGCCTGTTGCGGGTGAAGACGCCGAAGCAGCGCTCGACGCGCGCGTACTCGAGGCGCTTGCCGCCTGGCGCGAGCGCTGGCACGCGGGGCTGGCCGGTGGTAATCGCAATGGCGAGGTGCCGCGTGCGCTCACGAGTCCCGCCGCGATCGCCCGCGCGAGCGCACGCGCGGCAGGCTTCGCGGGGGCAACGCCAGCTGAAGCGCTCGCCGAAACCGCCTTCGGCGCGTGGCAAGGTCAGCGCCTGACGGATCTCGCGCGTGAAGCGCCCGAGGCCCTAGCGGCCTGGACGCGCGATCCGGGCTTTCGGCCGCCAGGCGGCGGCGAATCGTTCGACGATGTCCGCACGCGCGTCAGCGCCTGGCTCGATGCGGTGCCCGACTCGGGGCACAACGTGGTCGCCTTCACGCACGCGAGCGTGATCCGGGCGGCGATTCTTCACGCGCTGGGCGCGCCGTCGGCGGGGTTTCGCTCGATCGAAATCGCGCCGCTTTCCGTGACGGCCCTACGCCGCACAGAGCACGGCTGGGTTTGGCTCGCGGCGATGAAGTGAGGACCGGAACGGCGCTACCGCCCTGCCCTCGCCGTCGCCGGCATTCTGGATCGGTAGCCAGAAGCGCTCTAGTCCAGCCCCAGCTGTGCCTTGATGGCCGGCATCATGTACTGCACGGCTGCGCGCCCTTCCTCGATGGCGGGCGCGGCGCGATGAAAGTCGAAGATCCCCATGCCGCCCAGGCGCGGCTGGATCAGCACGTCGGCGGGCTCCCCTGCCAGGCGGCTGCGCGTAATGCGCACCTGCATGATGTCGATGCTCTGGGCCACCGAACTCAACACGGAAGGCGCACGCGTGCTAGGCGGCGGCGCCACGCGCACGTCCGGACCGCCAGCCGCGCCGGGGCCTGCAGGCTGCAGCCAGCGCGGAAAGCGCTTGCCATTGCGGCGCAGGAGCGGTTCGGGCCCCGCTTCGCTGTTTTCGGCACCATTGGCGCCGCCGCTGGCCGCCACGGCGGCCGATGCCGCCGTCGCCGCGTCGCTCGCCTCCACGGGCAGCTCGCGCGGCATCGTGTCGATCGCACCGCCCAGGTCGCGGCCGTTGAGAATGTCGTGATTGAGGTCGATGGCGATCACGGTGTCGGCGCGCATCGCACGCGCGGCGGATACCGGCACGGGGTTGCTCAGTCCGCCGTCCACGAGCCACACGCCGTCATGCCAGATCGGCGTGAAGATGCCGGGAATCGCGATCGAAGCGCGCACGGCGTCCACCACGCCGCCTTCGCGCAGCCAGACTTCGCGTCCCGTGTCGAGTTCGGTAGCAACCGCCGTGAACGGCAGCCTCAGGTCATCGATCGAGCGGCCGTTGAACTGGTGCGCAAACAGGTCGATCACTTTGCGCCCGCCGAGCAGCCCGCCCGAAAAACGCAAGTCGAGCAGGCGCACCACGGTCTGCCAGGTCAGCTTGCCTACCCAGTCTTCAAGCCAGTCGAGATCGCCGTTCGCGTACACCGCGCCGACGAGCGCGCCAATCGACGTACCGCATACCACGTCGGGCTTGATGCCCGCTTCCTCGAGCGCGCGAATCGCGCCGATATGCGCCCAGCCGCGCGCAGCTCCACCGCCGAGCACGAGTCCGACACGCTTGGGCCGTCGCCGGTTCATCATGCGCGCCTCCTTGCGTGGCCCTGGGTCGACTGAGTCAACGCAGTCAGCGACCGCGGATCACGTCCGAGCGCGAGGTCGTCGTGACCCGCCCGTCCGGTCCGAAATGCACATTGAAATACGCTTCGGGAGTCACGCCCCCTTCCAGCCACTTCCAGCTCCACACCGTCTCCTTCTTCAAGCGGTAGCCGGCCACTTGCCCGGGTTTACCGAGCAATCGCCGGACCTCGTCCTCACTCATGCCGACGCGGATCTTCGCGAAGTTTTCCGCAGTAAGCGCCTGAGTAATGGCCACGAGCCGCCCGTTCGGACCGATGTCGACCATCCAGGTCTTGAGGCCCTGCGGGCCGCGCGGATATTCGAGGCGGCGCGAGCCGTCGTCGAACACGCGCTCGGTCTCGGGCTTGCCCATTTGCTCGCGCACCTGCTCGAGCGTGGAAACGCCTGGCGTGAGGCCCTTGAGCAGCAGCGCGTCGGGCTTCACGGAATCGAAGAACGCCTTGAATCCCTGCCGGATGGTATCGAGCATGGCATCGAACTGACGATCGTCGCAGCCGGAAAGCGTGAACGCCGCCGTGGCGGCGCACGCGAGCGCGAGCGAACGCGTGAGTGAAAACGTGGGCTTCATGTCCTTGCTAACGCATCAACATGGACTTGCGTCTACGCGCGCCGATCCGGCGCGCATCGACATGCCCACAATGTACCGTCAATGGACCTGATCGTGCTGCGAGTCCCGCTTCGGGGTCGGCGCGCGTGCGGACACGCTCGCCGCGGCGGGCAGCGCGTCAGCAGTCTGCGCGGCGGGCTGCGCGCCGTGGCGCATGGTGCGACGCGTGCGAACGATTTCCGCAGCCTGCCACGAGAGCAGCGCGAGCACGCCGAACACCACTTCGCGCATGCGCTTGACGAGCGCGAGCGAGAACGCCACGTCCTGGCTCACGCCAAACAGCTGCGCGAGCAGCACCACGGCGACTTCCTGCACGCCGAGCCCGGCGGGCACCATGAAGGCGGCATGACGCACGGCCTGGGTGATGGCTTCGATGGCGAGTGCATCGCCCACCGTCACCGGATGGCCGAGCAGCGCGAGCGCCCACCACGTCTCGAACGCGCCGAGCATGTAGCCGGCGAGCTGCCAGAAGAAAGCGCGAAACATGAGGCCCGTGCGCGACATCAGCGCGTCGAGATCGGCGTCGAGCTGCTTGCCGTCGATGCCGAGCATGAGCGGATTGTCGGCGCCGAGCAGCTTCGCGGCCCAGCGTTCGATCGCATGGAAAACGCCGCCGCGACGCACCAGCAACACGGCGAGCACGGGCAGCGGCGCCGTGAGCACGAGCGCCAGTGCGATCGTGGCGATGGTGCGCAGCGAGCCGCCGGCGCCGGTCGCCGCAACGATCAGCACGACGCCGAGCGCCGAGAACGCGTATTGCACGGCAATCGTCACGAACACCTCGACGATCACCGAAGCCGTGACCTCGCTCGCATTGCGCACCTTCCAGCGCGCGAGACGAATGCCGACGAGTTCGCCGCCCACGCCGACCACGGGCAGCAGCCGGTTCACTGCCTCGCGTACGGTCGCGGTCCACCAGAGGAAGCTCAGCGGTGCGCGCTTGTCGAGCAGGAGGCGCCACGCATGCGCGTCGAGCAGGAGCGGCAGCGCGTGGAACGGCACGAGCCAGAGCAGCATGGGGCCTGCGGTGCCGATCACGCGCAGCACATCGTGCGCGCCGTTATGGACGACGAGACCGATCAGGATGGCGATCCCGGCGGGCAAGCCCAGCCATTGCAGCCACTTCATGACACCTGCACCTCGGGGCCGCGCGACGCAGCGGGATCGGAGCCCGAAGCCGCGCCGAAAAACACGTCGGTGAAGCCGCCCCGGCGCACGCCCGCTTGCGCGAGCGCTGCAGCCACGCGAGGCGAAATGAGCGCGCCGAATTCGTCGGCGTGGCGATACGTCTGCATCGACGGCGTGATGGGCCCTTCGTGCGCATCATCGGCGAGCGCCGGGTGGCAGTAGAT